>CACANA010000007.1 GCA_902533775.1 uncultured Pelagibacteraceae bacterium
ATTCTATGTGTATTAATTGTCCTTGCAACTACTTGGAATATCCAAGGTGGTGAAATGGGCTACAATACATTTGGAAATATTCTTTTTTATGGTTTGGGAATGTATCTTTGTGCATCTGTTCAAGTTGGTATGTTCTTTCCATTAGCAGAATGGACAGAAAGCGGTGGTGAAAAAACTTTCGTTCATACACCTTCACAATTCTTTCAAGGCATGGCAGCTGGTCTAGTAGTTGCGGCGGTAGTCCCTACTATAGTTGCTGGATTAATTGGTTATGCAATTTTAGGATTAAGAGGACATTACTTTGCTATTTGTACATTAGGTTTAGGAGTTGCAGCAGGAGAAATTTCTGGAGGTATTGAAATTATTGGAGCCGGACAGGGCTTTACCACCCCTCCTTTTCCAAACATCGGAGGTCTTGAGGCAAGAGGTGAATTTTTTTATTTTCTAAGTTTTGGAGCACTCGTTTTAACTTTCATTGCTGTAAGAGCAATTTATACAACAAGGTTTAGATTAATTCTGAACGCAATCAGAGATAATGAAGACAAAGCTGAAGCAATGGGAATTGAGACTATGAAATACAAAATAACTGGATGGATGATTTCAGCTTTCTTTTGTGGTCTTGCTGGAGGAATAATGGGAGGTCTAGTTGGTTATATCGATTCAACAGATGTTGCATTCGACGGGAGAGAGATGGGTGTTTTTATGGTTTTAATGGCAATTCTTGGAGGTAAGGGAACTTTATGGGGCCCAATTATTGGTGCAACTTTATTTCACTTTTTTAAAGAGGGTTTTTGGACATTCTTTCTAGGCTGGCAGTATGTTGCGTTAGGAGTTTTAATAGTAGTGATAGTAATTTATTTCCCAGAAGGATTAATGGGATGGTTAAGAGAAAAATATCCAGAAAGATTTGGTGAAGTTGTCGATGAAGCCGATCGAAAAGCACAGGTGGAGTTAAAATGAGTATTTTAGAAGTCAACAATGTAAGTAAATCATTTGGTGGTGTTAAAGCTAATGTTGATATTTCAATGTCGGTTGAAAAAGGAAAGATAGTTGGTCTTATAGGACCTAATGGATCTGGTAAAACTACTTTATTTAATTCAATTGTTGGTACTTATCCAATAGACAATGGTTCAATTAAGTTTAATGGAAAAGAAGTATCAGAATTACCGGTGCCAGTAATTGCAAAACTAGGATTATTAAGAACATTTCAACAAACCAGAATTTATGGAAAATTAAATTGTGTAGATAACATGCTTATCAGTCACAAAGGTAGTGATGAAAGTTTGTTTAAAATTTTCTCTAAAATTCCAAAAGAGCTCACAGAAAAAGCAGAAAACTTACTTAATTTTGTTGGATTGTATCAAAAAAGAAAACTCAGGGCAGGCGACCTATCTTTTGGACAACAAAAGTTACTAGAACTTGCAATGGCACTAATGAATGAGCCAGAAATGCTATTATTAGATGAGCCAACAGCAGGTATAAATCCAACTTTAATTAATGGAATTATTGATAGACTAATCAAAGTTAATCAAGATTTTGGCATAACATTACTTGTTATTGAGCACAATATGAGAGTAATTATGCAATTAGCTGAAGACATATTTTGCCTTGCACATGGAAAAATGCTCGCAAATGGCACTCCCGAAGAAATTAAAAATGATAAAAGAGTAGTTGATGCATATTTGGGGGCTCAATAATGTCTAGTCAATATGAAGTTTTAGGAAAAGCACCTGGTCCAGAGGATCTTAAAAACTTATCTTCAGAAGATATTCATTTAACAATAAAAAATTTGAATGCTGGATATGGTAAAATGGAAATTTTACATAATTTTGATTTATTTGTAAGCAAAGCACAATCATTATGTTTAATTGGTCCAAATGGAGCTGGCAAATCAACAATACTTCACTCAATATATGGATTTACAAATATTTTCTCAGGCAAAATAGAAATTGATGGAAAAGAAATAACAAATTTAACTCCAGCTGAAAAATTAAAGTCAGTCGGTATAGCTTATATTCTGCAAGATAATTCAGTCTTTCCAGATATGACTGTTGAAGAAAACTTGTTAATGGGTGGTTTTATCAAAGATAAAACGGAAGAATCATATCAAGAGGCAGAAAAGATTTTAGATAAATATGAAAGATTAAGGAACAGAAGAAATCAACCAGCAAAAGTTTTATCAGGTGGTGAAAGAAGATTATTAGAAATATCTAGAGCTTTAGTAATGAAGCCTTCAGTTCTTTTAGTTGATGAACCTTCTATTGGATTAGAGCCGAGATATATTGATATGGTATTTGAAATTTTGGGAGACTTACAAAAAAATGAAAAAAAAACAATTATTCTAGTTGAGCAAAACGCCAAAAAAGGTTTAGAGTTTTCTGATATTGGATATGTATTAGTATCCGGCCAAACTGCTATAGCAGGAAGAGGTGATGATTTACTTAAAAATGATGATGTTGGACGTCTATTTCTAGGCGGATGATTAATTCAAAATATTTTTTCAAAGGAATTCTTTGTGCAAAAGAATTCGATAGCCCCGCAATTGCTCTTGGTTTAAGCTTTTTAGCAATTGGTGCTTTATTAAAAAATTTAGGTTTTACAATTCAAGAAAGTATTTTTTCTACCTTTTTAACTTATGCATTACCTGGCTCACTTGTGATGGCAGAATCAATTTTGATTGGCGTTTCGTTAATTAATTTATTTTTTGCAGTTTGGTTAGTTAATGCAAGATTGTATCCGATGACTGTATCTTTAATGCCATTGTTAAAGCACCAAAGTCAACCAAGATGGAAGTATTATCTTTCATGTCATTTTGTTGCAGTATCTTCGTGGTTAATTCTTAAAAATAATTATAAAGATATTGAAAAAAAATATAGAGTTGATTTTTGGATAGGAATTGGAACTGCAACTTGGTTGATAGCAATTTTTTCAACTATCTTAGGTTATTACTCTGCTGATTTCTTAAATAGAGAAATGATGATTGGATTAGCTATAATTAATCCAATTTATTTTACTTGCACAATGATAGGAGTGATGAAGTCTATACAATTAAATGTTTCAATAATTTTAGGAGCTATCTTAGGACCTTTATTTTATTTTATTAGTCCTGATTGGTGTGTTTTGATTGGCGGGTTTGTAGCTGGAACTGTTGCTTTTGTAATAGGAGAGAAAAATGTCAGCTAATATTGTTTTAATAATAGTTATTACGTCTTTAGCTACTTATATTTCAAGGTTTTTA
Source organism: uncultured Pelagibacteraceae bacterium (assembly GCA_902533775.1). Classification (GTDB taxonomy): domain Bacteria; phylum Pseudomonadota; class Alphaproteobacteria; order Pelagibacterales; family Pelagibacteraceae; genus Pelagibacter. The sequence goes on from CACANA010000007.1 coordinate 3,239, forward strand.
GGAGCTTTTACATCTGAAATAATAGATGAAAATACCAAAATATATAGGTGGTTTAATTATTTAGCCTATTCGACATTGGCTGCTTTAATTTCTAGAATGATAATATTCCCAGCTGGTGCACTTTCTGACAGTAATTATTTGTCTAGATTTATTGTTGTGCTTTTAGCAATAATAATTTTTAAATTAACTAGAAATAATTTAGTTTACCCAACTTTATTCTCTGCTATCATTATGTTTTTATTAAGTAGCTTTACGATATAAATGAAAAAAATTATTTTACTATTGTTCTTAATCTTAATACCAGGTATTTCACAAGCAGCATGTGATGATCCTTTAACTGATGGAGTTGATTATACTAACTGTAGATTTTCAGATGGACAAGATTTGCAAGGTAGTTATTTGCCTAACTCAAATTTATCATTTGCAAGTTTTATACAAGTAAATTTTGATAAAAGCATTATGATGACTTCTAACTTGTCATTTGGAACTTTTCCAGAATCAACATTTGTTAGAGCTAACTTATATGAGTCAACTCTAGTTGGTGGAAATTTCGAAAAAGCTAACTTTACAGGAGCCAATATGACAAGAGTTGATTTTATGGGCTCAACATTGATTGAAGCAAATTTTCAAAATGCAAATTTAATGGAAGCTAATTTTACTTCATCGAATATGACCAATGCTAATTTTGATGGAGCAAATTTAATTGGCGCAACATGGACTAATGGTGAAACATGTGGACCAAATTCAATTGGAGTTTGTAACAAATAATTATAATGGATAGCTTAGATACTATTCAAGGGTTTGATATTTCATTTAGTGATTATTCCAAAAGAATAATCAATATTAAAATTGAAGATGAAATTATAGATAAACTAATATTTCCTTTTAAAAAATTTGATATTACAGCTCTTGAATATAAACCTTTTACTAGATTTACACTTGCAAAATCTTTAGATGATTCAACGGGTGGAAAGCTAGGAAAATTTATAAACTCTATATTAAGAGATAGAGACACAGGTTGTTTCATTATAGGACCTAAAAATAAATCCAAAAAAATTGATAACAATTTTCTTATTAAACTATCAACAGCTGTAACACACTTACTAGGTAATCCAAATTTTGATTCAATGGCTGGAAAATATTATGCGAGATTTCATGTTAAACATGAGGACAATAGCGACTCATATCTTAGAAAAGCATATACTAATATGGATCTTCATACTGATGGAACTTACGTTAAAGAAAAAACTGATTGGTTATTAATGTTAAAAATGGAGGAAGAAAATGTTCAAGGAGGTGAAACTGCAATGTTACACCTTGATGATTGGGAACATTTAGATAGCTTAACTAATGATAAAGTTGGAAAACAAAACTTTATATGGGGTTCTCCAAAAAGTAAAAATGTTGATTACAAGGTGGAACATCCTGTTTTTTCAGAAGACGAAAATGGAAAACCACAAATTTCTTACATAGACCAATTTCCTGAGCCCAAAAATATGGAACAAGGATTATTTCTACAAAAATTATCAGACTCTTTAGAAGGAAGTCAAAAAAAGATTGTAATGCCTTTACCAGTTGGCTTTTCAGTAGTTGCAAATAACTATTTCTGGCTTCATGGTAGAAAACCATTTGTAGAAAATAAAAAATTATCAAGAGAATTACTAAGAATTAGAGGTTCTTTTTTTACTAATTAATTAATTTTAGTGATAATAATCACTTAGTTTATCATGAAAATCGGATTTATTGGTACAGGACATATCTCGAAATCAGTAATCAACGGAATACTGGGGTCAAAATTAAAAATTAATAAAATAATTGTTTCAAAGAGAAATTCAAAAATTTCAAGTGAACTTAAAAGAAAAAGTAAAAAGATAAAAATATCTGCTGATAATCAGGATATTATAAATCAATCAAATTGGGTTTTTTTAGCAGTAACACCAACTATTGGAAAAATTATTCTTCCAAAATTAAAATTTAAAAAAGGTCAAACGATAATAAGTTTTATATCAACTATAAAAATGACTGAATTAAAAAAATATATTAAAGTTAAAACCAAGATTATTAGAGCAATTCCTTTACCTCCAATTTCTCTTAGAAAAGGACCGGTACCAATTTTTCCACCAGATAAACAAGTTAGAAATTTTTTTAATAAGCTTGGCACATCTGTTGAAATAAAAAATGAAAACCTATCACTAAATTTTTGGTCAACTTCATCAATGATGGCACCATTTTATGAATTACTACAAACTCTGAGTGAATGGTTAGTAAAAAAGGGAATTAATAGAAGCGACTCTCAAAAGTATATTACCTCGTTATTTATTGCTTTATCTGAAGATGCAAAAATTAATTCAAATAAAGATTTAAAAGTCCTTGTTAAAAATTCACAAACCCCAAAAGGTTTAAATGAACAAGCTGTTAAAGAATTAAGAAAATTTGGATTTTATAAATCTCTGAATAGAACAGCAAATAGCGTCTTGAATAGATTAAAAAAAAGTAAGTAAAATGTCTGACAATATCTTACAGGTAAATAATCTTACAAAATTATTCGGAGGACTAGCAGCAGTATCAAATTGCTCATTAAATATTAGATCGGGTTCAATAACTGGAATAATTGGCCCAAACGGTTCAGGGAAAACAACATTATTTAATTTAATAGCTGGAAATTTAAAATCTAATGATGGAGAGGTAATATTTAATGATGAAAATATTACTGATGTACCATCACATGAGTTATTTGGCAGAGGATTATTAAGAACTTTTCAGATTGCACATGAATTTTCAAACTTAACAGTTTTAGAAAACTTAATGATGGTGCCTTCAAATCAAAGCGGAGAAAATTTATTAAATGCACTTATTAAACCAGGACTAGTTAAAAAAGAGGAAAAAGTTATTAGAGAAAAAGCCTATGAAGTTGTAGATTTTCTTAATTTAACACATTTAGCAAATGAAAGGGCAGGAAATCTTTCAGGCGGTCAAAAAAAATTATTAGAATTAGGAAGAACTATGATGGTTGATGCAAAATTGGTTTTACTTGATGAGGTGGGAGCGGGGGTTAATCGAACACTTTTAAAAGATCTAGGAACTGCAATATTAAAATTGAATAAAGAAAAAAATTACACTTTTTGTATGATAGAGCATGACATGGATTTTATAAGCAGAATGTGTGATCCAGTAATAGTAATGGCAGATGGTTCAGTTTTATTTGAAGGAACATCTGATGAAGTGAAAAAAAACGAAAAAGTAATTGAGAGCTATCTTGGAAAGTCAAACTTAACAAAAAAAGAAAATTAATGGCATACTTTGAAGGAGCAAAAATGACTGCAGGTTATGGGGATGGTCCTGATATTATTAGTTCATGTTCCATAACTGCCAATAGGGGAGAGATAGTAGCTATTCTAGGTCCCAATGGTGCTGGCAAATCAACAGCCATGAAAGCGATGCTTGGATTATTAAAATTAAAATCAGGTTCTGTAACTTTGAATGATGAAGATATTTCAAAAATTAATCCTCAAGATCGAGTAAAAAAGGGTATTTCATTTGTTCCACAAACAAGAAATGTATTTGCTGAGTTGACTGTAAGAGAAAATTTAGAGATTGGTGGCTTTTTGACAGAAGGTAGTTTAGAAAATAAAATTGAGAGTATTTATAGTTTATTTCCAATCTTGAGTGAAAAAAAATCCCAAGTCGTCGGACAATTATCTGGCGGACAACGTCAGCAAGTCGCGCTTGGAAGAGCTTTAATGAGTGATCCATCAGTTCTTATGTTAGATGAGCCCACAGCTGGAGTTTCTCCAATTGTAATGGATGAATTGTTTGAACATATAATAAAAGTTAAAAAAACAAATGTTGCTGTTATTATGGTTGAGCAAAACGCAAAGCAAGCATTAAGTATTTCAGATCGAGGCTATGTATTGGTAACAGGTCAAAATAAATTTGAGGGATCCGGTAATGATTTGCTTGAGGATCCCGAGGTTCGTAGATCATTTTTGGGAGCGTAATGGATTTCTTAAATGCAATAATTGTACTTTTTAATTTCACAGTAATACCAGCGTTAGCTTATGGTTCACAATTAGCTTTAGGTGCTATTTTTGTTACTTTAATTTATGCAGTTTTAAGATTTGCTAATTTTGCAACCGGAGACATGATGTCTTTTGGAACAATGTTTGCAGTTATTCTAACATATTATTTTCAGTCTTTAGGTTTTGGATTAGGTTTTTTACCAACAGCACTTTTAACAATTCCTTTCGCCATCCTTATGATGATTTTATATATGTTAATCATAGATAAATTTGTTTTCAGTTATTACAGGATAAAAAAAAGTCCTCCAGTTCAGTTTGCAATGGTTAGTGTAGGGGTTATGTTTGTCACTCAAGCCTTAATTAGAATAATCATTGGACCATCTGATAGAAGATTTTTAGATGGTGAAAAATTTATAATTAAAGCAACAGAATTTAAAGAAATGACTGGTCTTGCAGAAGGTATAACTTTAAAATCAACACAAGCAATAACAATAATCGTAACTTTAGTTGTTGTTTCAATAATGTTTTGGTTTTTAAATAGAACTAAAACTGGAACAAGTATGAGAGCTTATTCGGACAATGAAGATTTAGCATTATTGTCTGGTATAGATCCTAAGAGAGTTGTTTTGATAACATGGGTCATTGCAGGAATTTTGGCTACTATTGGTGGAGTATTATACGGTTTAGATAAAAGTTATAGACCTTTTGTTTATTTTAATAATATGCTTCCAATATTTGCTGCAGCAATTGTTGGAGGAATCGGAAACCCATATGGGGCATTTTTTGGAGGTTATGTAATTGCATTTGCTGAAATTTTACTTACATACTCTTATAAAAAATTCGTTGCATATTTGTTACCTTCAAGCATGGAACCAAACTCTCTTATGCAACTTCTTTCTACAGACTATAAATTTGTAGTATCATTTTCAATATTGGTAATTGTTTTATTAATAAGACCGTCTGGTATTTTCAAAGGGAAAACTATATGAGAAATTATGAAAACGTAATTTATGCATATATAATAATGTTATTATTAATTATTTGTGTTGGTCTCTTCCAATCCTGGTCAATTGCCCTTACAATCTTAAATTATTGTTTGATCTCAGCAGTAATGACAATAGGAGCAAATATTCAGTGGGGATACGCTGGTTTAATTAACTTTGGTATAATGGGTTATACCGCCTTGGGTGGTTTAGCGGTTGTACTTGTCTCCGTCGATCCTGTTAAAAAAGCATGGCAAGTTGGTGGATTAAATATTTTAGGTAGTATTTGGATAATTGTAGCAATTGTATTTATAACGAGATTTATTTTAAAGAGGTTTGAGAAATCATTAATAAGAAATTATTCCATAGCTTTTCTAATTATAGCTGGAGTTATTTTAATTAGAGTTACTGCAACGCCAGGAATAGAGGCTATAGAGTCTGTAGATCCCGCTGTGTCAGGATTTTTGGGAGGAATGGGGTTGCCTGTGTTAATGTCATGGATCATGGGAGCTTTTCTTGCAGGTGCACTTGCGTTTATTGTTGGAAAAATTGCTCTAGGATTAAGAGCGGACTATCTTGCTATTGCAACGCTTCTTATTGCAGAGATAATTGTATCAATTATTAAACATGAAGAATGGTTGGCTAGAGGTGTAAAAAATGTTATCGGTCTAAAAAGACCAGCTCCATACGAAGTTGAATTACAAAAAACTCAATGGTTCAGGGATTTTATTGAAAAAATCTACTCAAATAAACTAGAGTTAATAAATACTATTGCTCAAAAAAAAATTATTCTAAATCAACTAATTATTGATGCATCTTCAATTTTTGTAAAACTATGTTTCACTAGTTTGTTTTTATCTGTAGTTATTATCTTACTAATTGTTACTCAAAAAGCCTTATATTCTCCATGGGGTAGAAAAATGAGAGCTATTAGAGATAACGAAGAGGCAGCAAGCGCAATGGGAAAGAATATAGTTAAAGAGCACTTATTTATATTTATCTTAGGTTCAGCAATAGTAGGTTTGGCAGGTGCAATGATGGTCACAAATGATGGTCTTTTTACGCCAGGAAGCTACAGACCAATGCGTTATACTTTTGTAATATGGGTAATGGTTATTGTTGGTGGAACAGGTAATAACTTTGGCGCTATTCTTGGTGGATTTGTTGTCTGGTTTTTGTGGGTGGAAGCAGCACCAATATCTTTATTTTTAATTGATTTGTTTACCGCTCATCTTCCAGAGACTAACATGATAAGATCACATCTAGTTGAAAGTGCTCCATATTTTAGATTTTTATTAATTGGAATAGGATTACTTTTGATCATGAGATATAGGCCTCAAGGAATAATACCAGAAAAAATAATCAAACAATAAAATGTATTATATTCTTCTAGGTATAATAATAGGATTAATTTTTTATTTATCCGACAAATATCTTTTTTAAAACCCCAGTAAGTCAGTCGAACTGGGGTTTTAAGATTTTAGTTATCTTTGAGCTTTATTTTGAAATTTTCCGCCTTTTATTTCTTTCTCCAAAAAAGATCCAAAAGCTTCACCAACATCAGTTAGCTCAACTGCGGTAGCACCTTCATAATTTATTTCTTTACCCTCAGCAAGCAAATCTAAAGCCTTTTTTAATTCTCCCGGAAAAATTTTAACTCCAGGTGAATTTGCTACACTCATTATGTTGCTTTGGATTACAGATCTATCTGCAGAACCTCCTGCTTGCATTGCTAATGTCATAAGCGCTGCAGCATCATAGGATTCACCTGTATATGGTCCTGAAGAGTCAATTCCTGCTGCTTTAGCAACTTCTCCAAACAATCCAGCTCCCTTACCCATTGATCCAGGTAATGAACCAAATGATTTGTTTAGACTATCTCCAAATCTATCAGTTAGCGAGTCACCAATCATTCCATCTGATAAAACAAATGTATCAAAAGCACCGGAGTCTAATGATCCTTGTATAATCATTCCACCACCTTGATCAAGGTAACCTAATACTGCAACTGCATCACCACCAGCAGCTGCTAGTGTTGCTACCTCTGCACCATAATCTGCTTTACCTTCTTCATGTGAAGTAACCACAGTTACATTAATTCCATGCGCTTTGACGGCACCTTCATATACATCGGCTAAACCTTTGCCATAATCATTATTAGTATAAGTTATTGCAATACTTTTAACTCCTCTGTCTTTAGTAATGTCTGCAAGTACTTGTCCTCCTCTAGCATCAGATGGTGCAGTTCTAAAAAAGAAACCATTATCAGCAAGGTCTGTTAATCCTGGTGATGTTGCAGAAGGTGATATCATTACTACTCCATTTGGAACTGCAACATTTTTAGCTATTGCTCCAGTTACTCCTGAACAGTCTGCTCCCATAATTGCATTTACTCCACCTGAGACAAGCCCTTCTGCTGCTGTAACTGCAGCAGCTGAATCAACGCATGTTGAGTCTGCTCTTTGTGTTGTGATAGTTGATCCGTTTAACAGGGATCCTGAATCAGAAGCTTCTTTAAAAGCAAGTTCTGCTGAAGCAGCCATTGCAGGTGTTAAAGATTCAATCGGTCCAGTAAATCCTAAGATTATTCCAATCTTTATATCTTGTTTTTCTCCAACTTTAGTTTGCTGTTGCGCAAAATAAAAAATCGCAGCAATCACAATGATTGCTCCAATAATTATAATTCCTAAGTTATTTTTCTTTGTTTCTGCCATATTATCCTCTAATTGTTAACAATTTATATAATCAAAATTAAATCCTATTAAATTATTATTTCAATGAGAAAATTATCTCAATTTTCGAACAAATACTTATAATTTTAACAATTATCTATTTGGAGTGTCTGTCGCAATCATTTGACCTCTCACTTTTTCCCTAAAGTAAATATATACTCCAGCAGAAATAATAATAGCTGCTCCAAGAAACGTTCTTGGCTCAGGTATTGTTTCAAATAATATGTATCCTGCAATCATCGCAAAAATTATATAAGAGTATTCAAACAAAGATACAATTGACGGTGAAGCAATACTATAAGCTGAAAAGACACAAAAGAAAGATATGGAAGCAACCACTCCCATTACAAAAACATAAGGCCATGAAGCCGAAGGGTTAGTAAACCATTCTCTTACAATAAACTGTAAAGTAGGATCAGAAAAATTATTAAATTTTCCGTCTCCACTAATAAAATAAATAATTAAACTTACAACAACAGCAAAAATATAAAGTAAGGTCATTTGAGTATAAATATTGTCTTTATCAGAGGTATATTTTGTAATTGTCATTGAGCACGCATAACAAAGTGCACACCCTACGGGTGCTAATTTAAAAAAATTAAATTCTTCAAGTGTTGGATTAAGTACAACTAATACTCCTATAAAACCAACAATAATTGCACTCCATCTTCTAATTCCAATTTGTTCCTTTAAGAAAAATTTAGCAAACATAGACATAAAGAAAGGACATGAGAAAAACAAAGCACTAACCATCGCCAAGGACATAAAGGTTAAAGAAATATAAAAAAAAGCAAATCCAAAAAAGAAACAAACAACCCTAACTAAAGTTAAAAAAGGATAATGAGTTTTAAGAGTAATTTTTTTTTTTGTTATTAAAAAAAAAGATATGAGAATAGTAGCCTGTATTAAAGTTCTTCCCAAATATAACTCAAATAATGCAATATCTTCAAAAATGAACTTTATTAATGAGTCTTGAATGGAAAAAAAGGCCATTCCAGTCATAATAAACAAAATACCTTTTGTATTGTCGTTTGTTTGCATATCGCACCTATATCAAAAAAACTTTAACCTTCATAATTAATAAGATACTCTTAAAGAAATGAGTGATTTTGATCCAATTTATGGAGGATGTATTTGTGGGAGTATAAAGTATTCAATAAATAGCAAACCTCTTTTTACTCAGGTCTGCCATTGTTTAGATTGCAAAAAATTAACTGGATCATCTTATGTAATGAATACTAGTATTTTTGATGATTCTTTAAAAATTAGCGGTGAACTTTTAAAAGCCGAGTTGATTGCAGGGAGTGGGAAAAAATGCACTCATTACTTTTGTAAAAAATGTGGGGTTTATATTTATGCTGATTATGAATTTGCAGTTAGAAGATTAACAGTTAGAACAAAGACTCTTTTTAAACCGAGAGACTTTCCACCTCAAGCACATATATTTGTAAAAGATAAGGATCCATGGATAAATATTGCAGATAAAAATATTTGCTATGATGAAATGTATGATCCTAAAATTGCTTGGCCTAAAGAAAGTTTAGATAGATATAATGAATATCTCGAGTCTAATTAAGGATAAAGTCAGCTGCTCTTTCACCTATCATTAAAGTTGGTGCATTTAAATTACCACTTGTAATCTCTGGCATAACAGAAGCATCTGCAATTCTTAAATTTTCCAAACCATGAACTTTCAATTTTTCGTCAACGACCGCCATTCTGTCCACACCCATTTTTAATGTACAGGATGGATGATAAGCTGTTTCGGCTTTTGATCTAATATACTCAGTAATTTGTTCATCATCAGCTGCACTTTCACCTGGTCCTATTTCTTTTCCAGCGTATGGTTTCATTGAATCTTGACTTAAAATTTTCCTAGCTACACGAACACACTTAATTGTCTCTTTTAAATCATATTCATCTTCTAAATAATTAAATTGAATTTTAGGGTAATCGTATGGATTTGAACTATTTAATTTAATATGTCCTCTACTTTTAGGTTGATTCAAACTTGCGTGTAATTGATAACCATGTCTGTCAGGGTCAACTAATCCATGATCGATTACAAATGCCGGAAAAAAATGAAATTGAATATTTGGATAGCTTTTGTCTTCTGAAGATTTGCAGAAACCACCTGCTTCTAAAAATGAAGTAGAACATGGACCACTTTTTGAAAGAAACCATTGAATACCAATTTTAAGCATATTTATTTTGTTAACGTAAGAATAGAGCGTATCTTTAGTTTTGCATTCTTGCTGAATGTAGGTTTCTAAGTGATCTTGTAAATTTTGACCCACTCCTTCTAAAGAGTGAATAACATTAATCCCTTTATCTTTTAAATCTTTTTCAGGCCCAACACCTGATAACATCAATAGTTGTGGTGAATTGATTGAACCTCCACTTAAAACAACTTCTTTATTTGCATAAACTTTTGTAACTTTATTTTTAATATTTACCTCTATTCCGACTGCTTTCTTTCCTTCAAAAATAATTCTTTCAGCAAACGAATTTGTAAAGACTTTTAAATTCTTTCTTTTTCTTGCGGGTTCTAGATAATATTTAGAAGCGCTAGCTCTTTGTCCTTTATGAATTGTAATGTCATACATTCCAAATCCCTCTTGATCTTCTCCGTTCATGTCATCATTTTTTTTATATCCTGCTTCGACAGAAGCATTAATAAAAGCACTAAACAATGGATTTTTGTTTTTGGATTGATTTACTGGTAAAATTCCTTTCCCACCTCTGAATTTATTCTCTCCTTCAGACCATGTCTCAATTTTTTTAAAAAATGGTAAAACATTTTCATAAGACCATGATTTTAGACCAAATGAAGCCCATCTTTCATAATCATTTTTGTTTCCTCGAACGTAAACCATCCCATTATGTGCAGAACAACCACCTATCATTTTTCCTCTTGGGCAAAATAATCTCCTATTATTTAAATTGGGTTCTGGTTCCGAATAATATTTATAATTATATTTTGGATCATGCATTGCATACAAAATTGCCAAAGGCATATTAACCTTCCAAATATCACTAGATCCACCCGCTTCAAATAAAGCAACTTTAAATTTACCATTTTCGCTTAGTCTATTTGCAAGAACACAACCTGCTGTACCAGCACCGATTATTATATAATCAAAATTCATTTTAATTTTAATTTTAATAATTCTTTGTATTGATTAATATTTTTCATTTTAATACCAACTTTTTTTGATGCTTCATCAAATTTTCTGAGAAGTATGGAACTTTTGAAATAGTCTTTATTTTCAAAATCTTCACACTCTTTATCATTTAAAACTCCCCCTTGAAGTTTTAGACTAATCTTCGATGCTTTAGATAATTTGTTATAATACCTTTTGTCTCTTGCTAAATATCGCTTGGCTAAAACATGATATTTAATCGGGTTTACAACTTTATTGCTAAAATATTTTTTTAGAAATTTGTATCCAATTACCTCATGTTCACCATCTTTATTATTTTCTACTAATTTATCTGGATCATCGATAACAAAATGTCCATAATCATGAAGTAAGCAAGAACATATTAGATCATCGTCACATTTAGACTTTTCCGCAAGCATTGCAGATTGAATCATGTGATCTGCTATCGTTATATTTTCACCTATATATAAAGATTTATTATTTTCAAAATTATAAATAATTTCTTCTACAATTTGCATTTATTTTTTTAATTTACCTGTAAGTACAAGATTATCAGTTTTAAAATTATTTTTATTCTCATTAATAAAATCATCCATAATTTTTATTTTGTCTTCTTCAAATTCTGTAACTTTTCTTTTATCTAGATCAATATAAAGAGAGAGACTTTCTGTTGTTGCAGCAAGTTTTTTTGTTTTTTTTTCAATCATTTCACATTTTAAATGTAATCTTTTTTTATCATGATCAAAAAAAGTGCAATAAACATCTACTTCTTCATTCTCTTTAACTTCGTTGTTATAAGTTGTTCTTGTTTCAACCACCATAGTGCTTCTTTTATTAATTTGTGCTTTAGCTCCACCCATTTCAAATTTATTAAGCATCGTCTCCCAAGCTTCATCAAAAATTAAAACATAATAAGCCATGTTCATATGCTCATTATAATCTGTCCAATCTTTAATTATTTTTCTCGAAGCCAAATGAAATGACATTTTATCAGCTTTTATTTATTTTATTTGCTACTAACAATTTTCTTTGCATCTCTCGTAAAACTGGTCTTTCTATTAATTTGCCATCAATTACAACCAAACCTGTATTAGCTTTTTTAAATTGATCCATAATTCTTTTAGCTTTACTTATTTCTTCTTCTGATGGAGTAAAAATTTCATTTAAAATACTTATTTGTTTTGGATGAATAGATCCTTTTCCTGTAAAACCTAAGTTTTTAACAAACTGCGCTTCTTTTTTCATCCCTTCCATATTTTCAAGATTTAAATACGGAACATCAATAACATCAACTCCTTTACTTGCACCAGCATGAACCAATCTTGATCTTGCATAAACTAAATTCTCTAATTTATTTTCCACTCTTAATTCTGCTGCCATATCTTCTCCTCCGAAATAAAGAGCAACTATTTTATCGCTAGAATGCGCAATATCATAAATACTTTCAAGAGCTTGATTAGTTTCCATTATAACATGAAGATCAGTATCTAAACCACAATCAGTAAGCATGTCATCAATAAATGTAATTTCGTCAGGCGTTTTAACTTTAGGCAACATGATAGCTTTAACTTTTAGTTTATTTGAAGCAATAGCTTCTAAGTCTAGAAGTCCATGTTTGGTTCTTTGACAATTTAATCTAACAACTAATTCAACATCATTTTTTACTTCTAGTGACTTTAATGCATCAATAGTATTTTTTCTTGCTTCATCTTTATCTTTCATAGCTATTCCATCTTCTAATTCAATACAAACCATATCAGCACCTGAAGCTAAGGCTTTTGGAAACATTTCTGGTTGAAGACCTGGGGTAAATATAAAACTACGTCTTACTCTTAGTTTATTTAAGTCCATTAATTTTATTTCCTATAATTATTAATGATATGATATTATATTTTTCTATAAATAAAAATGAACAATAAAGTCTTCATCTCATGCGCAGTTACAGGATCTGGTGATACAGCAAGCAAACATCCTGATTTGCCCAAAACTCCAGAACAAATTGCAAAAGCAGCAATAGAGTCTGCAAAAGCTGGTGCTGCTATTGCTCATATTCATGTTAGAGAGGAAGATGGAACTCCAAGTAGAAGACTCGAGCTTTATAAAGAAGTAGTTGATAGAGTAAGATCATCTGAAACTGATGTTATTCTTAATCTTACAACAGGAATGGGTGGTGATTTAGATATAGGCCAAGGCAAAAACCCTTTAGAATTTGGTCCGATGACAGACATGGCAAATGTAATGGAGAGAATTGCGAATGCTGAACAATTTCTTCCAGAAATATGTACACTTGATTGTGGTACATTAAATTTTGGAGACAGTTCTGTTATTACAGTTAATACACCTAACGATTTGAGAAAAGCTGCAAAAAAGCTAATGGAAATAAAAGTTAAACCTGAAATAGAAGCTTTTGATTTGGGAAATATGTGGTTTGGAGCTCAGTTATATAAAGAGGGATTGTTAAGTGATCCACCTCTTTTTCAAATGTGTTTAGGAATTCCGTGGGGAGCACCCGCAACACCATTGGCTATGCAAGCAATGAAAGATATAATGCCCAAAGAAGGCATATGGTCAGGTTTTGCAATATCTAAAAATGAAATGCCATATGTTGCACAAACTGTAGTAATGGGAGGTAACCCAAGAGTTGGATTAGAGGATAATTTATATTTATCTAGAGGTAAATTAGCAACAAATCCTCAATTAGTTGAGAAAGCTATAAGAATAGTTACAGATCTTGGTGTAGAGATTATGTCACCTTCAGAAACAAGAGAAAAATTAAAACTTGTAAAACACAAGTAATGTCAAAAATTAAAACTGTGGGAATTGTTGGAACCGGTGTAATAGGGACTGGATGGATAATAAGAAATTTAGCACACAATAAAATCGTTCATGCATATGATCAAAATAAAAATCTTAAAAGTTATGTTTTAAAAGAGATAAAAAGAACATCAAAAAGTATAAAAAAACTTTTTGGAAAAAAGATTTTAATTAAAAATTTAAAATTTTTTAATTCACTTGAAAAAGCTCTTGTAAATGTCGATTTTGTTCAAGAAAGTGTATTAGAAAATTATAAAGTTAAAACCGATTTGATACACAAAATTTCAAAATATGTAAAATCGGATATAATTATTTCCTCAAGCTCCTCAGGACTTTTACCCTCTAAAATTTTTTCTAAGAGTGAAAATCCACAAAGAGGCATAATTGGGCATCCATTTAATCCAGCATATTTGTTGCCAGCAGTTGAAATAGTTCCTGGAAAAAAAACCACAAAAAAGTTTCTTTTAGATGCAAATAAATATTACAAATCAATCTCAATGAAGCCAATTATGCTTAAAAAAGAATTACCAGGTTATCTATCAGATAGACTCCAAGAAGCATTGTGGAGAGAAGGTTTGCATATAATTAACGAAAATTATGCAACAACTCAAGAATTAGATCGTGCAATAGAAGATGGACCAGGTCTAAGATACTCAATAATGGGTACCTTTTTAACCTTTCATCTTGCAGGAGGTAATGAAGGAATGAAACATATGTTAAAGCAATTTGGTCCAGCTTTAAAATTACCTTGGACAAAATTAAAAGCTCCAAAATTAACAAATAAATTATCTAATAAACTTATATCAGGCACAAAAAAACAGGCTAAGGGTAAATCAATAAATATGCTTTCAAATATTAGGGACCAATATTTAGTTGATGTCTTAAAAATTAGAAAAAAATACGAGAATAAAATTAGAAATTGATGAAAGAAAAAATTTTTATAAATAAAACTGGTGGATGTATCTGTGGAAATATAACTTTTAACGTCAAGCTTGATGAAGTTCCTTTAGTTTTCAATTGTCATTGCATTGATTGTAGAAAAAAAATAGGCGGAATGATGACAATAATACTGCTTAGAGACGGAGCAATAGATATAGATAAATCAAAATTGAAAATTTATGAACACGAAGGAGGCAGTGGTAATAAAATAAAAAAACATTTTTGTGGAAAGTGCGCAGCACCAATTTTGACTTATGTGGAAAAGTACAAGAAATACTATTTATATGCAGGTTTACTGGATGATATCAGTTTTTTAAAAAAAGCAGAAAATATACATTTTAAAGAGTCTCATTTCCCATTTATGGAAGTAAATGAAAAAAATATTAAAGTTTAGTTGTTAGTGCATTCTCAAAGTGTTGCCGTCTACTGCAATTACTTGCCCAGATATTCTTGGAGCATCATTAGAAATTAGAAAGCTACAAATTTTTCCAATGTCGTCTTCGTATACCCAAGTATTCATTGATGTCATTGAAACAAATTCTTTTTCTATTAATTTTTTTGAAACATTTAAAAATTTAGATTTATCTCTTATGACTCTTCCCATTCTATCTCCTTTAATTGTTCCTGGACAAATAGCATTTACTCTAATTTTAAATTTTCCTAGTTCCATTGCCAATGTTTTAGTTATACCAACAACTGCCCACTTACTTGCACAGTAAGGAGATCTTAATGGAAATCCAAATATACCTGCGGTTGATGATAAATTTATTATTGCTCCGCCTTTATTTTTTTTAAGCATTGGAATTGAATACTTTGAAAAATAAAAATGGCTTATAACATTCACCTTTAAAGTATTTTCCCAATCTTTACTTTTCAATTTTTCGAGTGTTCCAGTTGGCCCAGCAATTCCAACATTATTAATAAGAGCATCAATTTTTTTTGTTTTTTTTAATACTTTGGTAAAAAAATTCTTTACCTGGTTCTCGTCTGAGGCATCACATTGAAAAACAAATAATTTTTTATTATTTAGTTTGTGCTTTTTGCATTTGTTAAGAAAAGTGGCATTGATATCACAAAGATATACTGTTGCACCTTTCTCTAAAAATATTTTTGCCGAACTCCAGCCTATCCCTGAACCTCCAGCAGATATAACTATTCTTTTGTTTTTTAAATCAATGCTCATAATTTTAAGATTTGCTCAAAGAGTGTTGTAACTCTTTATTAGTGATATATCCTTTAACATTTCCTTGTTTATCAACCACCTCGCAATTGGCATTATTACAAACAACTTGTGGCAAAAACTCCTCAATAAACTGGTCTTCATGTATTTTAATAAGATTATTTTTTTCTTCATTAGTTGTTTCATTTATTGATTTCATTATAATTTTAGCTTTAATCACTTTTGCTCTATTTACATCCTTAACAAAAGCTTCAACATAATCATCAGCTGGATTCATAATAATATCTACAGGGGTTCCAACTTGAACAAGCTTGCCAGCATTAAGAATTCCAATGTGATCACCAAGCTTTAATGACTCATCTAAGTCATGAGTAATAAATACAATAGTTTTTTTCAGTTCCGATTGAAGAGCTAGTAACTGTTTTTGCATATCACTTCTAATTAAAGGATCTAAAGCTGAAAAAGCTTCATCCATTAACATTATATCTGTATCAGTTGCCAATGCTCTTGCAAGTCCAACTCGTTGTTGCATACCTCCAGATAACTGATTTGGAAATTGATTTTCAAAACCTGTTAATCCAACAGATTCAATTTTTTCCATAGACACATTGTTTCTCTTTTCAAGTTCTACACCTTGCATTTCAAGTCCATATCCAACATTTTGCAATACTGTTTTGTGAGGAAACAAACCGAACCTTTGAAACACCATACTCATTTTATGTCGTCTAAAATCAATTAGCTCTTCTTTTTTAAGGCTCATTACATTAGTTCCTTCAATTAGGATTTCACCATCAGTTGGATCTATTAATCTATTTAAATGTCTTATGAGAGTTGATTTACCCGAACCCGATAAACCCATACAAACAAATGTTTCACCTTCATTAATTTTTAGAGTCACATTGTCTAGTCCAACTGTGTGACCTGTTTTTTCTAAAATTTCTTCCTTACTTGAACCATCTTTGACCATCTGCAAAACACTGGATGGTTTTGGACCAAATATTTTAAATACATTATTTATTTCAATTTTAGACATTCGAACAAACTTAATTGTTATCTTAACAAATAACTTAACGCTAATAAATCTCTCAAAAAATATTAAGTCAACTATTAATTGAATTGAAATGTGAATTATTTTATATAATCATTATTTATGCACTCAATTTCAAAAATCTCAAAAAGTGGGACTTATCTCCAAGTAATTTGGGATGACGGGAAAGAAAGTAAATTTAATTATATGTGGCTGAGAGATAATTGTCCAACAGCACACGATAAAGATTCTAGGCATCGAATGTTTAATATTTTAGATGTTTCAGAAAATATAAACCCAAAAAAATATAATCTTAATAGTGATGGTAAATTAGAAATAGAGTGGAGTGAGGGAAATCATGTAAGCCATTATGATATTAATTGGCTTAGAGAAAATTGCTACACAATAAAAAATAACGAAGAATACAAATCACCTTATCAATTGTGGGATGGCAGTTTAGAAAAAAATATTGATAGTATATACATAGATCATAATGAAATAATATCTTCTGAACAGGGATTAATAAAATGGTTAGAACTTCTTCATTATAAAGGAATAGCCATAGTTTATAATGCTCCAGTAGAAAAAAATTCAGCGTTCCGTGTTTTAAATAGAATTAGTCACACAAGAGAGACATTTTTTAAAACACCTTTTGAAGTTATAAATATACCAAAACCGAATAACTCAGCTTATACAGCTCATGCACTTCAAAATCATATGGATTTACCATGGTTTGAAAATCCTCCTGGTTATCAATTTTTGCATTGTTTAGTTAATTCAGCAAAAGGAGGTGACTCATCAGCAGTAGATGCATTCGCTGTTGCAGAATATTTAAAGAAAAACGACAAAGATACTTTTGATACGCTAACAAAAATTCCTTTAAAGTTTAGAGACAAAGATTACACACAAGAAGCTCATAGAAGCTTTTATGGTACTGCAATAAGTCTAACAAAAGATGGTGACTATAATGATGTTAGATTTAGTACTGCAACCATGGACGCTTTAGATTGTCACCCAGATCAAATGGATAAAGTTTATAAATCTCATCATAAATTTGGAAAACTTTTACACGATGACAAATTTCAAATAAAATTTAGGCTAAGACCAGGAGATATATATACATTTAATAATAGAAGAGTACTTCACGGAAGAACAGAATTTGATCCAAATTCTGGACACAGACACCTGCAAGGTTATTACATGGATAGAGATGAAATTGTGGGTCGATTAAATTATCTTAAGAAATAAAAAAAAGGGCTTTGAAAATCAAAGCCCTTTTTATTTAATTTATTTAAAAGTTATTATGGAAGCCAACTTTTCCATTTATCTGGATTATTGTCTAACCACTCATTAACAACTTCTTTTACATCTCTTTTCTTAATATCAACTTCAACTAACATTTTAGCTTGATCAATATTTTGTAAAGACATTTTTTCAAAGAACTTCTTAGCATCAGCATGTTCTGCACTAGCAAAAGTAGCTGGGTTTCCGTAGTTCATAGTGTAATCTTTTGCCCAACCAGTTGCTGGCCACGCAGCAGTTCCACAATCTTTCCAGTTATTTGCTTCAGTGAAGCTGTCACAAGTTTTGTGTTCTGGAAGTTGTACACCAACCATATCATACTCACCAAAGAACCAATGCGGTGACCATAGATAAAGTAGGAATGGCTCTTTACGCATGTAAGCAGCTTTTGCTTCTGCGATAGCAGCAGCTTCTGTTCCAAGTTCATCAGCCTGGAAGTCTATTCCTAAAAGATCAAGTCTTTTTTGGTCATGACAGTTCCAACCTGCAACCGGACATCCAATAAGTCTACCTCTCTTACCACTTTCAATTGTTGCAAATTTTGCTTTGTGTTTATTTAAGTCTTTCCAAGTTTTAATACCTAGTTCTTCAGCAGCATATCTTGGTATCCAGTAGTCTGACATACCGATTATTCCTGCTGTTCCAAGTAAATCTACACTTCCATCACCATTGTATGTCCCAACGACTTTACCTTCGTATATTAAGTCCTCTTTTAACATAACAGTGTCAGCTTCAGCGTAACTTGGCCAACTTTCGCACGCGAAGTCTAACTCACCTGCAGCGATTGCTTCCCATAGACCAGTTCCTGAAGGAAATACAGTTTGTTTAATTTTGTATCCCATTTCTCTTTCAAGAATTGCTACGGCAACTTCGCACGTAATTATCCCACCAGTCCAATCTGCTATAGCTGCGTGAAGTCTTTTGGCTGCATTGGCTTGACCAAAGCTTCCAATTAACAGAGCTACAGAAAGAATTAGTGCTGATATCTTTTTTGATAACTTCATTTATTTCCTCTCTTTTTAATTAATTAAAAACACATTTTAGATCAAAATGTATTGGTATGTAAACCACACAAATTGTACTATTTGTCTTAGCTTATTAAGCCTAAAGCTTCTCTTTGTTTCTTAGTCCACGCAAGTGTAATTCTATCAATAATAATAGCCAGTAATACTATTCCGATACCAGCTGCTAATCCTCTTCCAGTATCTGATCTCGCAAGACCATTAAATACTTCTAAACCTAATCCCTTACCACCAATAAGTGGTGTAACTATTTGCATAGCAAAAGCCATTATTACAGTCTGATTAAATCCAATAACTAAACTTGGAATAGCTAACGGGAACTTAACTTTATTTAATGTTTGAATAAGTGTTCCACCAAATGATCTCGATACTTCAGAGTAAGTGCCAGAAACCTGTGTTAAACCTAGTGATGTTAATCGAATTATTGGTGGAATTGAATATATTACAGTTGCAAGAACAGCTGACACTGTTCCACCACCAAAAAACATTAGAACAGGAATTAAATAACAGAAATAAGGAAGTGTTTGCATTGCATCCAACACTACGTTCTGAATATTTCTAAATCTCTCATTGTAAGATGCAATTATTCCAAGAGGAACTCCTATAACAAAACACAGCACTACAGACACAAGTACTGAGGATAAAGTTATCATTGATTGTGTCCATATTCCACATGCACCAATGAATAGAAGAAGTACCGCAGTAATTATTGCAAATCTTATTCCAACAGTTACATAACCTAAAGCCGAAAATACTGCTAATGTATACCACCAAGGTATTTGAGTTAGAAAAACATCTAAAGGTCTTAACAAATTTAAATAAACAAAAGCTCTTAAACCTTTTGCAAAAGAAATAAATCCTGGATTTACAGTCAGGCTTTCTACTGCATTTGTAATTGGTTGTCTTATTGATAATTTCCATTCTTTTGGAAATGTTCCTATTTCTAAAAAGTAATGATCTATAAATGCAATTAGAAATAAAACTAAAAAATAAGGAATAACATAATATCTTTTGCTAATAAATTCACCGATGTTTTCAGCTGTAGATTTATTAAAAATTGAAACTAAAAATCTAAATACTATTGCTATAGCAGATGTCACTGTTTGACATATGATTTTTAAAATCTTATTTCCAAAACTTAACGGCATTTCTAAAATTTTTGCGATTTGATATTTTTCCCAACTTTGTGGAAGTAAATAAAATCTTTGAACATCTGAAGGAAGTCTTTCTACATCTTTACTAAACGCTAAACTAAATCTATCAAACATTATCGCCATAAATAAAATACATAGCCCACCTTCCATTGCCCAACCAACATCCAATCTTCTTATTGCTTGCCAAACTTGCCCACCAATACCTTCGGCACCTATAAAACATGCAAGAACCACTAATGCCAATGCCATCATTATTACTTGGTTAATACCCATCATTATACTTGGTAAAGATAATGGAATTTTAATTTTAAATAACAATTGAAGTTTACTTGAACCAAAGGAAGTTGCAGACTCAATAGTTTGAGCTGGCACTTGTCTTATACCAGTGTTTGTCAATCTTATTATTGGAGGCATTGCATATATCATGGTAGCCAATATTGCTGGCGCGCCTCCTATCCCAAAAAAAAATAATGCTGGGAACAAATATACAAATGCTGGCATTACTTGCATAGTATCTAATACTGGCTTCATGAAATTTTCAAATCTATTACTTTGTGAACACAAGACACCCAGTATAAATCCAAAAAATACACATAATAAAACAGACAGACCCATCAATGCCACTGTTTGTAAGGATGGTTCCCACATTCCTGTAGCTCCCCAAAAATAAACTACAAAAGAAGAGTAAATTCCCAATCGCAAACCACCCGCAATTATGCAAGGTATTACAATTATTGCTGCTATTAAAATCCAAGGAGACTCAAGCAAAAAGTCTTCTAAAAAATAATAAGTTTCTTTTATATAGCTTGCTATAATTTTAGTGACCCATCTGTAATTTTTTTTTAAATAATCTTCTCCATCGTTCACCCAAGCTGTAAATGTAAATTTATCAGTGACTTCTTTAGGAAATTTTGAAGGCCCTTCACTTTGAGTAGATAGCCAGAGTGCTACCAAAAAAACAACTCCAATAATTACATAAGTTATTATGTTTTTTGATTGATTTGATTTATCTATTAAATCAGTTCTAGTAGCCATGTTCGCAAATTAAAATAAATAATTTTACATTTAAAGTAAAATATTGTCTATTTTTGGAGTAATATTATTTATTAAAAATGTCTGTAGAACAAAAAATCACCTGTACAAATATATGGAAGTTATTTGGACCAGACGAAAAAAGAATTATTAAAAACCTTGATAAAAATTTAAGTATTAAGGAAGTTCAAGAAAAGACAGGACACGTTGTTGCTGTAAAAGATGTCAGTTTCTCAATTCAAAAAGGTGAAACATTTGTAGTAATGGGATTATCTGGTAGTGGAAAATCAACACTAGTTAGATGTATTTCGCGATTGATTGAGCCAACAGCTGGCATAGTGAAAATGGATGATGTTGAAGTTACAAAAATGAGTGCAAGTGAATTATTAGAATTAAGAAGAAATAAAATGAGCATGGTTTTCCAACATTTTGGTTTATTTCCTCATAGAACAGTCCTAGAAAATATTGGTTATGGATTAGAAGTAAGGGGAACAAAAAAAGATATAAGAACAGAAAAGTCAATGGAAGTTTTAAAAATGGTTGGCTTAGATGGTTGGCATAATAATTATCCAAGAGAATTATCTGGAGGTATGCAGCAAAGGGTAGGACTTGCAAGAGCATTAGCTGTGGATCCTGAAATATTAATTTTTGATGAACCTTTTTCAGCATTGGATCCTTTGATTAGAAGAGAGATGCAAGATGAGCTTTTAAAGATCCAAGAAAAGCTTCAAAAAACTATGGTATTTATAACTCACGACTTTTTAGAGGCAATTAAAATGGGAGACCACATAGCAATTATGAAAGATGGAGAAGTTTCTCAAGTAGGTACACCTGAAGAAATTGTATCTAATCCAAAAGATCAATATGTTAAAGATTTTTGTGAAGATGTTCCTAAATATAAAGTATTAAGTGCAGGCAAAGTCATGAGAACTGAGTGCTGCAATGAAACAAAAAATTTATTTGAGAATGGAAAAGATAATATTTTAGATAATTCTAAAATTGAAAACTTAATAGATAGGCTAATTGATAATGATAAAACTTATCCAGTAGTTTGTAATGAAAGTGGAAAGCTATTAGGTGAGATAGATAGAGTAATAGTAATGAAATCTATGAGATCAAATCAATAAATTTGCTTATTACCTTCTATTGATTTCTTTTTTATATTATCTCTCCATATAATAATCATACCAGCAAAAATAATTACTATTACTCCAGGAAATAGTTGGCTCCATGGAGCTTCATTAAAGAAAATCCAACCAAGAATAAAAGATGACGGTATACCAAGATACTCAAATGAAGCTATTTTACTTGCTGAAATTAAACGGTAAGAATAAATAAACAATATTGCTGCTGTACCACCCAAAACTCCAGTCATTGTCATCAAAATAAAATCTTTAAAATTTTTAATTTCAACATGTCCTGTAGTTACAAAAAATAAAAGTAAACCACCAATGACATTAAATATTAATGTGTATAACTGAATTTTTGCAGTTGAATGATTGCCTTGAATGAATTTTAAAATTATGACAGTGAAAGCCCATGCTATAGCGGTTAGAATTGGAAAAATTGAGTACAAACTAAAAATTTCACTTGTTGGTTTCATTATCATAACCACACCAACAAAACCAATTATAACTGCTGACCATCTGTAAATACCAATTTTTTCACTCAATAAAATTATTGATAGTATTACTATGAAGAAAGGTGACGAAAATGTTAGCGTCATTGCTGTTGCAAATTCCAGATTTACTACTGAGATAAAAATGAATACATTCATAGAAAGAAAACATATTCCTCTCAAGCAACTCAATATCAAAAACTTATTTCCTAAGTTTTTGAATATTGTTGAAAATTCATTTGTGAATAAGATCAATAATAACAAAGGTATAATTGCTGCTACATTTCTAAATAAAGTTAATTGAATTATTGAGTATTCATCACCTAAAAATTTAATAATAACCATGTAAAGATCTATACATAAAATTGCTAAGAGCATTGTAGCAATTGCTAAATATGTTTTTTTTAGATCTGTTTTTTCAGATGAAATTTTCATTTAATAATATTGAAATTAGTATAAGTTTTTAAAATATTATGCAAAATTTTAAGCTTAATGAAGAATTTTTATTAAATAATCAGGATTGGACATTCCCAACTTTAACAGCTTATGGACCTGGAAGATTTAAAGAAATTGGAAAGTTTTGTAAAAATTTTAAAATAAATAATGCATTAATCGTTACTGATAGTGGTAGTGTAAATTTACCATTTATAAGTGATTTACAAAATTTACTTAATGACTCAAAAATCAAATCAGATATTTATTCAAATATATCGCCAAATCCTAGAGATGATGAAATAGATTCTGGATGTAAAAAATTTCGTGAAGGAAATCATGATGCAATAATTGCAATAGGCGGTGGAAGTGCAATGGATGGAGGAAAAGCAATTTCTCTTACAGTTGATAGCGGTGTGCCTTTATGGGATTTTGAATTTGAAAAAGAGCCGCCAAAACTAACTATGGAAAATCCTTTTCCAAAAATAATTACTATTCCTACTACAGCAGGAACAGGTGCTGAAACAGAAGTTACTGCCATGGTCACTCATCTTGAAAAAGGAATGAAATTTTGTTTATGGCATCCAGATGCCCGACCATGTTTAGCTTTAGTAGATCCAGAGCTAACTTTAAAATTACC
Source organism: uncultured Pelagibacteraceae bacterium (assembly GCA_902533775.1). GTDB lineage: Bacteria > Pseudomonadota > Alphaproteobacteria > Pelagibacterales > Pelagibacteraceae > Pelagibacter. The sequence continues at coordinate 27,297 of CACANA010000007.1, forward strand.
AGCAAATCTTACTGCTTGGACCGGTATAGATGCAATGATACATGCAATTGAAGGTTATAGTGTTCCTATATTTCATCCACTTTGTGATGGTTCTGCATTAGAAAGTTTAAATTTAATTTCAAAATCACTTTATGCAGCTGTAGAAGAACCTGATAATCTTTTAGCGAGAGGAGGAATGATTATTGGATCTTATTTGGGTGGAATAGCTTTCTTAAAAGGCCTAGGTTTAGTTCATGCAATTTCGCACATGGTTGGTGCTGAATATAATACTCATCATGGATTGACTAATGCAATTATACTTCCTGCAGTCATGAAATATAATTTACCTGGATTAGAAGAAAAAGTAAAAAGAATGTCAGAGGCTATGCAATTTGAAAACCATTCAATTGAAAGTTTTCAAGACAACTTAAATATAATTCTAGATAGATTAAAAATCCCTAAAGGATTAAATGAATTAGGAGTGCCAGAAGATTGCCAAGAGAGAATAGCAAAGAAATCAATGTTAGACCAAGCTTACGGACAAAATCCTAAAAAGGCATCATTAGATGAGGTCAAGACTTTAGTTTTAGAGAGTATTAGACAAGCAAGATAGGTTTAATTAAGTGCTTGAGAATTTTTCTGTCCATCAAATAATTTCAAAAATAAAAAAAAGAGAAATTAAAATAGTAGAGGTGCTAAATTTTTATTTAGATAGAATAAAAAAATTCAATCCAAAATTAAATGCTATTATTTCACATATAGATGAAACAAAAATTACTGAAGAAGCAAAATTAAAAGATGAAAATTTTAATAGTGATAATGACAAAGATGATATTTATGGACTTCCAATTGCTGTTAAAGAATTATTTGATATTAAAAATGAGGTAACATGCTATGGATATAAAGAGTTATTAAAAAATATACCAAAACAGGACTCTTTATTAGTAGATAATTACAGAAAAAACACAATTTTAATTGGTAAAACAAATCTCTCTGAATTTGCTGTTGGTTGTCATACTACTAACAGAGTTTATGGAGCAACTTCAAATGTTTATGATTATAGTAAGTCAGCGGGAGGGTCATCAGGTGGTGCAGCAGTAGCTGTTGCGGCAAATTTAATTCCTTTTGCAGATGGCACAGATATGATGGGATCTTGTAGAAACCCAGCAGCATTTGCAAATATTTATGGATTAAGACCAACACCTGGTGCGATTGCAGAAGATAGATTTGAAATTAAAAATTTAAAAGATTTTCCTTTAATGTCTACAACAGGATGTTTTGCTAGGACTCCCAATGACATGGATTTTTTATTTAACTATATAAAAGGGAAGAATGTAAAGGATAAATTATCTTTCGATCTTAAAGATATAAATAATAAAAAACTTTCAGATTTAAAAATTGGATGGTGTATTGATCTAAATGAACAATATAAGTATGAAGATGGAATTATAGACTTATGTGAAAATATTTTAAAAAAATTACAATCAAATAGTTTAAATGTTGAAAATTTAAAAACTGAAGTTAACTCAGGAGAATTATGGTATTCTTGGGTAACATTAAGAGCCAGAACATTATATGAAAACTTTTTGTTATATAATTTAAAAAATTTTAATGAATTACCTTCCCAAGCATATTGGGAATATGAAAAAGGGAAAAGCATCAAAACAAACGATGTTTTAAAAGCAATAGAAATAAGAAATAAATATATGGATAAAATACAAAACCTATTTAAACATTATGATTTTTTAGCATTACCTTCGGCTCAATTATTTCCTTTTGAAAAGAACCTAAACAATCCAGAATTTATCAATGATAATAAAATTGACACTTATCATAGATATATGGAAGTCTATACATTATCAAGTTTGCTTGGTTTGCCAACTATATCTATTCCAGTTGGTTTTAATAATAAAGGGCTACCAATGGGAATGCAGATTATAGCAAATATTAAAGAAGATAATAAAGTAATTAACTTTGCCAAATCTTATGAAGAAATTTTTAACTTTTCAAAATTTAAACCAAAATTAATGCAATAATATAATAATGACCAGACACCCTCATCATTTTAAAATTTCATTTGCATTAGCTATTGCTGCCGGTTCATGGGGAATTTATTGGTTACCTCAAAGAATACTAGAAGATGGAGGTTTGACTGGTGGCTGGGGAACAATATCCCAAATGGCAGTTGGAATATTAATATTATCACCAGTCGCAATTTGGAGAGTTATAAAAGGAAAGTCTATTGGATTGGAATTTCCTCTCACAGGTTTTTTTGTTGGAAGTGGATTTGTTTGTTATGCTCTCAGCTTTCTTCTTACTGATGTAGTTAAAGCATTAATCATGTTTTACATGATACCTGTTTGGACAACAATATTTGAAATTATTTTTTTAAAAAAGAAATTTGGTTGGAAGAGGGTAATCACATTAGGTTTGGCACTAGGAGGTTTATGGATTGTATTCAGTCAAGAAAATATAATCCCATTACCTCAAAATGCAGGGGATTGGTTGGCTCTTGCTGGAGGTGCACTATTTGGTGCTGGTTTAATTAGAATGGAAATAATTAAAACAGATGGAGTCTTTCCAATTATATTCACATTCTTTTTTTATGGAGGTTTAGCCAGTATACCTATTGGGTTATTCTTAGTAGATTATTTAGGACCAGTTCCATCAGTGGAGGTTATCATGTCAATGTCCACTTTTTTATTACTTATCTCGATATTTTATTTTATTCCTACAGGAGTAATAATCTTTTGGGCTCCAAGCAAACTAGGAGCCGGCTTATCATCTATTTTATTTTTAGCTGAAATAATTGTTGGTGTTGTTAGTGCTAGTATTTTAACAAATGAACCTTTTGGTTGGAGAGAAACACTAGGAAGTATATTAATAATTCTTGGTGGTGTAATTGAAGTTGTATATGTTCCAAAGTCAGAGAAGAAATTAGCATAATGGATATTAATGAATTATTGAAATCAAAAAAAAAAGTCTTCTTAGATGGCGGAACAGGCTCAGAAATTCAGAGACTTGGTGGAACTATGGGACCAGCTTTTTCTGGTCTTGCAAATGTTTTCTCACCAGAAATAGTAATCAAAGTACACGAAAGTCATATAAACGCTGGATGTGATATGATAACAACCAATACTTTTGGAACTGCTAGGCATTGTCTTGAGCCTTCAAATTTAGGAGATCAGGCTATAAAAATTAACATTGATACAGTTAAGTTAGCAAGACAAGCAGTCAAAAATTCTGGAAAAAAAATTAAAATTGCTGGAAGCATGTCAACATATTTAGCTTTGGCTGAAAATGAATTTAGACCTGACACAAAATTTGTACCATCATTTGCAAAAGAAGAAAAAAATTATAAAGAACAAGCAAAAGTATTAAAAGAAGAGGGAGTCGAAGTGCTTATTCTTGAAATGCTCTTAGATATTGATCACGCTAAAATTTTGCTTAATGCAGCTTTGGAAACAGGTTTACCTGTCTGGGTTGGATTAAGTTGCTGCATAAGTAAATTTGATGAAACCGTAGTAGGTAGAAATTTTAGAGCTGAAAAAGAGAGATCTATTATATATGACCCTTTAAAATATCCTGATGAGCCAAAATTCCTTCCTGAAGATAAAATTATAAATTTCGCTGAAATAATTAATTCACTCAAATCTATCGGTGGAGATGTTTATGGCATTATGCATAGTTGGTTTATTGATACAAAAGAGGGAATGAAAGTTTTAAAATCAAATTGGAATGGGCCAATTATGTTCTATCCAGAAATTCATAAATTTGACACGAGTACTATGCAAGCATTAATAACTGAAAATGAAATTGAATTTGTTGATAAGTGTTCTGAGTTAATAGACGATCAGGTAAAAATTATTGGGGGTTGTTGTGGCGTCACAGATAAACATTTAAAATCCTTGATAACAAAATTTTCTTAAATTAGTAATCTTTACTAATTATTTGGTCTATCATATCTACCATATCTTTTTTATATTTTTCATTTGTTGCAGATTTAGTCTCTAAGACAGAAAAAAACGCAGCAACAACTTTTGTTTTCAAATTTATTCCTAAAAATTGGCCCCCATACCCAGAGTGACCAATCCAGTTACCGCATTTCATTAATGAATTAACATAACAGACAAATTTATCTTTAGATAATTGAATGTATTTGGGTCCCTTACTATTAATAGTTTTACTCAAAAAAGTTTTAGAACCAATATTTTTTCCATTTATACCTTTTCCAAACCTAGAAAAAAGTAAACCCATTCTTAAAAAATCTCTTGTAATTAAACTTCCGCCTCCAGACATCCACGGTGTTCCAAATCTATCTGTTCCTATATACAATCCTTCTTCAAATCCTGTTGCTTCAACTGTTTCCAACAGCCATTGTCTTAAACTTTTTTTACTTACTCTTTCTACAATTAGTCCAATAACATCAGTATTAGCTGATTTATAATGCGCCAGATCGGTATAATTTTTTAAATCTCTGCTTTTTAAAGATTTAATTGAATTTAAATATTGTTCCTGGCTTTGAATGTTTTTGCCTTTAATCGGCAGTCTCCATCCTCCCACAGGCTCATGTAAAAATGAAGACGAATAAGCTTTTGTATAATCTTCGCTATATAGATTTACAATGTTCATGTCTAAAACGTCTTTTACTTTTGCATTTGCATAACCACTGCCAATTTTTGGCAAGTAAAATGAAATTTTCTTATTTAAGTTAATTAGTTTTCTGTCTATCAGCTCTCCCACAAATAAATGTATAAACATTTTTGTAATTGACATAATTGTTTGAGGCTGATTTGTAGAAAAGTCCTTTGCGTACTGCTCGAATAAAATATCCTGATCTTTACCAACTATTAAAGAGCAAAAAGCTTTATTTTTAGTTACCTTTTTTACAGAAGATAATTTACCAATTCTCTTATCAATTTTTTTTTTTAATTTTAAAACAAAATCTGATCTAAGGTATATTCCATATCTATTAATTTTATATAAATTTCTAAAACCCAACCTCCTTTTATTTGGGAGATTCCATTGAGCTTTATTATCTTTTCTTGTAACTAATTCTGGATTTTTTTCTGAAATAATTTTTTTCAAATTAGTACTTTTTATCCAAACTTAAGAGATTTATTTTTCTCGTACTTTTGATGATAGCCTTCTGCTTTACAATAGTTTTTTTCTTTGGAAATTTTTGTAGTAACTTTTCCATCTAATTTCTGATTCATTTCTTTTAAAATTTTCTCTGCTGTATTTTTTTCATTATCATTATTATAAAATATCTCAGAGCGATATTGAATTCCTACATAAGTTCCTTGTCTATTCTTTTGAGTTGAGTCATGGAGTTTAAAAAATAATCTGACCATGTCTTCATAGCTTAAAATATTTTCATCATATTGAACTTTGACTACTTCTATGTGACCTGTATCCCCACCACAAACTGCTTTGTAAGTAACATTAGGATCATCACCTCCGCAATAACCACATTCGGTAGATAATATTCCTTTTATACCATCGTATTTAGTTTCGTCCCAAAAACAACCAATACCACCAATAAAAGTTTTCATAATTTTACAATATATTATTACTTCAAAATTGAAACAGCTTTTATCTCTTCAACTCCTATACCACAACAACCACCAACAATTTTTACACCTTTGCTAAACCATTTTTTTGCAACTTCCAAATAATCATTGGGTGAAAAATCATCCACAAACTTCCAATTTGGTTTTTCGTAATAGCCTTTGTTAGGGTATGCACCAATAACTCCATTATAATTTTTTAATGCAGTATCTAAAGCTGCACTCGTTGTTTTAATATCTGAGTGAGCAATTAAAATTGGCCCCTTATGTAATTTACTAAAATTTTTCAACGATTCTTCTAAATCCTCGTAAATTTCAGTTTTATTCTTCACATCATCATAACCAAGTGTAATATTTTTTGTATTCTGATCTATTACACAGGAAATAGAAAGCCAAACAGGTAACTTTATATTTGAAGAACACTCAAGCATAGTCTCCACGATTTCTGCTTGAGATGTCATTGCTTCTAAAATTATTAAATCAACACCCTCATTTGATAAAATTTTAATATGTTCATTAAAGCATGGCTTCATGTTCTTTGTTCCAAGTTTAAGAAAACTTCCATAACTCGAAACACTTCCTGCTAAACAGATGTTCTTTTTTGAATTATTAATTGCTTGTTTTGCAATTTGAACTGCTTGTTTATTAAATAATTCAATTGAGTCTTCATATCCGTGTTTTCTAAGAGAAATTGGAGTTGTAGCATAAGTATTTGTTGTAATAACATCAGCACCTGCATCAATATAATTTTCATGAACTTCTTTTAGAAATTCTGGGCTATCTACCGAACATTTTCCACACCAGAGGTTTTGATCCATTTTAGCTCCTTTTTTTTCAAGCTCAGCACCTATACCTCCATCAAGTAAAATAATTTTTCCTTCATTGATTTTTTCTTGAATTAAATTGTAAGACATTAATTGTTTGTGAAAGCACAAATTTTATTATTATCAAGATCTCGAATATAAGAATAGTAAACTCCAGAACCTTCTGGTCTTTCACCTCCAGCTCCTTCACTTTTTCCACCTGCCTTAAGTCCAATCTCATGAAACTTATCAACTATATCTCTAGATGATGTAATAAATGAAACTTGCGTTCCATTTCCATTAGTTGCCTCTTTCATATTGACAGGTTTGGTCACATAAAACTCTATAGTTCCATCGCCATTTTTTTCTGTGTAACCAGCGCAAACTTCATCTTTATAATTTCTTTCTAGATTTAAAACTTTTAAGACTTCATCATAAAAAATTATTGCTTTTTCTAAGTTATTGGTTCCTACCATTACATAACCAAGCATTTTAATTTTTCCATTCAGTAATAGTTTTTACCTCTAGATATTCATGCAATCCCCAGGTTCCACCTTCACGTCCGTTTCCAGATTGTCTATACCCACCAAAAGGAGTCCCAGAGTCAGCTGCTTTATGATTTACATACACAATTCCGGACCTTAATTTTTTTGAGACTCTTTTTGCCTTTTCATTATCCTCTGTTTGTAAATAGTTTCCTAATCCATATTCTGTATCATTTGTAATTTGGATAGCTTCCTCTTCATTTTCAAAAGGAATAATCGACAATACTGGTCCAAATATTTCCTCTTTAGCAATTCTCATATTATTATTAACATCAGTGAATACTGTTGGTTTAATAAAATAACCTTTCTTTAGATCTTCAGGTTTGTCAGGACCACCTGCTACTAAAGTAGCACCTTCTTCAATTCCACTATTTATTAAACTTTGAATTTTATCAAATTGAGTTTTTGAAATTACAGGCCCAATATGGTCACCAGCTTTTGAAGCAAGATCAACTTTAATTTTATTTGCTTCATCAGCAGCTTCTTCAACAGCTCTTTTATAAATTGATTTTTCAACAAGCATTCTAGTTGGGGCATCACAGGATTGACCTGAATTACTCATTACGTTTCTAATACCATCTCTGACTGCATCAGGATATGCATCAGCAAAAACAATATTTCCACCTTTACCACCAAGTTCAAGACAAACTCTTTTTATAGTTTCAGCAGCATTCTTTGTAATTAATTTTCCAGCTCTAGTAGATCCTGTAAATGAGACCATATCAACATCAGGATGTCCTGACAGGTCAGTTCCAACACCAGGCCCATCACCATTTACCAAATTAAATACTCCAGCTGGAAATCCAGCCTCATCTATCATCTCTGCAAATAGCATTCCTGACAATGGTGCAATTTCAGATGGTTTAAGTACCATTGTACATCCAGTAGCAAAAGCTGGAATTACTTTTAAAGCAATTTGATTTATAGGCCAATTCCAAGGTGTAATTAATCCACAAACTCCAATTGGCTCATATACAATATGATTAGTAGATCCTTTATCAAAACCTGGTTCGAATTCGAATTCTTTTAATCTTTTTATAAAGTCTTCGATATGACCTGCGCCAGAAGATGTTTGATTAGCTGAACACCAATCTTTAGGACAACCAAGCTCTGTAGTAATAGCATCAGTCATATCATCCCATCTAGAATTATAAATTTTTAATAATTTTTCTAATAAATTTAACCTTTCTTCTTTTGAAGTTTCTTTCCAAGTCTCAAATGCAGATTTTGCTGCTTTGACTGCAGCATTTGTATCATCAGAACTTCCAAGACTTATAATTGCACAAACTTCTTCTGTTGATGGATTAATAACTTCACATTCATTCTTGTTTACTGGCTCAACCCATTTGCCATTGATATAAAATTTTTTTTTATCGAGCATTTATATTTCAAAATTAATTTTTCTTATTATACGTTTATTTACTATAACCATTCAAGAAATTAGATACAGTTTTTAAATTTTAATGATTAATCAATATGTGGTGGTATATTGTATTTATGAAATCACAAAAAATAGAACCAAAGTTTGAAAATAACCAAAATCCACGTATTGGACTTATCGCTTTAGCAACCGATCTAGTGATTGAAAAAGATTTTATAAGTGTAATTAAAGATAAAAAAATAGATTTTTTTGTAAATAGAATAGAATGTTATAATCCCTTAACCAAAGAGAATTTGATCAAAATGTCAGAGAATATTACTCAAGTAACAAGAGATATCTTGCCAGAGCAAAAATTAGACTGTGTTGTATATGCTTGTACATCAGGAACTATTGCAGCAGGGTACGATAATATTAAAAATAAAATACAAGCAGCAAAACCTGAGGCAAAACTTTCAACACCAAGTACAGCAGCTTTGAAAGCATTGAAAAAACTAAATATTGAAAAACTTTCTATATTCACACCTTATAGTAAAAAAGTTAACGATGATGTTGTTGATTATTTTAAATCATCTGGTTTTGAAATCACCTCAAATTCATACTTTGATATTCATTCTGACATGGAGATTGGTAAAGTAGATCAAAATTATCTGTTTGATGTGCTAATAAATTTAGATGTAAGTGAGGCAGATGCTTTATTTGTATCTTGCACCGCTTTACCAGTTCTTCCTCTAATACAAAAATTAGAAGATAAACTTGGAATACCAGTTCTTTCAAGCAATCAGGCTTTAATCTGGGAATCTTTAGAAAATATAGGTGAAAATAAATCTGTAAAAGGATTTGGAAGACTGTTTGATTAATTTATGTCCTTTTCAAAAGAAGAATACAAACAAAGACTATTAAAAGTTCAATCTCTGATGAGAGAGAAAAAAATTGATTTAATCATTTCTCACGACACAAATAACATGAATTATCTTACAGGCTACGATGCTTGGTCTTTTTATTATGCACAATGTGTATTAGTGCACGTTGATGCGGTAGAACCAATTTGCTTTGTTAGAGACCAGGATGCAGGCGGAGCATATATAAAAACCTATTTAAATAAAGATAATATTATTGTTTATGATGAGAGTTATATTCATACTTGGCCAAAACACCCCTATGATTACTTGACCAAAGTAATTAAAGAAAAAAAATGGGATAAACTGTCTATTGGAGTTGAAATGGATGCTCATTATTTCACAGCTTTTTGTTACGAAAAGATTAAACAGGGATTACCAAATGCAAACATAATTGATTCTGATCGACTAGTTAATTGGGCTAGATTAATTAAATCTACTGCAGAGATAAATTATATGAAGTCTGCTGCTTTAATTTCTCAAAAAGGAATGAAAACCGCAATGGATGTAATTAAACCTGGTACAAGACAATGCGATGCTGTTGGAGAAATTCAAAAGTCTTTGTTTTATGGCACAGAAGAATTTGGAGGTGAATATTCTAGTATTGCAACGCTTCTTCCTACTGGAAAAGGTACATCTGCTTCTCATTTAACAGCAACACAAGATAAATTTGTTGAAGGTGAAGCAACTATAATTGAACTTTCAGGTGTTTATAAAAGATATCATGCACCTATGGCTCGGACAATTTTATTAGGTAAACCTGATCAATTAAAAATAGATACAATGAATAAAACTATAGAAGCTTTACAAGCTGGAATTGATGCTACTAAACCTGGAAATACAGCAAATGATGTTGCCCAAGCCTTTTGGAAAATTTTAGATAAATATGGTATCGAGAAGAAATCAAGAACGGGTTACTCGATAGGCATTGGATATCCACCAGATTGGGGAGAGCATACTTTAAATATATATAAAGGAGATATGACTATGCTTCAACCTAATGTTTGTTTTCATATGATTGCAGTAATGCAGTTTGGTGATTGGGGAGTAGAAGCATCAGAAGCAATCCGAGTTACCGACAAAGGTTGTGAATTATTCTGTAATTTTCCAAAAGAGCTACATATTAAGAACTATTAGCTATTGATAATTAACTTCTTAAATGTTTTAAACACTGAATGTCTAAAAATACAGAATTCGTTAAGTTCGATAAAGTTGATAAAAGTTACGATGGTAAAGTCTTAGTAGTAAAAGATTTAAATCTTAATATCTCCGAGGGCGAGTTCATCACTATGCTTGGCCCATCTGGTTCAGGAAAAACAACTTGTTTAATGATGTTAGCTGGATTTGAAACCCCAACTAATGGCGAAATTTATTTAGACTCTAATCCTATTTCAAATATTCCACCACACAAAAGAGGAATTGGAATGGTTTTTCAAAATTATGCATTGTTTCCCCATATGACAGTTTATGAAAATTTAGCATTTCCCTTAAGAGTAAGAAAAGTTCAAAAAGATGAGATTGATAAAAAAGTAGACAAAGCTTTGTCGATGGTTTCTCTTTCAGGATTTGAAAGTAGGATGCCAGCGCAATTATCTGGTGGTCAGCAACAAAGAGTAGCCGTTGCAAGAGCTCTCGTATTTGATCCAGCAGTAGTTCTAATGGATGAACCACTTGGAGCTTTAGATAAAAACTTAAGAGAAAGTATGCAATACGAAATTAAACATATTCATGAAAATATTGGGGTGACAGTTGTTTATGTTACACACGATCAAGGAGAAGCATTAACAATGTCAAATAGGATCGCAGTGTTTAATGATGGTAAAGTTCAACAATTATCAAGTCCTGATAAATTATATGAAGAGCCAGTTAATTCTTTCGTTGCAGAGTTTATAGGTGAAAATAATACTTTTGGTGGAGAAGTAACGGATATTTCAAAAGACATTTGTAAAGTTAAACTACAAAATGGTGAAATTTTAGCTAATCCAATTTCAGTAAAATCAAAAGGCGACAAAACTACGGTATCAATAAGACCTGAAAGAGCATTAATAAATCCAAAAGATAAAATGGATAATAATCAAACTGGAAAAATCGAAGAAGTTATCTACCATGGTGATCACACTAGAGTAAGATTAGATCTTTTAGGTAATAAAGAATTTATTTTAAAAGTTCCTAACAGCTCAAACGAGTTAGATTTAAAATTAGGGAATGAGATTAAAGTAGGGTGGAACAGTCAAGACGCAAGAGCTCTAGATCCTAAGTAATTTCTCAAATAGTCTAGTATTCCTATAACAAAATGGCCTGTTGACTCTGAATAACGATTTTGTTGTACTTCACTTATATAAATTAATTTATATTTAACGTTTAAACGGAGGATAAATGAAAAAATTAAGTAAATTATTACTTGCTCTTTCTTTTGCTCTTTCAATAACTTCATCTGCATTTGCGGTTACAGTAGCATCTTGGGGTGGAGCTTATACAGAGTCTCAAAAGCTAGGGTATGGTGATCCAACTGCACAAGCTCTTGGTATTGATATTAACTGGGTAGACTATTCAGGTGGATTATCTGAGATCAAAGCTCAAAAAGAAGCAGGTGCGATTACTTGGGATATTATCGATGTATTCGCATTTGATACTATCAACGGATGTGATGAAGGAATTTTTGTCGAATTCGATTTTGACAAAGACTTCCCTGCGGCTCCAGATGGAACTCCTGCAAGTGAAGATTTTTTTGCTCCAATGCCAAGTAAATGTGCTGTAGGAAACATTTTATATTCTTGGAACTATGCTTACAACGTAAATAATGTTGACGGCACACCATCGACTATAAAAGATTTCTTTAACACTAAAAAATATCCAGGAAAAAGAGCTATTTACAAATCTGCTCTTACAAACCTAGAAATAGCTTTAGCTGGTGATGGAGTTTACATGGGTAAAGGTGGATCTGAGATCTACAAATTACTAGAAACTGAAGCTGGTGTTAATAGAGCAATGAATAAAATTAAAGAGTTATGTACAGATCCAAATGGTGGATGTGTATTTTGGTCTGCAGGTGCTCAACCACCAGAATTATTAGTATCGGGTGAAGTTGTTATGGCAACTGGTTGGAACGGAAGATTCTTTAATGCTGAAATTGGCGAAGGTGCTCCAATTAAACAAGTATGGGATGGACAAGGTCTTGACTATGAATATTTCGCGCTTGTTAAAGGTGGACCAGATGAAGCAAATGCTAAAAAAGCTCTAGCAATGATGACTAACACTGAAATGTTAGCAGGAAGTGCTAAATATATTGCATATGCTCCTTACAGATTATCATCTTTAGAAATTATCAAAGCAAATGAGCCTTGGTACAAAGATGGTAAAACTGAAATGATGCCACAAATGCCAACCGCTCCTGGGAACACTAAAAAATACTTTTTAGTTGATCCATTTTTCTGGGCTGATAACGGAACAGAACTTGGTGAGAAGTGGGAAGCTATGAAAGCTGGTCTATAAAAGAGTATAAAAGACTAGTATAATATAATATACATAGGGCGACTTTTTAAGTCGCCCTTTTTATTTATGAGCAGCGAAACAAAACAAATACTTACAACCGACGGAATTCCTTTAGAGATAAGCTTAAAAAAAGCTGAAAGGAAAAACAAAATTAAAGCATTTTTACTTGTTGCGCCGTTACTACTTTTTTTGATTATCACTTACATTTTTCCAATCGGAGAAATGTTTACAAGAAGTATTGATGATAAAATGATTACAAACATGCTTCCAAAAACATTTAAGTCTATGGAAACATGGGACGGTAAAGAGCTTCCATCCGAAGAAGTATTCGCTTCATTCTTATCTGATTTTAAAATTCTTGTAGAAAAAAAAGAACATGGAAAATTAGCTCAAAGACTTAATAAAGAAAAAAATGGGTTCAACACTATTACAAAAAAATTATTCAGACAGGTAAAAAGAAATAAAATCGACGAGACACAAAGTATTAAAGAACAAATAATGAAAGTGCACAAGAGATGGAGAAATGTAGAATATTGGCAAGCAATTAAAAGAACTGCTCCACCTTATACTTCAGCTAAATATTTAAAAGCTATGGATATGTATTTGAATGAAGATAACAAAATTACTCAAGTTAGTGAGGACAGAAGAATACATAGAATTTTATGGTTGAGAACTGTAGAAGTTGCTTTCTTTGTTACTGTCTTTTGTTTTTTAATGGGTTATCCAATAGCCCATCTACTTGCAACACTCCCAATGAAGTACAGCAATTTATTAATGATTTGTGTTCTTCTTCCATTTTGGACATCATTATTAGTTAGAACAGCTAGTTGGATGATTTTACTTCAACAACAAGGAGTAGTTAACGATTTCTTTGTAATGATTGGGCTCGTGGCAGACGATAATAGGCCAGAAATGATGTACAATAAAGTTGGAACTTATGTTGCAATGACACAAATTTTATTACCGTTTATGGTTTTACCACTTTACAGTGTGATGAAAACCATCTCGCCAAGTTTAATGAGAGCAGGTAAATCTCTTGGCGGAACACCTTTTGTGGCTTTTTGGAAAGTATATTTTCCATTAACAATACCAGGAATTGGTGCAGGGTGTCTTTTAGTTTTTATTTTAGCAATTGGATATTACATTACACCTGCATTAGTTGGTGGAGCATCAGGAACTTTAATTAGTAACCAAATTGCATATCATATGAAGACTACTTTAGATTGGAGTTTTGCTTCAGCGATGGGACTTATGTTGCTTGGAGGAGTTTTGGTTATCTATTGGCTTTATAATAAATTAGTTGGAGTTGATAATATTAAGTTAGGTTAGTATGGCATTACCAAAGTATACAGAAACTAGATATAGAATTTGGCACTACTTTTACATTGCTATATGCACTTTTGTTTTTATTTTTTTAATAGCACCTTTGTTTGTAATATTTCCATTATCATTTAATGCAGAAGAGTTTCTTGTTTTTTCAGAAGGAATGAAGAATTTAGACCCAGATGCTTTTTCATTAAGATGGTACAAAGATATGGTTTACGGTACAAAGAATCCATGGGGTCTTGCTGCAAAGAATAGTTTTATTATTGCTATATTTGCAACTTTGGGCTCAGTAATTTTAGGAACAGTTGCTGCATTAGGTTTGAGTAGCAGACACATGCCTTTTAAAGGAATAATAATGGCAACTTTGATTTCACCTATGATAGTTCCACTTATTATATCTGGTGTTGCAATATTCTTTTTTATGGCAAAGGCAGGTTTAGCGGCAACTCATACAGGAATAGTTTTAGCTCATATAATTTTAGGAACACCTTTCGTTGTAATAACAGTTACTGCAACATTATCAGGTTTTGATCACAGTGTGACGAGAGCAGCAGCCAGCTTAGGTAGTAATCCAGTAAATACATTTATGAAAGTAACCCTTCCGTTAATTTTACCAGGTGTAATTTCAGGAGGTTTATTTGCTTTTGTAACTTCTTTTGATGAAGTTGTAGTAGTTTTATTTTTAGCAGGTCTTGAAAATACAACTATTCCAATTCAAATGTGGACAGGTTTAAGAGAACAATTAAGTCCTACAATTTTAGCAGTAGCTACATGTTTAATTGTTTTATCAACATTAATATTGATTAGTGCGGAATTATTGAGGAGAAGATCAGAGCGTTTAAGAGGAATTAATAGATAATTAATTTACCGACTCAATTACTGTCGCAATACCCATTCCCAAACCAATACATTGAGTAGAGATAGCATATTTCTTATTTTCACGTCTAAGCAAATCTGCAGCTTTGCCGGTAATTCTAGCTCCCGTTGCACCTAGAGGATGCCCAAGGGCTAAAGCTCCACCATCTAAATTAGCTTTCTTTTGATCGATACCAAGATCTTTTAAACAAGCTATTGATTGAGATGCAAAAGCTTCATTAATTTCTACAATATCGATATCATTAATTGATAAATTTGCTCTCTCTAATGCTTTTTTAGTTGCTCCTATAGGTCCAAGCCCCATTACATCAGGCTCACAACCTTTTACTCCAGTTGCAATAATTCTACCCAAAATTTCTAATCCATTTTCTTTTGCATAGCTTTCTTCACATATCAATGTGGCTGCTGCTCCGTCGGTAAGAGGTGATGATGTTGCTGCAGTTACAGTTCCTTCTTGATCAAATGCAAGTTTTAAACCGTCCAAAGTTTCTTGATTACTTTTTGGACGTATGTTTCCATCTTTTCTGCAGCCAGCAATTTCAACTATTTCATTTTTAAATTTACCATTAACTTCAGCTTCATTAGCTTTTAGATGACTTTGAATTGCAAACTCTTGTTGTTCAGTTCTTGAAATTTTATATCTCTTAGCTACATTTTCTGCGGTTATACCCATTGAAAAATAAACATTTGGATTTTCTTTATCTGTGTAAGGATAAGGTATTGGTTCAAAGCCAGTTGTAACTCTGGTCATACTTTCAACACCTCCACATACAAAAACTTTTCCTGCACCCATTGCTATTTTACCTGTCGCAACATGAATAGCTTCCATAGATGAGCCACACCATCTATCAACAGTCATTCCAGATGTATGTATTTCCATTCCAGTTAAAAATGTTGTGAGTTTCCCAATATTAAAGCTCTGCTCTCCAACCTGGAAAGCACACCCAACAACAATATCTTCTATATCAGCAGGATTTACTTTAGTTTTAGATAAAAGATTTTTAACAACTTCTGCAAACATATTTACAGGCTTAACATCAATTAACGCGCCTTTTCTTGCCATTGTAAAAGGTGATCTTGAATATCCTGCTATAACTGCTCTTTTCATATAAGTCTTATATCCACTAATTATTATTTTGAAAATGGTAAAGAGGACACAATTCCTTTTCTTAATTTATTATCTGGAGTGTGCACTAAAACTTCTGACCCTATTTTACAAAATTCATTTAAAATCATGGATAAACCAATATTTTTTTTGAATTTTGGAGAATAGATCCCTGAGGTTATTTTACCAATTAATTTCTTATCTTTTGAATAAAGCGGAAAAGGAATTGAACATGGAGGACAATCTACACCATCAAATATTACTCCTTTTAATTTTTGTTTTACACCTTGTTTCTTAATTTTCTTTAAAGCATTTTTTCCAATGAAATCATGATCGCTTTCGTAATTACAATATTTTTCTAAGTTACATTCAATTGGATTGTTTTGTTTTGTAAAATCATTTCCATAAGACATTAATCCCGCTTCTATTCTGTCAATTAAATTTGGGCATCCTGGAGCAATATTAAATTCTTTCCCTGCTTTCCATATTATATCCCAAATTTTTTCTCCCATTTCATTTTTGTCGAAGTAATCTTCAAAGCATTTAAAATAAATTTCAAATCCATCTTGTTTGCTATATCCCGATCTTGCAATAACCTGTTTTGTTCCTAAAAAATCAAATATTCTAAAATTAAAAAATTTTAATTTTCTGATATCTTCTCCAAATATTGATACCATCAAATCTTCAGACTTTGGACCTTGTACTGCAAGAGGATATACATCCGGTTCTGTTATATTTACATTCAAATTTAAACCAACTGCAATACCTTTTGCCCATAGCAATACATCTGAGTCTGCTATAGAAATCCAAAACATATCGTCATCTAATTTTAATAATACTGGATCATTTATCATACCAGCATTTTCATCAATCATAGGAATATAAAAACATTTTCCAGTTTCCATATTTTTTAATGATCTTGGTGTCATTTTTTGAACTAATAAGCTAGCATCTGGACCCGATATCTGAACTTGTCTTTGACAAGACACATCCCATAACTGAACATGTTCATTTAAATGCCAATAATCATCTTCAACAGATTTCTGAAATCTTTTTGGTAAAAGCATATGATTTACAACAGTAAAATCAGTTACACCACACTCTTCAACTCTCTTGGTGTAAGGAGTTCTTCT
>CACANA010000008.1 GCA_902533775.1 uncultured Pelagibacteraceae bacterium
AATGAAGCTGAGATGGACCACATATCTTTATCAAGATGGGCTGATGTAGTATTAGTTGCGCCTATTACAGCTAATACCATATCTAAAGTAGCTTCAGGTAATGCTGAAGATTTAGCGTCTACCGTTTTATTAGCCTCTAACAAACAAATATTTTTAGCACCAGCAATGAATGTGAGAATGTGGGAGCATCCCTCTACTAAAGAAAACATATTGAAACTAAAAAGCTTTGGATACAAAATTATTGGGCCAGAGATAGGAGATATGGCATGCGGTGAATACGGTGAAGGAAAAATGACAGAACCAAATGGGATAGCCAATATACTCAAAAATTATTTTTCTAATTTAGATAAAAATAAAAAATTAAAAGCTTTAGTTACTGCTGGGCCAACAAATGAATATATTGATCCTGTAAGATTTATTACAAATAAATCAAGTGGCAAACAAGGATATGAAATAGCCAAATGTCTTAGAGATAATGGATTTGACACAACACTTATTTCTGGAAAAACAAGTATTAAACCTTTGGATGGTGTTAATTTTATAAATGTTGAAACAGCTGAAGAGATGTTCAAAGAGAGTTTAAATAATCTTCCAACAGATGTAGCTATTTTTTCAGCAGCTGTTTCTGATTTTAAAGTGAAAAATTATAAGAGTACAAAAATTAAAAAGAATGAGGAGTTAAACTTAGAGCTAGAAAAAAATATTGATATTTTAAATCATATTTCTAATCATAATTCATTAAGGCCAAAAATAACTATTGGTTTTGCGGCAGAAACAAACAATGTTTCAAAAAATGCAAAAGAGAAGTTGAATGAAAAAAATTGTGACTGGATAATTGCAAATGATGTATCAGATCAAACTATAGGATTTGAATCAGATTTTAATAAAATTTCAATATTTTACAAAGATAAACCTGAAGAAAATTTTGAAAAGATGAGTAAATCATTGGTCGCTGAAGAAATAGTCAAAAGAGTGATTCAACAGATTAATTAACTTAATGGTGAAAGTCTTAATTAAAAAATTAGACAAAAAAGTTAAACTACCAGAATATAAAACAACAGGTTCATCTGGACTAGATTTGACTGCATTCATTGAAAAGAAAATAGTAATTAAACCAGGCGAAAATGCTTTAGTGCCAACAGGTATATCTATTGCAATACCTGAGGATACCGAAGTTCAGATCAGGCCACGATCAGGTTTAGCAGCTAAAAATAATATAAGTGTATTAAATACTCCTGGAACAATTGATAGTGACTATAGAGGAGAAATAAAAGTAATTTTATTTAATCATGGAGATAAGGACTTTACAGTAAATAACGATGATAGAATTGCTCAAATGATATTAATGCCAATTCTAAAAGTAGATTTTGAAACTGTAGAAACTTTGCCTGAAACAATTAGAGGTTCGGGTGGATTTGGATCAACAGGTAAGTGAAAAATTCATTATCAAAACAAAAGCTTGAGAGATACTCTAGACAAATAATACTTAAAGATATTGGTATATTAGGACAAAAGAAAATAATTAATTCAAAAGTTTTAATTGTAGGTATTGGTGGGTTGGGTAGTCCAGTTGCAGATTTGTTGGCTAGATGTGGAGTAGGATATATAGGAGCTATTGATCACGACAAAGTAGATATTTCAAATCTTCAAAGACAAATCTTATATACTTCAAAAGATGTTGGAAAATTTAAGGTTGATATCTTTAAAAGAAGGATAAAGTTAATTAACAGAGATGTAAAAGTCAAAATTTTAAAAGAAAGAGCATCTGAAAAAAATTTAAATAAAATTGTTAAAGATTTCGATATAATCGTAGATGGAACAGATAATTTTAAAACTAAATTTTTAATAAATAAGTTTTCATTAAAATACAAAAGAAAATTAATTGTTGGGGCGATTAGTAAATTTGATGGACACATTTTTTCATTCGATTTTAATAATAAATCAAGTCCATGTTTGAAGTGTTTTTATCAATCAGAGCCTTCTGATGAGGTTTTAAATTGTGAAAGTGAGGGAATATTGGGAACTACGTCAAACATAATTGGGAGTATGCAGGCAAATGAAGTTTTAAAAAATATAATTTCACCAGATAAAAGTCTTCACTCATCAATTCTGGTCGTTAATCTGAAAAAACTGGAATTTAGAAAAATAAAATTTACTAAAAAAAAGGGTTGTTTGTGCAATTAATCTTTAAGATTTTAATCCTAATATTATTAACTTCGAGTGCAATTTCTGAAGATAATGAAAAATTTTTAATGCTTAAAAATGATAAAGTAAATGTAAGATATGGGCCAAGTTTTGATTATCCAATAAAATATATTTACAAAAAATTAAACTTGCCGGTAAAAGTGATTGATAAAAAAGAAAATTTTAGAAGAATAATTGACAATAAAAAGAATGGTGGGTGGATACACATTTCTCAATTGAAGCAATCAAAATCCTTTATAACTGTATCAAATAAAATTCTATTCAAAAAACCAACTAAATTTTCTAAACCCTTGGCTAAAATAGAAACTGGAAGATTATTGATAGTGAAAAAATGCGAGAGAAATTGGTGCTTCGTAGAAACTAAAAGTTTTAAAGGGTGGGTTGACGAAGAAAATCTTTGGGGAAAAATAAACTAACCCTCTAAGTTATATATATTAACTAATTATTTTTGTTGGACACAAACGTCTTTGATAACTGGAGCATTCGCACAATCAACACATTTAGTCTTTTGAACTATACATCCATCATCAAGGACTTCAACATCAACTATTTTATCACACTTGGAACAAGTTGAAGAGATTGTTAATCCACATTTTTTACAATTATAATTATCTATTTGCATATTTTAAAAATTAAATATGAAAAAATTATTTTCAACAAATATCCTTGCGAATAATTATTATTTACGCATTTTTTTTGCGAATAATTATTATTACTACAAATTATCCTTATTAAATTTTTCCTAAATACTTATTGATAATGATTATTATTTACTTTTTGATCTACTTGCCCACCACTTATCTAAAATGAAATACCAAATAGAATTGGCAATTGGTTCTACAATTGCATCGGTCAAAGCTATCATAAAAGATACATCAGCAACTAACATCAAAACAGTTATAGCAATTGCAAAATGACCAACTGTATAAACAATTGTTCTTAAAATAGAGCCTCTGTTATTGGAATAAATCTGACCGGCAGCTTTAAAAATACCGTTGGTAACTTCCATTATTCTTTAAACGGGCTTTCAAGAACACAAGCAACTAAGTGAACTCTAGCCTGTTCTCCTCCATTAAAAAAGTTATGATACTTTGTATTGTTAGTAATCCATACATGTCCATCTGCAGGCAAATGTTTTGCAACATTTTCAATGACCATTGAACAACCTGCATTAGTTACTATCGGAATATGTAATCTACACTCTGGATCTTTGTGCCAGCTTAGCGTTGATCTTGGCTCTTTTAATAAAAGCCTTACTCTTCCTAGTTTAAATTTTTTACTAAGAATTTCATAAACCTCTTTAAAATAAGTTTTCTCGAACTCTGGTAGCAACTGAGTATATTTAGATTCATCAATATCAATATCTCTTGAGACTTCTTTGCCTGTCTCATCTGCAATAGTCCAATATCTACCTCTGATATTGTTCCCTTCTATAGAGTCTTTGTTATTTGGAATTTGATTTAGAGGAATTGCACCAAAGTGAGTGACACCTGGCGAATTAAATTTCTTTTTCTCTAAAATTAGATTTAAGTCATTTCGCAATCTATTTATATCAAACTTAATTTCAGGAACTTTATAAAAGTCTTCGAACAATAGTGATGTCATTTTTCCACTTTCCTTAATACTAGTTTAATCTTAAATCAAATCTATCTGCATTCATCACTTTGACCCATGCAGATACAAAGTCTTTAACAAATTTGTCAGATGAGTCTTTGCAGGCATAGACTTCAGCTAATGCTCTTAATTGAGAATTTGAACCAAAAATAAGGTCAACTCTTGAACCTTTCCACTTAGTTTTTTTAGACTTTCTATCTTTACCAACAAAATATTGTTCAGATTTGTCAGTTTCTTTCCAAGTGGTACTCATATCAAGAAGATTTACAAAATAATCTGTTGATAGAGTTCCAGGTTTTTTTGTGAAAACTCCATTTTTAGAACTATCATAGTTTGTATCTAAAACTCTCATTCCTCCTACAAGAACTGTCATCTCTGGTGCCGTTAATCCCATTAATTGTGCCTTATCAATTAATTTTTCCTCAGCTGAAATATTAGATTTACCTTTTTTCATGTAGTTTCTAAAACCATCCGCTTGCGGCTCAAGTAATCCAAATGAATTTACATCTGTTTGGTCTTGTCTCGCATCTCCTCTTCCAGGGTTAAATGGAACCTGAATTTTATGACCAGCTTTTTTTGCTGCCATCTCTATTCCTACATTTCCACCTAATACTATAAGATCCGCCATTGAGACTGATTTTTTATTTGTATCAAATTTTTTCTTAACTTTTTGTAAAGCTTTAATAACCTTTGAAAGTTTTTTAGGGTTATTAACTTTCCAACTTCTTTGAGGCTCAAGCATAATTCTTGCACCATTTGCTCCACCTCTTTTATCAGATCCTCTATATGTTGAAGCAGAAGCCCAAGCAGTAGAAACTAAATCAGACACAGAAATTTTTGATTTTGAAAGCTTCGACTTTAAATCTCTTATATCTTTTGATTTAAGTTTATATTTTGGTTTATCTATAGGATCTTGCCAAATTAATTGTTCTTTTGGAACTTCGCTACCCAAATAACATGCTCTTGGTCCCATATCTCTATGAGTAAGCTTAAACCAAGCTCTTGCAAATGCATCAGCAAATTCATCTGGATTTTGATAAAAATGTTTTGAAATTGGTCCATAACTTTTATCCATTCTCAAAGATAAATCGGTCGTTTGCATCATAGGAGGATGCATTTTGTTTTTATCATGAGCATCAGGTACCATTTTTATTCTCTGACCATTCTTTTTTGGAGTCCATTGGAATGCTCCAGCAGGTCCTTTAGTCAATTCCCATTCATGGTTGAATAAGCAATCAAAGTAACCCATATCCCATTGTGTTGGTGTTTGTGTCCATGCTCCTTCAATACCACTACTTATTGCATGTACACCTTTTCCAGATTTGTAATTACTATTCCAACCAGTTGCTTGATCTTGAATTCTTGATGCTTCTGGATCAGGTCCTTTGTGCGATTCAGGTGCTGCACCATGAGATTTTCCAAAAGTATGACCACCTGCAACTAATGCAACAGTTTCATAATCATTCATTGCCATTCGTCCAAATGTTTCTCTAATATCGTGAGCTGCTTTCAATGGATCTGGATTAAAATCTGGACCTTGTGGATTTACATAAATTAATCCCATGTGAGAAGCCCCTAATGGTTGTTCAAGATCTCTTTTTCCACTGTATCTCTTAACACCCAACATTTCTTTTTCTGAACCCCAGTAAATATCATCTTCTGGTTCCCAGATGTCAGTTCTTCCAGCTCCAAATCCAAAAGTTTTAAAACCCATTGACTCTAATGCTACATTTCCAACTAGTATAAATAAATCTGCCCAAGAAATTCTTTTTCCAAATTTCTGTTTTATTGGCCATAAAAGTAATCTAGCTTTATCTAAATTAACATTATCAGGCCAAGCATTTAACGGTGCAAACCTTTGATTACCTGTTCCAGCTCCCCCTCTACCATCACCTGTTCTATAAGTACCTGCTGCGTGCCATGCTAATCTAATAAACAAAGGACCATAATGGCCGTAGTCTGCTGGCCACCAATCTTGTGAGTCAGTCATTAACTTGTTTAAATCTTTTTTAAGTGCTTTGTAATTTAGTTTTTTAAATTCTTTAGAATAATTAAATTTTTTCTCCATTGGATTTGATAAATTCGAGTGCTGACTTAAAATTTTCAAATTCAAACTGTTTGGCCAAAAGTCTCTATTTGTTTGTCCTTTTCCAGCACTAAATTTTGCCGGTGTGCCTGCTCCTGTAAAAGGGCACTTATTTAATTCTGCTGATTTAAATGACTTACTTTTATGAAATTCCGCACTCATTATTATATTTCTCCTTTAGTATTATAATTATTCTAATTCCTTGTTTATAATTATTCTAAAGAAGATTGTCAATAAGTCAGAATATTTATGATGTAATTTGGAAACCTAGTCTTCTAATTTTACTAAAACTTCGACTGATTTAATTTTTTTTCCAGGTATAGATTTTTGAATTTCTATCGGTCCTACATCCTCATTTTTAATGTCAATTAGCTTTTCTTCTTTAACATCAAAGAAATGGTGGTGATCTGTGACATTTGTATCAAAATAAGTTTGATTAGAATTAATTGGTATCTCTTTTAAATATCCTTTTTTAAGAAATGCATGGACTGTATTGTAAACAGTTGCTAAAGAAACTTTTTCTCCCGTTTTATCTTTAATTAGATTGAACAAGTCGTTTATTGTGAAGTGGAAAGTTTTATCTCTATTGAATAAAACCTCGCATATATTTATTCTTTGTTTAGTTGGTCTTAAGCTAGAGTTTCTTAGTTTTTCGATAAATTCTTGTTTACTAGTCATAAGCAATTTAAAACTATTCTAAACTATTTCTATATTATAATGTACCTAAATCAAGTAATAAGATTACAAAAATTATGAAAAAAAGTTCCTTTAATTACGACGAACTTATTGATTGTGCTAACGGCAAATTATTTGGTCCAGGGAATGCAAAATTACCTTCTCCACCAATGCTAATGTTTGATAGAATTACAGAAATTACTGAAAATCAAGGTTTTTATAAAAAAGGCTCTATGAAAGCCGAACTTGATATTAAGGATAATTTATGGTTCTTTGATTGTCATTTTAGAGAAGATCCAGTTATGCCTGGTTGTCTTGGTTTGGATGCTATGTGGCAGCTAGTTGGCTTTT
Organism: uncultured Pelagibacteraceae bacterium; assembly: GCA_902533775.1. Classification (GTDB taxonomy): domain Bacteria; phylum Pseudomonadota; class Alphaproteobacteria; order Pelagibacterales; family Pelagibacteraceae; genus Pelagibacter. The sequence goes on from CACANA010000008.1 coordinate 6,932, forward strand.
TTCTTGGTTGGTTGGGAAATCCAGGAAGAGGTAGAGCATTAGGTGTAAGCACTGTAAAATTCACGGGGGAAGTTCTTAAAAATGTCAAAATGGCAACATATGAAATAGATATGAAAAGAATTCTTGTTAAAGGAGAAACAACTGTAGGTCTTGCGAATGGAATATTGCTTGCTGATGGAAAAAAGATTTATAGTGCTGAAAACCTTAAGGTAGGATTATTTAAGTAATGAAAAGAGTAGTTGTAACAGGACTTGGTGTAGTTTCATGTTTAGGAAATAATCAAGATGAAGTTTATCAATCATTAGTTAACACAAAATCAGGAATAACATTTTCTGAGGAATACAAAGAACATAATTTGAAGAGTCATGTTCATGGTAAACCTAATATCAAGTTAGAGGATTACATTGATAGAAAAGTTATTCGGTTTATGGGTGCTGGCTCAGCATATAATTATGTTGCTATGAGTGAAGCAGTTAAAGACTCTGGGTTAGAAGAAAATGAGGTTAGTAATATTTCAACTGGGATGGTAATGGGATCTGGAGGGCCATCAATTGAAAATGTTATTTTAGCATCAGATAAGACTAGAGAAAAAAATCCAAAAAAAATGGGTCCATTTATAGTTCCAAGAACAATGGCAAGTACTGCTTCTGCTACTCTAGCAGTTCCATTTAAAATAAAAGGCACTAATTACACAATAAGTTCTGCATGCGCAACGAGTGGTCATTGTATTGGTAATGCAATGGAACTTATTCAATTAGGAAAACAAAATATTATTTTTGCAGGTGGTAGTGATGAGGTTCATTTTGCAATGACTGCAATGTTTGATGCAATGACTGCGCTATCATCAAAATATAACGATACCCCTGAAAAAGCTTCAAGACCATATGATAAAACAAGAGATGGTTTTGTAATTGCTGGTGGAGGTGGAGTTCTTGTTTTAGAAGAGTACGAACATGCCAAAGCAAGAGGTGCTAAAATATACGCAGAATTAACCGGATATGGAGCAACATCAGATGGCTATGATATGGTTGCACCATCTGGTGAGGGAGCGGTGAGATGTATGAAAATGGCTCTAGCAACTTCAAAAAATAAAATTGACTATATTAATACCCACGGGACATCAACACCTGTAGGAGATATTACAGAATTAAAAGCAGTGGGTGAGGCTTTCCCAGACTATAAACCTAAAATAAGTTCAACAAAATCTTTGTCAGGTCATTCATTAGGTGCAACTTCAGTTCACGAAGCAATCTACAGTTTGATAATGATGAAAAACAATTTTATTTCAGCGTCAGCAAATATTTCAGAAATGGATGATGAAGCAAAAAACTATCCGATTGTTACACAAGTTGAAAAAGACGTAAATTTAAATGCAATTATGTCTAACAGTTTTGGTTTTGGTGGAACTAATGCAACATTAGTGTTTGAGAAAGTTTAGATCTATGAGTTTAATGAAGGGAAAAAAAGGTCTTATCATGGGCGTTGCCAATGAGAGATCAATTGCATGGGGTATATCTCAAAAACTTGCTGAAGCTGGAGCAGAGTTAGCTTTTACATATTTAGGTGATGCTTTAAAAAAAAGAGTTGTTCCACTTGCAGAAAAATTAAATTCAAATGTAACATTTAGCTGTGATGTAGAAAAAAAAGAAGAAGTTGTAAAACTTTTTGAAGATATAAAAAATCAATGGGGAGAAATTGATTTTGTTGTACATGCAATTGCATTTTCTGATAAGTCCGAGTTATCAGGAGAATATTTAAATACAACTAGAGAAAACTTTTTAAGAAGTATGCTAATATCTTGTTTTTCATTTACTGAAGTTGCTAGAGAGGCATCTAAAATAATGAAGCAAGGTGGTAGTATGATTACTTTGAGTTATGAGGCAAATAAAGCCATACCTAATTATAATGTTATGGGAGTTTGTAAAGCTGCGTTGGAGTCTAGTGTTAAATATCTTGCGAGGGATCTAGGAGCAAAGAATATTAGAGTTAATGCAATAAGTGCGGGACCAATTAAAACTCTAGCAGCATCTGCTATTGGGGATGCTAAATTTCTTTACAAGTGGAATGCCGATCATTCATTTTTGAAAAGAAATGTTGATAACCTTGACGTTGGCAATTCAGCATTATATCTTTTAAGCAATATGGCAAGTGGTGTAACAGGTGAAATACACTACGTGGATGCGGGATACAATAAAGTTGGAATGCCTGATCCAAAAAATATGACTTAAGTTTTATTTTGTGAAATTTAAAATAGAAATAAAAAAAATAATTTTTATAATTTTAGTCTATTCTTTTTTTTTTAGTATTTCGTACTCTAAAAGTTATAGAATTGGAGATAAATTAGAAGGAGATATAGAATTTTACAAAAAATATAAATTTGAATTACCACCAGGTAATTGGATTGTTGGAGATAAATATGCTTATGAATATTACAGTATTACCTCTAAAGGTTATATATTATTAAAATTAAAAGACAAAAAAGCTATTGAAATTTTTTCTATCAGTGAACTTGATACAGGACCTAGATTTCAAAATGTCGTTAATGATGTTCTATATACAGTAGTGTTTAAAAATAGATATGATGGTTGCTATGAAAAACCTGAATATTTTATTTTAGAGTTTTTTGCTAAAGGATCTACTCATAATTGTTTTTGGATAGGGCATGACGATGTTTATAAGGAATTATTCAATCCTGATGATCCAAATTTAAGAGGTGTATACGCTCAATTCAAAGGATGGTTAAGGGATACAGGTGTGCAGCTTCCACAAGTCGCAATTGGAAGTAAGCATAGCTATTTTTCAAGGCTAACAGGTGGAAAATGGTTTGTAATTACTCACGCTTATGATCCAGAGGCTATGGGTGCTCCTAAAAGTAAATTTATAAACGAAGATAGGTCAGAGTATCATAAGTTTAACATTTCAAACTATCCTGAACATAAAAAAAATCATGGATAAAGTAATATCTTTAGGTGCAAAAAGACATAAAAAATTTGAACTAGAAGTTAGGGCAAAAGAACGTCATAAATTAAATTTAGATAATTATATTTCAAGCTTAGGTATTGAGAATAATTTTACTTCAAATAAAGATATATTATCTCAAATAAATAAATTGAATGAATTATATAATTCAGGAGTATTAACTAAAGAAGAGTTTGAAAAAGCAAAAAAGAAAATTCTTAACTAATGATATTACAAATTAGTATTTATCTAATTGTTATTATATTGGGAATAATGCTCTTTTTTTCTTTTGTCGTGGCACCTGTTACTTTCACCGCATTAAATGAGGAAAATGCTAGAAAATTTATAAGAAAAATATTTCCTTATTACTATACTGTTAATTTAGCTATAAGTGTTTTAGTTTTAATTTTATTTATAATTCTAAAAATTTTTTTCTTAGATTTTTATTTAATTTTGAGTGTTGTGGGATTATTTGCTGTATCAAATTTTATACTAATGCCACTGATAAATAAGTTCAGAGATGAAAAACAGGATAAAAAATTTAAACAATTACACTTTGTTTCTGTGGTGATAAATTTTGTTCAAATGATTTTGTTGGTAATTGTCTTAATTTAAAAAGAATTAGTAATGCCTAAGCCAACAGCAATAAAAATACCTAACCAAATTAAACCTTTAAAAAAAAATGCAAAACTACCAAGTAATAAATACCTTCCGTATTTATTTTTCTGAAGTTCAAACTTAAAGTTTTTTAAAAGCTTCACTCTATTATAATTTATTACAATTATTTTTTACTTGATCTTTTCCCACTCTTTCATACCACCAGTGATATTTTTGACATTTTTAACCCCCATATCCTTCATAGTTTTGGTTGCTAATGTTCCTTGTCCACCAACACCACAAAAAACTACATATTCTTTATCAGGATTATTTTTGAACATATCATTTTCAAGAGGACTTCCTTCTGCTAAATAAAATTCTAATAAACCTCTGTCTAAGTGAATTGCATTACCGATCGTACCTTTTGAAAAGCTCTCTTTATCCCTAACATCGATAAATTGAACATTTGGGTCATTTAGCTTTTCTTTTGCATCACTAGCGCTGATATTTTCAATCTCATTGCTCACGCTCATTAAATCATCAAATTTTTTCATATTTCTCCTATAATTTTATAGTGCGGCTTGTTTAATTGATAACTTAACTTTACCTCTATCAAATCCAATTACTTTAACTTTAACTTCATCACCTTCTTTTACTACATCAGTTACTTTGCCGACTCTTTTATCAGCAAGCTCTGATATATGAACAAGGCCATCCTGTTTTCCTAGGAAATTAACAAACGCACCAAACTCCATAATTTTCATTACTTTTCCATTGTAAATTTTATTGAGTTCAGCTTTAGCAGTTAAGTCTTTAATCATTTGCAGAGCTTTGTTTCTTGATTCCTCATCTGGAGCAGCTACTGTAACTTCACCTTCGTCATTGATGTCAACTTTGGCACCAGATAACTCAACTATTTCTCTTATAGTTGCTCCACCTTTTCCAATGACTGTAGCGATATCTTTCTTATCTACAGTAATTTTCTCCATCTTAGGAGTATGTTTTCCAACATCTTCCCTTGATTTAGATAAAGCTTTATTCATTTCACCAAGAATGTGAATTCTTCCATCTTTTGCTTGTTTTAAGGCTTGCTCCATAATTTCAAATGTTATACCTGTAATTTTAATGTCCATTTGAAGAGATGTTATTCCGTCTTTAGTTCCAGCAACTTTAAAGTCCATATCACCTAGGTGATCTTCATCTCCAAGAATATCTGAAAGTACGCTGAAGTCATCTCCTTCTTTAATTAATCCCATTGCAATACCAGCAACTGGTTCTTTTATTGGCACGCCTGCATCCATCAAAGCTAAAGATGAACCACAAACAGTCGCCATAGAGGAAGAACCGTTTGACTCAGTTATCTCTGATACAATTCTAAATGTGTAGGGAAAACTCTCTTTAGAAGGCAAAGAAGAATTTATTGCTCTCCAAGCTAATTTTCCATGACCTATTTCTCTTCTTCCAGTACCTATTCTACCAGTCTCTCCAACAGAAAAAGGTGGAAAATTATAATGAAGCATAAACCTTTCTTTTTGTAATCCTTCAAGACTCTCTATTTTTTGCTCATCATCAGATGTACCAAGTGTAGTTGTAACTATTGCTTGAGTTTCTCCTCGAGTAAACAAAGCAGAACCATGAACTCTTGGAAGAATTCCAACTTCACACATAATTGGCCTAACATCTGCAAGACCTCTACCATCAATTCTATTTTTATTTTTTAGAATATCTGTTCTGACAATCCTTTTTTCTAAATTTTTAAGCTCAGAATTTACGTCAAGATGGGTATAATTCTCATCTTCTTCATAAAGCTTTTTTGCTTTATCAGTTATTTCTGAGATTAAATTCGATCTTTCTTGTTTATCTTTTATTGAAAATGCTTTTTTAAGTTCCTCGGTAAATTCGCTTTCCAATTTATTTTTTACTTCTGAAAGATCTTTTTTCTCAACTATCCAATCAGGTTTTTTGCATTCTTTGGCTAGTTCCTCTATCATTTCAATTACTGGAACAAATCCTTCATGGCCGAACTTAACAGCATTTAACATTTCTTCCTCAGTTAAACCACTTGCCTCGGACTCAACCATTAAAACTGCATCTTTTGTTCCTGCTACTACAAGATCAAGTTTTGAGTCTTTAAGCTCTGCTTTAGTAGGATTAAGAATGTATTTCCCTTTAATAAAGCCAACTCTAGACGCACCGACAGGGCCTAAAAATGGCATTCCTGAAATTGCTAACGCAGCCGATGAGGCAATAATTGATAAAATATCTGCTTCATTTTCTTTATCGTAAGATATTACTGTTGGTAGTACCTGAACTTCGTTTTTAAATTCATCTGGGAAAAGTGGTCTGATAGGTCTGTCAATCAATCTTGAAATTAAAGTCTCACTATCCGTTGGTCTTGCTTCTCTCTTAAAATATCCACCTGGAATTTTACCAGCTGCGTAATATTTTTCTTGATAATTTACTGACAACGGAAAGTAATCCATATCTGGATTAACTTTTTTTGCTCCAACTGCAGTTGCCAAAACAACTGTTTCTCCACATTGTGCTATGATAGCACCATCTGCTTGTCTTGCTATTTTACCTGTTTCTAAACTAATCTTTTTCCCTGCTACTTCTATTTCTTTCTTTACAACTTTAAACATTTACTTCCTTAAATTTAATTTTGATATTACTTCTTTATAAGACTCCATTTTATTTTTCTTTAAATAGTCTAATAATTTTTTTCTTCTATTTACCGCTCTTAAAAGTCCAACAGATGAGTGTTTATCTTTTTTGAACTGTTTAATATGTTTAGATAAGTTCTCAATTTTATCTGTTAGTTGAGCAACTTGAACTTCTGAAGAACCAGTATCCTTGTCATGGATTGCTAGTTCTTTTGCTTTATTTGCCATTTTTTTTCCTTACTTATTTGTTTGTTTGATTAAATTTTCAATTTTTTCTGCATAATCAAAAGAGTCATCTTTTACAAAAAATAGTTTTGGTAAGAACTTCATCACTATTTTTTTTGATAAAACTTTTCTGATTACAAATGAAAATTCTTTTAATTTAGTAACGACTTCTTCAGTATCTTTTCCACCTAAAGGCATTACAAAAATTTTTGCTGTTTTTAAATCTGAAGACATTCTAACTTCAGTAACTGTTATTTCTTTTGTAGATAAATTTGGTAATTTTGCTTCATCTCTTATAAATAACATTCCTAATGCTTGTTTGATCATTTCACCAACTCTTAGTTGTCTTTGGGTAACTGGTTTTCCTAAGTTAGTCATTATATCGTTCTCTCTGTTATTGTAGAATTATATGCTTCAATTACGTCATTTTTCTGAAAATCAACAAAATCCTTAAGTGTTATTCCACACTCTAAACCAGCAGACACCTGCTTAGTTTGATTTTTTTCTCTAAATATTGATCCAATTTTTCCATTGAAAATAATTGCCCCATCTCTAATAACTCTTGCATTAGAGTCTTGGGTAATTTCTCCGTCTGTCACTTTAGAACCTGCAACTTTACCCACTTTTGAAACTTTAAATATCTCCAGTATCTCTGCTGTTCCAATAATTTTTTCGTCTACTTCTGGAGTTAATAGACCAGACATTTTACTTTTTATGAAATCTAAGACTTCATAAATAATATTAAAACTGAATATAGAAATTTTTTCCTGGTCAGCTCTTTTTTTTGCTTCTTTGCTAGGTTTTACATTGAAGGCTATAATTACAGCATTAGATGCTTTAGCTAAGGTAACATCAGTCTCGGTAACCATTCCTATATCTGACAAAAGAATTTTTGGTTTTACCTCATCATGTTTAATTTGATTAATAGCATTTTTAATTGCTTCTGAAGAACCATGAACATCTGATTTTATTATAATATTTAGTTCTTCAGACGATGTATCTTTAAATGCAGAATCTTGAGTTACAAAAGACATTGGATTTTTGCTCTCCTTTGCTTCCTGTATTCTACCTTCACAAAGGGTTTTTGCCTCTTTTTCACTCTTTAAAACTATAAAATCATCACCTGATTTTGCTGCTCCGTTAATACCTAATATCTCAATTGGTGTTGCGGGTTCTGCTTTTTCAATTTGTTTTCCTTGATCGTTTATAATAGCTCTCACTTTTCCCCATTTTAAACCACTTACAAAATAATCACCCTTGTTTAGAGTTCCGGCTGTAACTATTACATTTGCAATTGGTCCTCTTCCAATATCAATTTTGGACTCTAAAACAATTCCTTTTGCATCAGTATCAAAGTCAGTTTTTAAATCCAATATTTCGGCTTGTAAAATTACACTCTCAACTAACTTTTCTAAATTTTGATTTGTTTTTGTGGATATCTCTACCATGAGTACATCCCCTGACAAATCTTCTGCTATTAACTCATATTCTAAAAGCTGGTTTTTAATTTTTTGAGGATCGGCATCAGGAAGGTCACACTTATTTATTGCTACAACAATTGGTACTTTAGCAGCTTTTGCATGTTTAATTGACTCTATTGTTTGTGGCTTTACACCATCATCAGCAGCAACAACTAAAATTACAATATCTGTTAATTTTGAGCCTCTTGCTCGCATTTCTGTAAATGCAGCATGACCAGGAGTGTCGATAAAAGTGATTTTATTTTTTTTATGTGTAATTTGATATGCTCCAATGTGTTGAGTAATGCCTCCAAACTCACCAGATACAACATTGGCTTTTCTTAAAACATCTAAAACAGATGTTTTACCATGATCCACGTGGCCCATTACTGTTACTATGGGTGCTCTGCTTTTTAGATTTTGTGTTTTAATCTCTTTAATTTTATCTAAAATTTCCTCGGCTTTTTCTTCTTTAACAGGGTTATGTCCAAATTCTTTAACTAAGTATTCTGCAGTATCTGCGTCAATTGTATGATTAATAGTAACTGTTACTCCCATTCCCATCAAATGTTTGATTATACTACTTGATTGCTCAGCCATTCTGTTTGCTAATTCTCTAATAGTAATAACCTCAGGTATGTTAATATCTCTTTTTACCGGTTTAAAGTTCTCTTTTGTTTCTTCTTGATTTAATAATCTATTTTCCTTCTGCTTTGCCCTTTTCAAAGAGGCTAAACTTCTCGACCTTATTCCAATATCGTCTCCGCTTAATGCCCGTGAAACGGTCAACTTGAGCTCTCTTCTTTTACCGCCCTGTTTATTAAGTTTATTTTCTTTTTGGACATTTTCACCTTTTAATCTTCTTGTTGCTCTTTGTTCTGCCAGCTTTCTTTTTTCAAAATCAGATGTGATTGGTGATGAAGGTTTAGAAAAGTTTGTTTTTTTTGGAATAAAAGTGCTTTGTGATTTATTGTCTACTGGTCTTGCTCCTCTAGAAAAATTTGTTTTACCTCCAAATCTTGGAGATCTTTTCTCTATTACAACTGTATTCTTTGATTGAGACTTAGCTTGTTCAATACTGTTAATTGTCTTTTTGGAAGCTCCAGAAATTGATAACTTTAATTTTTTCTTTTCCATTTTTCATCTCTCAGTCTTTATAAACAATGTCTCTTGCAGACATAATTAAATCATCTGCTTCTTTTTTTGAAAGAGCAAAATCCTCTAAATACCCCTTTATTCGTACCCTTTCACCCTTAACAATATCGTAACCACCAGTCAATTCATCAGAAGCTAAATCCGCAAAATCGTTTAATGTTAATATCTTTTGTTCTCCAAGCGTAAGAAGCATTCCCGGTGTTAGACCCTTGTGGTTAATTAAATCGTTTTCTAAGCCCAAATTTTTAATTCTATTTGCTATTTCTTCTTGGTCTTTTTGATAAAATTCTTTAGCTCTTTCTATTAACTCTTTTGCTGTTTCCTCTTCTATTCCCTCAATTTTCATTAAGGCTTCAGGATTACTATCTTTAATATCATCAATAGATGAAAACCCTTCTGCAACAAGTAACTGCCCCAATGTTTCATCTAACTCCAAATTTTTTACAAAATTATCTGTCTTCTCTTTAAACTCTATTTGTCTTCTTTCAGAATCCTCTTGATCGGTCATAATATTAATTTCATAATTCATCAATTTTGTTGCCAGTCTAACATTTTGACCTCTTCTACCAATTGCTTTACTGAGATTTTCCTCTGTTAAAATAACATCTAGTTTTCTTCCCTCCTCATCTACATTCACTCTCTGTACTTCAGCAGGTGATAAAGCATTTGCAACGATTACCGCTGGATCTTCAGACCAATTTACAATATCAATTTTTTCTCCTTGAAGTTCATTTACAACAGCTTGAACTCTACTTCCTCGCATACCTACACATGCACCGACAGGATCTAAGGAAGTATCAATTGCTTTGACACAAATTTTAGCTCGACTACCTGGATCTCTTGAAGATGATTTAATCTCTATTAGTCCATCATAAATTTCTGGAACCTCTTGTATAAATAATTTTTCCATAAATTTCGGATGTGCTCTTGACAAGAATATTTGTTGACCTCTTGGCTCTCTCCTTACATCTAAGCAATAAGCTTTTACTCTGTCGCCTGCTTTAATATTTTCTCTCGGTATCATTTCATTTTTTTGTATTATTGCTTCAGTTCTTCCAAGATCAACAATTACATTTCCAAACTCTAATCTTTTAACTATGCCGCTCAAGATAGTATCAATTTTATCTTTGAAATCGTTGTATTGTCTCTCTCTTTCAGCTTCTCTTACATTGAAACTAATTACTTGTTTCGCAGTTTGAGCAGCTATTCTTCCAAAATCAAATGATGGTAATGGTTGTAAAACCTCATCTCCAATTTGTTTTCCATTATTATTTTCATTAAGCTTAATTGCATCATCTAGCGTTATTTCTAAATTAGAGTTTTCTGGATTTTCTACTATTAACAGCTTTCTAAATATTCCAATATCACCACTTTCTCTATCAATTTCAACTTTAATTTCGTTTTCAGATCCAAATTTAGATTTAGCTGCTTTAGCAATACCATTTTCCATCGATCCAATTATTAACTCTTTATCAATCGATTTTTCTAAAGCTACTGCTTCTGCTATTCTTATTAATTCTAGTTTATCTGCTCTTCTATTTAACATTTTATTAATCCTAAAAAAAAATGGGCCGAGGCCCATTTTGAATTTCAATAATGTGAATGAAATATATTTATTTTTTTTTAATATTCAACTTTATTTACCTATTAAATAGGTCTGATTTATCTGTCTTTTCCCATGAAAATGAACCTTGCTCATCTGGAATTCTTCCGAAATGTCCATATGCTGCTGTTTTTTCATAAATAGGTTTATTTAGGCCTAACATCTCTCTTATGCCTCTAGGGCTTAAATCAAAATTTTCATGTATAAGTTTTTCTACATGTTTATTTTTTTCATCATCATTATCAAATAAATCAACATAAATTGATAAAGGTTTTGATACACCTATAGCATATGCAAGTTGAATCAAACATTTGTTAGCAATTTTAGATGCAACAACATTCTTTGCTAAATATCTGGATGCATAAGCAGCTGATCTATCAACTTTGGTTGGATCTTTTCCAGAAAATGCACCTCCTCCATGTGGTGCTGCTCCACCATATGTGTCAACAATAATTTTCCTACCCGTCAAACCACTATCACCGTCAGGGCCTCCAATTACGAAATTTCCTGTTGGGTTAACATATATTTCCTTTTCATCTAATGAACTCAATAATTCTTTTGGTATTGATCTTTCAATATAAGGTTTTACCAATTCTCTGACTTGAGCTTGATTGACATCTGGAGAGTGTTGTGTCGATATAACTACAGATTTTACTGATGATGGTTTTCCATCTTTATATTCAATTGTAATTTGGCTTTTTGAGTCTGGTTCTATATTTTTTAATTTGCCGGATTTTCTATCTTGAGCCATAAGTCTTAATATTTTATGAGAGTAATGTATTGGAGCGGGCATCAGCACATCGGTTTCATTACACGCGTAACCGAACATAATTCCTTGATCGCCTGCACCCTCATCTTTATTTCCAGAGGAATCTACACCCATAGCAATATCAGCTGATTGAGAGTGCAAATGACTTTCGACTGATGTTGCTTCTTTCCAAGTAAATCCTTCTTGATCATAACCAATATCTTTGATGCAGTGCCTTACTTTTTCTATTAAATCTTTTTTTTTTATTTCTGGACCTCTTACTTCACCAGCTAAGACAACTTTGTTTGTTGTTGTTAAAGTTTCACAAGCAACTCTCGATTGAGGTTCAGCAGCCAAATATGTATCTACAACCATATCTGAAATTCTATCACAAACTTTATCTGGATGACCTTCCGATACTGACTCGCTAGTAAATAAGTAATCTTTTTTCATTTATTCTCCCTAATTTTTAAAATCACAATGAAAGTAGTATAAATTATGACAAAATAAAAGAAGATCTTGTTACCGTGTTCAGCAAAATAAGTTTTATCAACACGTTTGAATTTATTAACATCAAAATATCCCTTTTCACTAATTTGTTTAATAATTTGACCTTTGGGATTAAGAAAAGCAGAAACCCCATTGTTTGTAGATCTAATAACATTTTTACCTTCTTCAATTGATCTAAATATCGAATGAGATAAGTGTTGAGCGGGTCCAATAGATTTGCCAAACCAACCATCCTCAGAAATATTTAATATAAAATCGTAATATTTTTTATTTGGATTAATTTTTCCTGAATAAATAATTTCATAGCAAATAAGTGGGACAAATTTTATTTTATCAATGTTCAGAATTTCTCTTTTATTATCTGCTGAAAATGATTGATACCCTTGGGTTATTTTTTTTAAACCTACTCTTTTAAAGAAATTTTCAAATGGTAAAAATTCTCCGAATGGAACTAGTTTATTCTTGTTGTATTTATACAATAATTCTGTGTCAGAATTTAATACTACTAAAGAATTATAAATTTTATTTTCTTTAATACTATTAATTCCCAAAATGACTTTATGGTTTGCATTAAATTTTTTTTTGAAGATATTTTTAAAAAATTTGAGATCTCTAAAATAAATACTAGTAATTATACCCTCGGGAAAAATAAATATTTTTTTTTCAGATTTATTTGGATCACTTAAAGTAAGTAATTCATCGATATTTTTTTCAGGACTCTGATTTGTTAAAAATCTTTCAATTGGTACTTTTGGAGAAACAACTCGAATAACAGAGTCTAGCTTGTTGTATTTTTTTTTTTCAAAATTTTTAATATTAAAGTATCCATACGAATAATTTATTACTATTAGAATTAATCCAAAACAAAAAAAGATAGCTGCTGCTGAACTTTTATACTTATGAAAAAATATTATTGGTAATAAGAAAATTGTGATTGATAATAAATTTAACGAGTAGGTTCCTACATAGGATAAAATTTGTAAAGAAGGTAAGTTATTTGAAACACTAAAGACTAATAGATTCCATGGAAAACCACCTAAAATAAAACTTCTTAGAAATTCAATCCCACCAAAAAAAATCGAAAAAATCAAAACTGATGAGAGTTTATTTTTTAAATTAAAAAGGCTACTTAGAAAAGTTACTAAACCATAAAATATTCCCAAAAATAAAGGTATTAATATTAATGCAAATGGAATAATTAATTTAAAATTTACATCAAATGTTAAAGAATTTGTAATCCAATAAAGGTTAGAAATAAAATAACCAAATCCAAAGGCCCAACCAACAAAAAATGATATGATTTTTTTATGGGTATAATTTATTAATATATAAAGTAATGTCGGAAGTGATAAAAAATTAAGAAATACAAAATTATATGGCGGTAAACTAAATGATGTTATTATACCTAAAAATAAACATGTTAAATATAGATAAGCTTTATTTTGTAGAATAGATTTCAATTTATTTTGTTCAATTTTTTAAATATTAAATTTTCTCTTTTGTTCATTAAATAATAATCTTTATATTTTTTGTGATCATGTCCTAAGAGATGTAAATAACCGTGTATCCACATTTTATCTAATTCATGATCAAAACTCGTTGATTTTGCTCTTTTGTTAATTATTTCAAAAGAAATTGCTATATCTCCTAAATATAATTTATTTTTTAATTTAACTTTTAAAGGAAAAGAAAGTACGTCCGTTGAAACATTTTTATTTCTAAATTTTAAATTTAAATCTTTCATTTTTTTATTATTAGTAAGCATCACAGTAAATTCTTGGTTTTTATTTTTAAAGATGCTTAATTTAGATAATTTGTTTAATTTCTTTTTGAAGTATATCTCTGGTTTTTTTAATTTCTTTTCCCAAATTTTTTTATCTAAAACTATGTTGGCTTTAATCATTAATCTGAATTTTTATCAGAATAAGCCTTGACTATCTTGGAAACTAGTGGGTGCCTTACAACATCAGTATGATCAAAATCTACAACAGATATCTCTTTTAAATGACCAAGTAATTTTTTTGATCTATTTAAACCTGACATTGTTTTATTAGGTAAGTCTATTTGGGAAGGATCACCGTTAATTACTATTTTGGAATTTTCACCAATTCTTGTTAAAAACATTTTTATTTGAGTATCTGTTGCATTTTGTGCTTCATCGAGTATTGCAAATGAATTTTTTAAAGTTCTTCCCCTCATGAATGCAAGTGGTGCAATCTCAATATCTCCAATTTCTATTTTTTTTTGAATTTTTTCAAAATCTAGTAAGTCATATAATGAATCGTAAAGAGGTCTTAAATAAGGATCAACTTTTTCTCTCATATCTCCTGGTAAAAAACCTAATCTCTCTCCTGCTTCTACCGCTGGTCTAGATAAAATGATTCTCTCTATTTTTTTTTCAAGCAACATTGTTAAAGCAACAGCTACAGCTAAAAAAGTTTTACCAGTTCCCGCTGGTCCTGCAGAAATAACAATATCAGATTCTTTTAAAGCCCTTATATAATTTTTTTGTTTCTCTGATCTTGGTATTACAGATTTTTTTGGAGTTTTTATTATATATTCAACATTTCCACTTTTATTTGTAACTTTTTCATCAATCATAAATTTGTTTACTGATGACTCTATATCCTTTTTTTCTAATGTTCCATTATTTAAAAATTGATCTACAAGGAATTGAATTGCATTCTTTATTATTTCGTTTTTTTCAGGAGTATTTTTTAATAAAATTGAGTTTCCTCTAGAGTAAATGCTAGAATTTGTAATTTTTTCTAATTCTTTTAAGTTATTATTAAATTCTCCTAAAACACCTAAAAGTAATTCGTTGCTTTGAAATACAATACTTAAGGCATTGTTTTCTGAATATACATATTTTATATCAGGATTAATTTTTGATTTTGCAAAATTTTTCAAATTATGCTGCTTTCATTTCATCTGTTACTTTACCAAATAAAGAATTTTGATTACTTTTTTCGATATTCACTTTAATTAATTTACCAATATGACTTTCATTACCATCAAAAATAACTGAACTTAAAAATTTATTTCTTCCAAAATATTTGTTTTGGTTTTTAAGTTTGTTTTCAACAAGCACCTCTAAAGTTTTTCCTTCTAAAGATTTATTTAATTCTATTTGATTGCTAAATAATTTTTTTTGAATAGTTATCAGTCTATTTTTAAGTTTATCTTTATCAGTAATCTCTAATTCTGCAGCCTTTGTCCCTGGTCTTGGGCTAAAAATAAATGAGAATGAATTTATAAATTTAATTTTATTAACTAAATTTATGGTTTCTTTGAAATCATTCTCTGTTTCTCCGGGGTATCCAATAATAAAGTCACTAGAAAATTTTATGTCAGGATTAATTTTGATTAATTTTTCATAAATGTTTAAATAATAACTTACAGTATGCTTTCTGTTCATCATTTTTAATATTCTGTCAGAACCACTTTGAATTGGTAAATGAACAAAAGGCATTAATTTTTTTGAATTTTTGTAACATTCAATAAGATCATCTGTCATATCTCTTGGATGAGATGTGGTATACCTAATTCTACTTATTTCGGAATATTTGCTGAGTGTATTTATAAGATCTGACAGTCGGTACTCCCTAGATCCGTCTTTATAAGAATATGCATTTACGTTTTGACCAAGAAAAGTTATTTCTCTAGATCCATTCTTTATCAATCTCTCAGCTTCATCAATAATTCTTTTGAATGGTCTAGAATACTCTGGTCCTCTAGTATAAGGAACAACACAAAAGTGACAGAACTTATCACAACCCTCTTGAATCGTTAAAAAAGATGAAACATTGGTGTTGTTATTTTTAATATTATCGAGGTACCTAAACTTTGAAACTGAGTCGAATTCAGTTTCTTCAACTTTATTTTCTTCTTCAAAGTTTTTTAAAAGATTATTTATTTTTTGATAAGATTGAGGACCTATAACTAAATCTATATATTTCTCTCTATTAAGCATCTCAGTATTTTCAGCTTGTGCAACGCAACCTGCAACAACCATAATTGGTTTTTTTTTGTCTTTATATAATTTTTTTACTCTCCCAATCTCATGATAAACTTTATCTTTAGCTTTATCTCTAATATGACAAGTATTTAAAATATAACAATCAGCCTCTTCTTGGTTTTCAGTTTTATTATAACCTATCGACCTAACAGCATCGTATATCCTGTTAGAATCATACTCATTCATTTGACAACCAAATGTCTTTATAAAAATCTTCTTATGCATGAATTATTTTTTTTTGATACCGTATAGTTCTAATTTATGATCAACAAGCTTATAACCGTATTTATCAGCAATTTTTTTTTGTAATTCTTCGATTTCTTCATCAACAAATTCTATTATCTCTCCAGTTTTTATATCAATCAAATGATTATGATCATCATTTAATTCATATCTTGCCTTTCCAGATTTAAAATCATGTTTTGTTAATATACCTGCTTCCTCAAAAAGCTTAACTGTCCTGTAAACAGTAGCAATACTAATTTTAGAATCTATTTGAGAAACTCTATTATATAATTCATCAACATCTGGATGGTCAGATTCTCCATATGTTTTTTTAGATTCGGATATTACTCTTGCGATTATCCTTCTTTGATCTGTAAGTTTTACACCATTTTTTTGGCATTTTTCTTCAATAGTTTCTAACATAATATATTTTAACTCGAGTAAAGGGGTTTAATCAAATTAATATTTGTAAAGTTTTTTTTATCAGTTTTTACTAACTGATTTACATCTTTATCAGTTAAATGTTCACTCAAAAATCCATATAAATCAATATTTTTTGCAAAAGCAATGCCTTTAGCAATTGCTATCGAATTTCTAATGCTTGAGATTTTCCCAGGACCTTGGTTTACAAATATTTCACTTATTTTATCTAAACCTGAATCATGCTCTTTAAGAAAATTCAAAATTAATATCATTATTTTATCAAAATTTTCTCTACTGTTTGTATGAGCGGTAGTATAAGATTCTAAGTTGGTTATGAGAGAAAATAAAATTTTATCATCTGCAGCATTAATAACTAAAGTATTCATTTTTTTTATTATTTTTTTAAACGTTAAAGCTGAAGTAGTAAATAAAAAATATTTTAAGAATGAACAAGGAGTTTTGGCAATTATGTATCATAGATTTGAAGAAAATAAGTATCCATCAACAAATATAAGATTAGATATATTTAAAAAACATATTAATTTAATAAAAGAAGATAATTTACATTTTTATAATCCTGGTGAATTTTCAATAAATTTTGAAAAGGTTAAAAAACAAAAAAAAATTTTATTAACTATTGATGATGCATTTACATCTTTCTATGAAAATGCGTGGCCAATCTTAAAACAGGAAAAAATTCCTTTTATTTTATTTGTCTCAACAGAGGCGGTTGGGAATAAAGGATATATGAGTTGGGACCAAATAAAAGAAATAGAAAAAGAGAACTTTGCATACATTGGTAATCATTCACATTCTCACGATTATTTAACTAAATTTGCTTTTCAAAAGTTTGTAGAAGATATTGACGAATCAATTAAAATTTTTAAAGATAAATTGGGATATAATCCAATATATTTTTCTTATCCCTTTGGTGAATATAATTTAGAGCAGAAAAATTATATTGCAAACAATTTTGAATTTGCATTTGGCCAACATTCAGGTGTTATTGATTTAAATAAAGATAAATATGAGCTACCAAGATTCCCTATAAACGAAAAATATGGAGAAATGAAAAGATTTAAAGAGGTAATATCTTATTTGCCACTTCAGTATAAAATTGTTAAACCTGAAAACAAATTTATGAATGATGGAGAAAACCCACCTAAAATGACGATAGAATTTTTCGAAGATCAAAAAAATTTAGAAAATATTAATTGCTTTTCAAATGAAGGCTCAAAATGGAGAAAAACAAAAATTATCTTGAACGACAATATATTAACTATTAATTTTTCAGAAAAATTTATTGAAAGAAGAGGGAGAATTAACTGTTCTTTAAAAGATGAAAATGGGTGGAGATTTTCAGGTTTCCAATTTGTTCAAAATTAAATTAATTTTTTAGTCTTGTTACTTGTAGGCATTACATTTACATCGTCAAAATCCGTAAGAGAATTTTGCTTTATAATTTGTTTTAACACGTCAATGTATTGTTGCCCTGTCTCTGCATATTTATCTAAATAATGCACCAGCTTTAAACTGTCTAATTTTTCATCGTTGTCCCTTTGAATTGCTCTTTCTTTTCTAAATTCGATATAACTGCTATGAGTATTTAAATTTCGCTGATATGCTCTTACTGATGCTTTAAGGACTGCAAATTTCGCAACTTTGTGTTTTGCGTCTTTATCCACACCTGCTGGTCTAATTCCTTCGCCATTCCATGTCCATTGTCCAAATAATGCATTACCCTCTTGTGCAAATCTCGATGTACCCCATCCGGTTTCTTTAGCAGCTTGAGCAAGTGCTAGGGAGACAGGTATTTCATCCATTCTAACTTTCAAAGAATAAAAATCTCCATCTCTTAAACCATATTGTTTAAATTTTTCTTTTAACCAGTTCTTTTCTTTTTGCGTATTAATATTTTTGCCCAATATTCTAAATAATTCCTTTCTATCAAGTCGAATTTTAGCATTCTCTTCTACGATTAATGGCAAAACTATCTGGATAAATAGTTTTTTTCTTTTTTTTGAGTTTTCAATGCTTTTAATCTCTTTTGGAAGATGGTCAATTTTATTACCTATATTTACCAACTTAGTCTCTCTAACTCTTTCAAGATTATAATTTGTATCTTTAAACAATTGCTCAATAGTTCTTGCATCAAATCTTATTGAATTTTGGCCCTCATCATTTGTACTAAAAAAATCAATATCAGCAAAAATATTTTTTAGATTAAGTTTATTTGTTTTAGTTTCTTTATCACCATCAAGGATTTTTTTTCTTTTTTCTAGTTCTTGGTCAAAATTTACACCAGCATTTGTGATTACAGATTTTTTGAAATTTAAATTTTTATCTAAAAAAATATTTATAGTAGGTAATGTAAAAAATGAGAAAATCACCAAAAGACTAATTGATGAAAATCTAAATATATTATTTTTCTTTAGCTTTAGTTTAATACTTTTATTTTTTGTACGTTTAACCATCAATTTGAATATAGTTATTATTAATTAATTATACAGCTAAAACTTCTTTAACTTCAGGAATGTAATGACAAAGCAAGTTTTCTACACCTTTTTTTAAAGTGAGAGTTGAAGATGGACAACCTGAACAACTGCCTTTTAACAAAACTTTAACTTTTCCATCCTTGAATTCTTGGAACTTTATATCTCCACCATCTCTTGCAACAGCAGGTCTGATTTTAGAATCTAGAATACTTATTATTTTTTTTTCAATTTCTGAATAATTTTCGTTTTGCTCTTCTTCATTTATTTTATCTATAATGCAGGTGTTGCCATTAGCATAATGCTCATTTACATAAGATATAACAATATGCTGAATGTCTTCCCATCTTTTATTTTCTTCTTTATTTATTGAAAAGAAATCTTCCCCTAAAAATACTCCAGTTACTCCATTTATCTGCAGTAAGTTCTTTATCAATAAATTATTTGTATCTTCTTGATTTAAAACTTCTAAAGGACCATTATTAGATACCTTCCTACCAGGTAAAAACTTTAATGAGTTTGGGTTCGGGGTATTTTCAGTTTGTATAAACATAGCTCTTATATAGTGTTTATTTCAAAATATTAAATGATTAAAAACCAACAATTTCTTTTATTTTTTTAACTTTTTTAGAGGAAATATCCTGCGCTTTTTCTGCACCATCAACTAAAATTTGATCTATATATTTTTTATCTGACAACAATTTTTGAATTTCTTTTGATATAGGTGACAGCTTAGTCACAATTATTTCAGAAAGTTTACTTTTTAAATCAGAAAAATTTTTTCCCTCAAATTCATTTAATGTTTGAGTAATATTTTGATTGCTTAAGCTAGAGTAAATACCCATTAAATTTTCTGCTTCAGGTCTACCTTTAAGTCCATCTTCATTTCCTGGCAAAGTATCATTATCTGTTTTTGCTTTTTTTATTTTGTTAATAATTTGATCCTCTGTGTCTGTTAAGTTGATCCTACTTCCGTCAGCAATATCTGACTTACTCATTTTTTTTGTGCCATCTTTCAAACTCATTATTCTTGAAAAATGTTTTTGTATGAGAGGCTCAGGAGGTCTTAAGAGATCTGGACACTTATATTCGTTATTAAATTTTTGAGCTATATTTCTACAGAGTTCTAGATGCTGTTTTTGATCATCTCCTACCGGCACATGAGTAGCATCATATAAAAGAATATCAGAAGCCATTAAAATTGGATAAATATATAAACCAACACTAGCTTTTTCCTTGTCTTTTCCAGCTTTTTCTTTGAATTGTGTCATTCTATTTAGCCAACCCATTCTAGCAACACAACCTAATATCCACGAACCCTCAGAATGTGCAGGAACTAAAGATTGATTGAATATTATACTATTTTTTGGATCAATACCGCTTGCAATAAACGCTGCTGCTGTCTCTCTAATATTACTTTTTAATTCTTTCGGATCTTGCATTACAGTAATGGCATGAAGATCAACAACACAAAAAATACAGTCGTTATCTTTGTTGTTTTGTAAATCAACAAAATTCTTTATTGCGCCTATATAATTCCCCAGATGTAAATTTCCTGTTGGTTGAACTCCAGAAAAAATTTTTTTAGACATAATTTAATAGTTTAATTTAATATCAGATATTTTAAAGGCCTTAATGAGTATTGAAATCAGCAAATAAAAAGCAAAAGTTAAAAGAACTAGTAATATAACTGCTAAAAATTTATAACTATTTGAAAATATAAAATAATTGTCAAAATAATTTATTAATATTTTAAATAATCCTAAACAAATTAAATTTGAAACTGATATTTTAAAAAACTGTATAAAAAACGAGTTATTGAAGTTAAAATAATTTTTATTTAAAACAAATACCATTAATAGGAATCCATTCAACCATGAGGAAGTAGTTGTTGCTATAGGAATTATAATAAAACCTATTTTACTAAATAAAGATACGCTAATAACAATATTCAAAATTACAGAAATCAATGAAAAGTAAAAAGGTGTTTTAGTATCATTTCTTGCAAATATAAAACTTGAAAATATTTTTATCATCGAGAATGCAGGTAGACCTAATGCAAAATAAAATAATGCACGGGCTGAATTTTTAACACTTTCTTCGTTAAAAGATCCATATCCAAAAAGCGCAGAAACAATTTCTTCGGATGCAAAAATTAATGCTAATGTAGCAGGAAGACTTAAAAATAAACTCAACTCTAAAGATTTATTTTGTAATATTTCTAATCTTATTTTGTTTTTACTTTTAACATATCTGCTTAGGTTGGGTAAAATAATTATACCAATTGCAATCCCTGCTATCGCTAAGTTTATCTGATATATTCTATCTGCATAATACAAATATGAGACTGCACTCGCTTGAAAAGAGGCAATTATAGTTCCAACTAATATATTTATTTGGGTAACCCCAGATGAAAATATGCTTGGTAAAAGTTTCCTAAAAAAAAATTTTATTTTTTTATCTATTTGGAAATTAAAGTTAAAATAAGGATAAAAATATTTTCTAGTAAAAATAATTAAAAATATAAATTGTATAATTCCTGCAAATGTTATGGCATAGCTCAGATGGTAAACTAAATCTGTATCATTTTTTATAATTAGGAAACAAATTATTAATATTATATTTAAAAAAAGAGGGGCAGCTGCGGCAGCTGCAAATTTGTTATGTGAATTTAAAATTGCTGAAAAAAAAGATGCTATACTTATAAAAAATAAAAATGGAAAAGTAATTCTGGTTAAATCAACAGCTAATTTGAATTTTTCATCTAAATCTGAGAAGCCAGGAGCGATCAATTTTATAAAGCTTGGCATAAAAATCTCGACTAATATTGTTAGAATTAAAAGTGCTAAGACTAATAAATTAAATACTGAGTTTGCAAATTTCTGAGCTTTTTTTTTACTAGACAAAAGTTCTGATGTGTAAGATGGAACAAATGCAGCATTAAAGGTACCTTCTGCAAATAATCTTCTAAAGGTGTTTGGTATTCTAAATGCTACGAAGAATGCATCAGCAATTGGTCCCGAACCAAGATAAATAGCAATAAAAAAGTCTCTAATGTATCCTAAAATTCTGCTTAGAATAACGAACAGACTAAATGTGCCTGTTGACTTAATTAAATTCATAAATCATATTAGTAACTTAATCCTTTTGTATATCTAACAAATAATGAAAAAAAACAAAATTGAACATTATTCTGATAAAGAAGCTTTAGATTTTCATACTAATGATAAATCAGGCAAAATAGAGATTGTTTCTTCCAAGCCTGTAACTACAAAAAGAGACTTGGCCCTAGCTTATTCTCCTGGCGTTGCTGCCCCTGTAAAAGCAATAGCAAACGATCCTGAGTTAGCATATGAATACACGACAAAAGGAAATTTAGTTGCAGTAATTAGTAACGGATCAGCAATATTAGGGCTAGGAAATTTGGGTGCGATAGCATCAAAACCAGTGATGGAAGGAAAAGCTGTTCTATTTAAAAGATTTGCAGATATTGATTCAATAGATTTAGAAATAGACACAGAAGATACAAAAGAAATAATTAATTCCATAAAGCATATATCAAAAAGTTTTGGTGGTATAAATCTTGAAGACATTGCAGCTCCAAACTGTTTTATAATTGAAGATGAATTAAAAAAAATTCTAGATATTCCTGTGTTTCATGATGATCAACACGGGACAGCAATCATAACAACAGCTGCATTGATTAACGCAGTTGATATCGCAAAAAAAAACTTAAAAAAAATTAAAATAGTTATTAATGGTGCAGGTGCTGCAGCTATGGCATGTGCAAAATTATTTAGAAGCAGTGGTATTCCAAAAAATAATATAAAAATGTTGGATACAAAAGGTGTCATAAATAAAAAGAGAAAAGATATTAATACTTGGAAAAAGGAGTTTGCGGTAGATACAAAAGATAAAAGTTTAGATGATGCAATGAAGAATGCAGACGTATTTTTAGGCTTATCCGCTGCGGGTGTTGTAAAAAAAAGTATGGTGAAAAAGATGGCAAAAAATCCAATTATATTTGCATGCGCAAATCCTGATCCAGAAATAAAACCAGAAGATATAGAGGAAGTAAGAGATGATGCAATTATAGCAACAGGTAGATCAGATTATCCAAATCAAGTTAATAATTTAATTGGTTTCCCTTATATATTTAGAGGAGCCCTTGATGTTAGAGCTAAAACTATAAATGAAGAAATGAAAGTTGCTGCAGCTAATGCTATTGCTTCACTTGCAAGAGAATTTGTACCTGATGAAGTTGCGGCTGCAATGGGTGGTGAAAGGCCAAATTATGGGAAAGAATATATTATACCGTCAACTTTTGACCCAAGGTTAATAAGTGTAATACCGGTAGCAGTAGCAAAAGCTGCTATGAAATCTGGAGTAGCTAGAAAAAAAATTGAAAATTTCGATCAATATTCCGAACAACTAAAACAAAGACTGGATCCATCAGTTACGATTATGCAAGGAATTAATAACCAAATTAAAAAAACAAATAAAAAAGTTGTCTTTGCAGATGGTGAAGATGAAAATACTTTAAAGGCTGCAATAGCATTTAAAAATAGTGGACTAGGCACACCTATATTAGTTGCTAAAGAAAAGGTGGTTAAAGAAAAACTTAGAGAAATTGGTTATGGAGAAAACTTTGATATTGAAATTGTGAACTCTACCTTAAGCGATAAAAGAAAAAAATATGTGAATTATTTATTTAAAAAACTGCAAAGAAAAGAGGGATTGCTTGAAAGAGATTGTGATAAAATGGTTAGAAATGATAGAGTTATATGGGGTTCATGTATGGTTGCATGTGGTGATGCTGATGCAATGGTTACTGGAAATTCGAGGAGGTATGGGCAATCTCTTGATAAAGTGAAAAAGGCCATAGATCCTAGACCCGGAGAAATTATGTTTGGATTGAATATGATTGTTAATAAAGGCAAAACAGTATTTATTGCTGACACAAGTGTTCATGAATATCCAACATCTGAAGAACTATCAGAAATTGCTATTTCAGCATCTAGAGTTGCAAAATTGTTTGGTTTTGAGCCGAAGGTTGCTTTTCTTTCACACTCAACATTCGGCCAACCAATTACAGCTAGAACTAAACATATAAGAGATGCGGTAGAAATTTTAAAAAATAAAAAGGTTAACTTTAAGTTTGATGGTGATATGCAGCCTGATGTAGCATTAAGTGATGAATATAAAGATCTATATCCATTTTCTGAGATTGTTGGTAATGCAAATATATTAATTATGCCTGGTCAACATAGTGCTGCTATAACTTATAAAATAATGAAAACTTTAGGTGGCGCTAAAGTTATTGGGCCGTTATTGATTGGTTTGGGACAAGCAATTGAAATTGCTCCATTAAGATCATCAACATCTGACATATTAAATTTAGCATCTGTTGCAGCATATTCAGCAGGAGTGATTAATTACAAAAAACCAAATTAGTTTTTTATTACTCTTAAGTCCTCAACTAAAAAAATACTTGTAACTACGTCTTCTACATCAAGAATTTCCTTGGCCTCATTTATAACTTCGGCTCTTTCTTCTTCATTTTGTGAAATTCCATAGACATAAATTATTTTCTTATAAGTATCTATATCATAATTTGCAGACTTTATTTTATTGTTCGCTATCATTGCAGTTCTTAATTGAGAAGTTATAAGGACATCTTTCGCTGTTTGTTTAAAGTTAAAATTTTCTTTTATCTTTAAATCATTTTTGACTGATCTTGCTCCTTTTATTTCCCAACCTAATTTTGTGATTTTTATTTTTTCCTCTACTGTATCGACTTTACCTGTTATAAATATTCTTCCATCCAAGACTTTGGTCTTTACTTTCAACAAGTAAGCACTATCCATTAATATTAACTTTGCTCTCAAATTTTTTTGCATTAAAGAGTCGTCTATTTGTGTTCCAATAGTTCTTGGATCCATTGCAACTGAAACGCCTGTACCTAAAACTCCAGTAGACGAATAACCAACACAACCTGAAATTAAAATAAAAGTTACAATTGATATTAAGTTTCTAAATTTCATTTTTTTTCTTTAAACAATAATCATAAATAATTTTTTTTGATATATTATGTTCCTTACTAATTTTTGATGTAATATCTTTAATCGACATTTTCTTTAAACTTTTAATAATTTTTTTTTTAACTGATTCTTCAATTACTTGTAACTTATTTTGTAAATTTAAATTTTCTGATATAACCACAGTAATCTCTCCTTTTTCTAATATATTGATATTATTAAGGTTTTTAACCTTGTCTCTAATATATTCCTCATGCAATTTTGTCATTTCTCTAGTAATTAAAATATCTCTATCATTAAAATATTTTTGGATTTGAGCTTTTATTTTTTTAATTTTTTTAGGTGATATAAAAAAAACAATTGAGGAATTTAAAGTGGAGATCTTTTGAAAAAGTTGATCAATTTGTAATTTCTTTTCTGGTAAAAAACCACAAAAGAAGAAATTGTTCGAAAAACCGCTTATAGAAATTGCGGCTACAGCAGCAGAGGGTCCTGGAACTGGAAATATATTAAATTTATTCCTGATGCACTCGTTTATCAAAATTCCACCAGGGTCTGAAATTGTTGGAGTACCCGCATCTGAAATAATAGAAACTATCTTATTTTCTTTCAGTAAATTTAATACATATTTGACATTTTTTTTTTCGTTAAATTTGTGATTAGATAATAATTCTGTATTGATTTTGAAGCGAGATAATAGTTTACTTGAAACTCTTGTATCTTCTGACAATATCAAGTCTGATTTATTTAGTATGTATATAGCTCTAAGAGTAATGTCTCCTAAATTCCCTATCGGCGTAGAAACACAATATAGCCCAGGTTTTAAATTATCATTTAATTCAAAATTATACATTTAATGACGATGAGAAAATTATATATCATAGTTTTAAAAATTTTTCTTATAATCGTTTTCTCAAATCTTAAAGCAATTTCAGATGAGAGAATTAAAATAGGTTTAATTGTGCCTTTATCAGGCGAATATTCATATATTGGTAATTCGATTCTTAAATCTGCAAGAATGGCTTTAAATAAAATTAATGATGACAGAATTACATTAATACCTAAAGATACTAAAGCAAACCCGATAGATGCTTTAAAAGTCTCAAATGAGCTTTACAATAATGGTGTACAAATAATTATTGGGCCAGTATTTAATGAAAGTAATAAATATTTAGATGAACTTAATAAAGTAACATTCTTATCTTTTACTAACAAAATTAGAAATAATCCAAAAAATGTAATTTCTGCAGGAGTAAATGCAATATCACAAATAAATACAATTAAAAAATATTTAAGTGAAAATAATTTAAAAAATACAATATTTTTAATTCCTGAAACAGATTATAAAACAGAAATTGAAGAAGCTATTAAAAAATCTAATTTAATATTAAAAGAAAAATTTATTTATAGCAAAGACCCAACATTACTAACAAAGCAAATAGAAGACTTAACAAGATATCAACAAAGAAAACAAAATTTAGAAAACGAAATTAAAAGAATAAAAAATTCTAATACTTTCAATAAAAAGAAGGAAATAGATGAATTAAAAAGAAAAGATACTTTAGGTTTCATTAATTTCGATTCAGTAATAATTGCTGATTTTAGTGAAAGTCTAAAAAGTGTTGCTACATCATTATTGTATACAGATGTCTCTTCAGAAAGAATAAAATACATTACATTAAATCAATGGTTTGATGAAAGTCTATTCAAGGAAACTTCATTACTTCCAATATATTTTCCATCAATAAATAAAGATAATTTTGAAATATTTAAAAAAGAATACATTCAGAACTTTAAAAACAAACCAAATCAAATCTCTTTTTTAAGTTATGATCTAATAGGATTGGTATATTACTTATTAATAAATAATGATTTTAATACTAATGAAAATTTATTTATTGAGAAAAATAAATTTAAAGGAAAAATAGGTATTTTTGAAATAAATAAAAAAACAATAACCCATCAATTAAACTTTTATGAGATTGAAGATAAAAATTTTAAAGAAATTTTTTAATTTTTTTAAAAGCTTGAGCTCTGTGATCATTTTTAAATTTTAATTTTTGAGACATTTGACCAAATGTTAATCTTTTATTTTCAGGAATGAAAATTGGATCATAGCCAAAACCCTTATTCCCAATTTTTTTTTTTGAAATTCTTCCATTAATGACTCCTAAAGATTGAATCGGATTTTTTTTTAATCCATAAATAGTTAATGCACAAATAAATCTTGCTTTGATCTTTTTTGACCTCCAGTTTTTATCTACCTTAGATAGTCTTTGATATACTTTGGATATTGCCAAACTAAAATCACCTTTTTTTCCACCCCATCTTGCAGAAAAAATACCTGGTTGATTATTTAGCAAATCAATTTCAAGCCCAGAGTCATCTGCGATACAAATTTTTTTTGTTTTTTTTGAAAAATGCTTCGCTTTAATTAAAGAATTTTTTAGAAAAGTATTTCCATTCTCTTTGGGGCTTTTGAGGCCATAATCTTTTGGAGAAGTAATAATGTAGTATTTGGGCAGTAAATCTTTAATTTCTTTTATTTTTCCGTCATTATTTGACCCTACAACGATTTCCTTATTTTTTTTTTTTAACATCTAGAATTTCATAAATTTCTTACCATATAGACTGTAATGGAAAAAGAAGAAACACTAAATAAAGAAGATCAAAATTTAAAAGACGAAAACTCAGACCTAAGTAAAGATAAACAGGCCTCAGATGGCACTGGAAAAAAAGAGGAAGAGGAACAACTTTCACCTGAAAATGAGATTGGAAAAAAAGAGGAAGAGGAACAACTTTCGCCTGAAGATGAAATTGTAAACCTTAAAGATAAAGTTGCTAGAACATTTGCTGAAATGGAAAATCAAAGGAGAAGATTTGAAAAAGAGAAAGATGAAGCTTTTGAATATGGTGGATTTTCATTTGCAAGAGAAACGCTAAATCTTTTAGATAATTTGGAGAGATCAAAACAAACACTGGAAAGTGACGAAACTATAAAAGATAAAGACACACTAAAAAAATTAATAGAGCACATTGATATTATTAATAAAGATATGATTTCAATTTTCAAAAAAAATAATATTGAACCGATAAAAGCAATTAACGAAAAATTAGATCCAAATTTACATCAGGCTATGATGGAAGTCGAAGATAATACCAAAGATCAGGGTACAATTGTTCAAGAAATTCAAAAAGGTTTTATGATGAAGGATAGGTTACTAAGACCTTCATTAGTGGCTGTATCTAAAAAAAAAGTTGAAGATAAACAGAATAACCAAAAAAACCAAGAAAATGAGGAAAAAGAGGTAAAAAATTAATTATTTATAATGGTTGTAGTTGTAAAATTAGCACTTATATGAGCATCAAACAGGATTAATTATGAGTAAAGTTATAGGAATAGATTTAGGAACAACAAACTCTTGTGTAGCGGTTATGGAAGGGACACAAGCAAAAGTTTTGGAAAATGCTGAGGGAGCAAGAACGACACCTTCAGTTGTTGCATTCACAGATGAAGGTGAGAAATTAATAGGTCAACCTGCAAAAAGACAAGCTGTTACAAACCCTGAAAATACAATATTTGCAGTAAAAAGATTAATTGGAAGAAATTTTGACGATCCAACGGTTAAAAAAGACGTAGAAACTGCTCCTTTTAAAATAGTAAATTCTGATAAAGGTGATGCATGGATAGAAGCAAAGGGTCAAAAATATTCACCATCACAAATTTCGGCTTTTACACTTCAAAAAATGAAAGAGACTGCAGAAAAATATTTAGGTTCAGAAGTAAAACAAGCAGTTATAACTGTTCCAGCATATTTTAATGACGCTCAAAGACAAGCTACTAAAGATGCAGGTAAAATAGCAGGTCTTGAAGTTTTAAGAATTATAAATGAGCCAACAGCAGCATCTCTAGCTTATGGTTTAGACAAAAAAGCAAACAAAAAAATAGCTGTCTATGATTTAGGTGGAGGAACATTTGATGTTTCAATTCTTGAATTAGGGGATGGAGTGTTTGAAGTAAAATCAACTAATGGTGATACTTTTTTAGGTGGAGAAGATTTTGACAACGCAATAGTTGATTATCTTTTATCGGAATTCAAAAAAGAAAATGGTATTGATTTAAAGTCTGACAAATTAGCACTACAAAGACTTAAAGAAGCTGCTGAAAAAGCTAAAATAGAATTATCATCAGCAACTCAAACTGAAATAAATTTGCCATTTATAACAGCGGATAAAACCGGACCAAAACATATTAACTTAAAAATGACAAGAGCGAAGCTTGAAGCTTTGGTAGAAGATCTAATCTCAAGAACTATTCCACCATGTAAAACTGCTCTAAAAGATGCAGGTTTATCTGCAAGTGAAGTGGATGAAATAGTATTGGTTGGTGGTATGACTAGAATGCCAAAAGTTATTGATGAAGTAAAAAATTTTTTTGGAAAAGATCCTAATAAATCTGTAAATCCTGATGAAGTTGTTGCAATGGGTGCTGCAATACAAGCAGGGGTATTACAAGGCGATGTAAAAGATGTATTACTTTTGGATGTAACCCCTTTATCGTTAGGAATAGAAACTTTAGGTGGTGTATCAACAAAACTAATCGATAAAAATACCACAATTCCAACGAAAAAGAGTCAAGTATTCTCAACAGCTGAAGATAATCAACCGGCTGTATCAATCAGAGTTCTTCAAGGTGAAAGAGAAATGGCATCTGATAACAAAGTTTTAGGAAATTTTGAATTAGTAGGAATAGCTCCAGCGTCAAGGGGAGTTCCGCAA
>CACANA010000009.1 GCA_902533775.1 uncultured Pelagibacteraceae bacterium
ATTTTTTAAATGAACTTCTTCCACCATAACCTCTTGCTTTATCATAAACTGCAACGGAATATTTTTTATTTAATAATTTTGCTATCGTTGATCCAGAAATTCCTGATCCTATGATGCAAAAATCAAGCATGATTTGTAACTTGATTAATTAACAAAGATACTCAAGTGCCTTAAGTATTCCACCTTTTTTATAAGGTATTTTAGATTTCATTAAACCCATTTCAACACCTGCCAATGTTCCGGCTAACATTAGTTCGTTAAAATCACCTAAGTGGCCAATTCTAAAAATTTTACCAGCAACTTTTGCAAGACCTGTTCCTAAAGACATATTATAGTGATCTAAAATAGTTTTTCTTAAAAAATCAGCATCATGACCTTCTGGAACCATTACTGCTGTTAATGAGTCTGAGTATTCTTCTGGATTTTTGCAAAGTATTTCTAATCCCCAAGAGTTAACTGCAACTCTTGTAGCTTCTGCAAATCTTTTGTGTCTTTTGAAAACATTATCTAAACCCTCTTCTGTCAGCATATTGATTGCTTCATCCAAACCATAAAATAAATTTGTAGCTGGTGTGTACGGAAAGTAACCTTTTTTATTATTTTCTAACATCGGTCCCCAATCCCAATAAGATTTTGGTAACTCAGATGTTTTATATGCCTCTAAAGCTTTAGAACTTATTGCATTAAAAGAAAGTCCTGGTGGTAATAACAATCCTTTTTGAGAACCGCCAACAGTCACATCAACTTTCCACTCTTCATGTTTATAATCTATAGAACCTAATGAAGATATCGTATCAACAAATAATAAAGCTGGATGTTGCGCATTATCCATAGCTTTTCTAATTTCTCCAATTCTACTTGTAACACCAGTAGAAGTTTCATTATGTACCGCACAAACTGCTTTAATTTTTTTATCTTTGTCTTCTTTAAGTTTTTGTTCAACGATGTTTGGATCAACACCTGTTCTCCAATCACCTTCAACAAAGTCTACTTCAATTTTAAATTTTTGAGCAATATCCCACCAAAGAGTTGAAAAATGTCCGGTTTCAAACATCAAGATTTTATCACCAGCACTTAAAGTGTTTACAAGTGCAGCTTCCCAAGCACCTGTTCCTGAAGCTGGAAAAATTATTACAGGTTCAGAAGTTTTAAAAATTAATTTTATTCGATCTAAAACTCTTAATCCTAATTCAGCAAAGTCTGGTCCTCTATGATCTATAGTTGGATAATCCATAGCTCTTAGAACTCTATCTGGAACGTTTGTTGGTCCTGGAATTTGTAAAAAATGTCGACCAGGTCTTATATTATTTGAAATTGCCATACCGCTGTATATGCTAAAGAAATTATATAAGCAAATCTATAATGTATGACAAATAGTAGTAATTTAATTGATAGCCTGGAAGTTTATGTTCTTAATAATCCAGACGAAGTAAAGCCACATTGGGTTAGTCACTTCATTGTGCCAACAGCTAATGAACTCTTGATTAAAATTAAAACCAAAGATGGTCATTCAGGCTTTGGTTTAGCAACAAGCTACACTGATATTACTCCTATCATCAAACCATTTTCAAATGGCTTACAAGATTTAATAATTGGAGAAGATCCATTTTGCCCTGAAAAAATTTATGAAAAAATTTTTAAATTAACTGATACTCGAACCAGTAGCGAAAAAAGTTGGAGCAAAGAGGCATTAATCAGAATTTCAGCAGCATTAGATATTGCTTGTTGGGATTTGATAGGAAAAGCTTCAAACATCCCATTGTACAAATTATTTGGTGGATACAGAAATAAAATTCCCGTTTATGTAACATGTGCTTACTACAGAGATGGTAAAGATGAAAAAGAGCTAAGAGACGAAATACAAAAATTAGTAAACATTGGTCATCAAAGTTTTAAAGTTAAAGTGGGAGGACTTAGCATCAAAGAAGATGCTAAGAGATTAGAAATTATTAGAGATGAAATTGGAGATCAAAAAGGTTTAATGATTGATGTTAATAGAGCATGGGATCTAAAAACTGCAATTGAAGGTGTAAAAGAATTTGAGAGATTTAATCCAACATGGATTGAAGAACCTGTTAGATGGGAAGATGATAGAAGAACTTTAAAACTCTTATCAAAACAAACTAAAATTCCATTATCAGGTGGTGAAAGTGAAATAACTATTT
Source organism: uncultured Pelagibacteraceae bacterium (assembly GCA_902533775.1). GTDB lineage: Bacteria > Pseudomonadota > Alphaproteobacteria > Pelagibacterales > Pelagibacteraceae > Pelagibacter. The sequence goes on from CACANA010000009.1 coordinate 2,166, forward strand.
ATGGATGCAGGTCCATGATTGAAGAAGAGGCAATACAAATTTTACAATTTGATTGCACAATGTTTGGAGGTTTTACTAATGGAAAAAAACTTTCAGCTTTATGCGAATTAAATCATATAGATGTAGCACCACATCATGATTGTTATATTCACGCTCCATTAGTAGCATCAACTCCAGCTGGGAGAATTGTTGAGTCATTTGATGATGAGAGAGATCCTCTTCAAGCACAATTATTTGAAAATCCACATAAAATGAGTGATGGATGGATACATTTAAATGAAAAACCTGGTTTAGGTTTAGAGATTTCAGAGGCCGCGTTAAAAAAGTTCGGTAAACTGGTTTACAAAAATAAATAAACCTTTAATTAAGTTTTATGCGGTTTAATTCAGATCAGATACAAAAAATTGGTAAAGAAATTAGCAGTAAAGTTGATGGTAAAACTTTATTCGATGAATTCTCACGTGGAAGATATAGTACCGATGCTTCTGTGTATCAAATTAAACCTCTTGGTGTAGTTCTTCCAAAAGATACAAATGATGTTCTAAGTTTAATGGAGTATTCACAAAAGAATTCTGTACCTCTATTAGCTAGAGGAGGTGGAAGCTCTCAATGTGGTCAAACTGTTGGAGAAAGTGTTGTATTAGATTACAGCAAACATCAAAATAAAATTTTAGAACTAAACGTTGAAGAAAAATATGTATGGGTTCAACCAGGTGTCGTATTAGATCATCTAAATGCTTATTTGAAGCCATACGGTCTTTGGTTTCCAGTAGACGTTTCAACAAGTAGTAGAGCAACTATTGGAGGAATGTCAGCTAACAATTCCTGTGGATCAAGATCTTTATATTATGGCAATATGGTTCATAATGTATTAGCTATTGAAGCAATATTAGATGATGGCTCTATATTTAATTTTGATCAAATAAATAAGAATTATTTAGCTACAAAGAACAATCAAGATAGACTCTATAAAATCATAGATAAATTCATTGATGTGAGACAACAAGTTGGAGGCGAAATTGATGATAATTGGCCAACAACACAGAGAAGAGTTGGAGGATATAACATTGATTTAATTGATCCTGAAGGCTTCAACTCATCAAATCTTCTTGTTGGTTCTGAAGGAACATTATCTTTATTTAATAAAATAAAATTAAAACTATCTGAAATACCAAAGAATAAAATTTTGGGTGTCTGCTACTTTGATAATTTTCATCAAGCAATGGAATTATCAAAAGAGATAGTAAAATTAAAACCAACTTGCGTTGAGTTGATGGACCAAAATTTATTAAATTTAGCAAAAGAAATACCAATGTATGCTGGAGGTATAAAAAAATATATCAAAGGAAATCCTGAAGCTGTTTTGATGGTAGAATTTATAGATACCGAGAAAAGCGTATATGAAAAGAAAATAAAGGATTTAGAATATTTAGTTTTAAACCAAAACAAAAAAAACGAGTTTTCATATTATTCAAATCTTTCAGAACAGAAAGAAGTTTTTGAGATAAGAAAAGCTGGATTAAATATTTTGATGTCAATGAAAGGTGATAAAAAACCAGTTGCATTCATTGAAGATTGTGCAGTTTCTCTAGAACACCTAGCTGACTACACAGCTAGATTAAAAGAAATATTCAAAAAATATGGGACAAGTGGAATGTTTTATGCGCACGCATCCGTTGGAACTCTTCATGTAAGACCAGTTTTAAATATGAAATCTGACAAAGATATACAAAATATGAGATCTATATCTGAAGAAGCTTTTGAAATGGTTAAAGATTATAAAGGTTCTCACTCAGGAGAACATGGTGATGGAATTGTTAGATCAGAATTTCATGAAATGATGTTTGGTAAAAAAATCACAAATGCATTTGAAGAAATAAAAGATACATTCGATAGTAAAAACCTTTTAAATCCTGGAAAAATTGTTCATCCATTTAAATCAAATGATAGATCTTTAATGAGATACAAATCAGGTTATCAAACAGAAAATATAGATACACATTACGATTGGTCTAATTGGGGTCAATTCTCTGATGCTGTTGAAATGTGTAATAACAATGGTGCTTGTAGAAAGTTAGACTCTGGTGTGATGTGTCCATCATACAGAGTAACTAAAGAAGAAAAAGATTTAGTTCGAGGTAGAGCAAATACTTTAAGATTAGCTTTATCTAACCAGCTTCCAGAGGGTTCATTTGCATCAAAAGAAATGTATGAAACTATGGAGTTATGTGTCAGCTGTAAAGCTTGTCAAAGAGAATGTCCTATGTCGGTTGATATGGCTAAGATGAAATCTGAGTTTCTTTCTCATTACTATAAAAAATTTAGTATGCGAATTAAAGATAGAGTTATCTCAGATATGCCAAGACTTATTTGGTTATTAAAGATTGTTGCTCCTATATTCAACAAGGTTAAAAACCTACCACTAATCTCAACAATCGTTGAAAAGTTTGGTTTTGCAACAGCAAGGTCTATGCCTGAAGTTCAAAACCAGAATGCATTAAGAGAAATTTACGACAGTCAGACAGTATCAGAAAATAAAGTAATTTTGTTTGCAGATACATTTAATATTAACTTTGAAAATGAAAATTTAGTTTATGCAATTAAAGTATTAAATAAATTTGGATATCAGGCAGTTATACCAAGTTTTGGTAAAGATAAATTAAAGAGACCCCTTTGTTGTGGAAGAACTTATATATCTTACGGTCAATTAGACAAAGCCTCTGAAGAGCTAAATAGATTTAATGATTACGTTATACAAAATAATTATGTAGATTTACCAGTTGTAGGTATTGAACCATCCTGTTTATTAACATTTAACGATGAATATCAGACTTTAAAGAATGTAAATAATAAAGAACAAATTAAAAATAAATTTTATCTACTTGAGGAATTTATTTTAGAACAAATAAGAAATAACAATAATATTAAAGCTAATAAGTTTGATCAAAATGTATTAATTCATGGGCACTGCCATCAAAAATCACAAGATAGAATGAAGGGGCTAACTAATCTTTTATCAGAATTAAATATTAGTAATAAAATGATAGAGTCTAGTTGCTGTGGAATGGCTGGTTCATTTGGATATGACAGTAAAACTTATGAGGTATCCAAAAAAATGGCAAATCTTTCTTTGATACCTGCAATCAATAATAGTGATGAAAAAGATTTTATAGTTGCAAATGGTACAAGCTGTAGACATCAAATATCTGATTTATCTGATAAAAAAGGTAAGCATGTCTCAGAATTATTATTTAAAATTTTTGAAACTGTTAATTAAAGAATTACTTTTCTATTATAAAAATCTTCAATCTGGTCATCTTTGTAACCAAAAATTTGCATAATTTCTTTTGTATGTTCTCCTAAATTTGGAGCACCTTTTGATTTTTCTGTTTTACTTTTTGAAAATTTAATTGGCATACCAATAGCCTTACTTTTACCTGCTTTTTTATTATCTACCTCTATAACCATTTCTCTTTCAATTGTTTGAGGATCTTTAAACATGTCTGTTATCGAGTTTATAGGACCGCATGGTAATCCATTATCATCAAAGATTTTTAACCATTCACTAGAAGTTTTTTTAATTAGTTCTTCGTTAAGAATATCAACTAATTCTTTTAAATTTTGTTTTCTATTTAAATTTGATGAAAATTTTTCATTTTCTTGCAAGTCTTCACGACCAATTGCTTTAAGTAACATAAGCCAAGTGTTTTGATTTGATGCACCCACCGTAATCCATTTATCTTTTGTTTTAAATGCTTGATAAGGAGCTGTTAAAGGATGTGCTGATCCTAAAGGACCAGGTGACTCTCCAGTTGCACCTGCAATAGCAGACTGCCAGTAAGTATGAACAATACCTGCTTCATATAAAGATGTATCAACTTTTTGTCCTTCTCCTGTTTTTTCTCTATGGACTAATGCTGCCAAAATTCCGCTAGCTGCAAGTAAACCTGCTGTAATATCTGTTATAGGTGCACCTACTTTCATTGGTGGTTTATCTTTACTTTCGCCAGTAATACTCATTAATCCACTCATTCCTTGTGCAACCAAATCAAATCCTCCTTTATCTGCGTAAGGACCCGTTCTACCGTATCCAGATATTTCACATAAAATGATTTTAGGATTAATTTCTGACATAACATCATATCCAACGCCTAATTTTTCTAATGTCCCTTTTCTAAAATTCTCCAAAACTACATCAGAATTTTTTACCATCGTTTTAAATATCTCTATCCCATCTTTGTCTTTTAAATTTAATGCGATACCTTTCTTATTTCTATTCATCATCATAAAAGCTGCGGACTCTCCATTAATTTCTGGTGGCAAGAAGTTTCTGGTATCATCTCCTCCTGGTGTCTTTTCTATTTTAATTACTTCTGCACCTAGATCAGCTAATAATAATCCACAAGTTGGGCCAGCCATTATTTGTGCCATTTCAAGTACACGAATGCCTTTTAATGATGCAGTCATCTATTACTTATTTTTGAATTTTGGTTTTGTTTTGTTTAAGAAAGATTGATATCCAATTTTAAAGTCTTGGGTATCGTAACATTTGTAACCAAGATTATTTATTTTTTCTGTGACTTTTCCATTTTTTAAAATGTTTCTTGCAAATTGCTTATGCCACCTTGCAACTTTTGGAGCACCTTCACATATTAATTCAGCTGATTTATAAGCTTCTTTTTCAACATCTTTGTCGTTAACTACTCTATTAACTAGCCTCTTCTGAAATGCTTCATCAGCTCCAAAGACTCTTCCTTCAAATAATATTTCCATTGCAGTTGTGTAATTGGTTACTTTTAAAAGCACCTCAAGTTCTTTTGCAGCCATTGTTAAGCCTAATCTTTTAATTGGAACTCCGAACCTAGAGCTTTTGCCACAAATTCTAATGTCACAACATCCTGCTATTTCTAATCCACCACCAACACATATTCCTTCTATCAAAGCAATTGTTGGTATTGGACAATCAAAAATTGCTCCAAGTGTTCCGTGTAAAAATTTACCGTACGATTTTGCTAATTTTGATGAAGACCTTTGTTTTTTAAATTCTCCAATATCATTTCCTGGTGAAAAAGATTTACCACCCTCTCCTCTTATAATAATACATCTTAAATTTTTATTTTTGGATAACTTTTTGAAAACTTTGCCAAGCTCAATCCACATTGGCTTAGTCATTGCATTTAGTTTTTCTGGTCTATTAATAATAACTTCAACTAAATGTTTATTTTTTTTATTTACTTTAATTAATTTAATCATTTAGCTCCTATAAAAAAACTCAACTAATGTCATCGGTATAGCTGGTACATAAGTTACTAACATTAACAATACTAATAACACGCATATAAAGGATATATTAGATCTTGTTACATCCCAAATGTCTGCTTTTGCAACTGAGCAAGCTGTAACAAGAACACTTGCAACTGGTGGTGTTTGTTGACCAATTGCTAAATTTAAAGTTACAATTATACCAAAGTGAACTGGATCAATACCTACCGCATTAACTAATGGCATTACAATTGGAACTGTTAAAATTATTGCAGCAACTGAATGTAAAAAGAAACCTATTACTAAAAGAAATACATTAAGTATTCCTAAGACTGCATATTTATTATTTGTAAAATCAATAATTGACTCTGCAACTTTTTGTGGAATTTGTTCAATTGTTAAAAATTCACCAAGTAATACAGATGCTGCTACTAATAACATTACTGAAGCTGTTTGAATTGCTCCTTCACAAGCTGACTCGTATAATCTTTTAAAATCTATTTCTTTATAAATAAATCCAATAACTAATGATGCTACAACTGCTAAACCTGCTCCTTCAGTTGCAGTTACTACTCCTCCAAAAATTCCACCTAAGATAATAATTGGTAATAAAAATGCTAATGCTGCATCTTTTGCAGTTTTCTTAACATTTGGAATATTAAATGTTTCTTCAACAGGAAAATTTTTACGTCTTGCAGTAATATATGCTGCTAACATTAAGAAGAAGCCACCTATTACTCCTGGGACAATTCCAGCTACAAACAATTGTACTACTGAACTTTGAGCCATTACTGCATAAACAATCATTGGTATTGAAGGTGGAATAATAATCGCCAAAGACGCTGATGATGAAGTCACTGCAGCAGCGAAAGGACCTGGATATCCTTTTTTCTTCATCGCTGGAATTAAAATAGATCCTAATGCAGCAACATCAGCAACTGCAGATCCAGAAATTTCAGCAAAAAACATAGAGGTGGCAATGTTAATCATGCTAAGACCGCCCTTGATAAATCCAACAAGCGCTGAAGCAAAAGCAATTAATCTTCTAGAAATACCAGCACTATTCATAATTGATCCAGCTAAAATAAATAAAGGAATAGCAATCAATGGAAATTTCATTGATCCATCAAACATTACGATTGCAGTATCAATTAAAAAACTTGTTCCTGTCTTCAATACCATTGCAATAATTGTTGTTACTGCAAGGCCAATAGCGATAGGTACATTGATAGATAAAAGAAGTAGAAGGACTGCAAACATTGTAAGAATTATCATTAAATATCTCCTGTTTGCTCGTCACCTGTTGTTTGAAGAACTAAATTTTTATAGTCTTCAGGAATTCTTAAAGTTTCAGATAAAATAAATAAACATGATGCAATTGGAATAACTGATTGTACAAAAGGTTGCGGAACCCACTCTAATGTTACTAAGGTTTCTCCTGTTATAAGAGTTAAAACTAAATAACCATAGTAAGCCAACAATATTAAAAAACCATAAACAACTAATTTTGACACTACAAAGAAAATTTTTCTAAGTGCTAATGGAAAAGCTTTAAAAATACTTGGAACGCTTATATGAGAACCTTTTAAAGCTGCATAAGCTGAACCATAATAGGTTATCCATGCAAGCTGAACAGCTGCAACCTCGTCATACCAAACCAAAGCACTGCCAGCGAAACGAAAAGTAACACCAAGTAAAACTGTTACTGCTAATGCTACCATCATTATAAACAGTATTAGTTTTAATATTTTTTCGTAAGAATTTATAAATTTTTGCAATGTCATTTTTTTTCAGGCCCTCTGGTAGAGGGCCTGTTACAAATTATGTTAATTTGCTAAAGACGATACTTTATCAATTAACGCACCACCAGTTGGTACTTCTGACGCGAATTGATCGTATATTCCTTTACTTGCACTAATGAAAGCACCTTTGTCAGCTTCGTTAACTTGAACTCCAGCTGATTTGATAACTCCCAATAAAGATTTTTCAAGATTAGCAGCTTCAGCGTACACAAATTTTTGTGTATCTTTAGCAGCTTGCTCTAAAATACTTTGTACATCTGCAGGAAGTTTGCTCCAGTGGTCTTTATGTACTGTTACATAAGCAGGAGTGTAAACGTGACCTGTGATTGATAAATATTTTTGAACTTCTTGGAATTTAGCACTAGCAATCTGAGCATATGGGTTTTCTTGTCCATCCATTGTTCCTGTTTTCAAAGCAGTAAATACTTCTGAGAAAGACATTGGAGTTGGGTTTGCACCATATGATTGGAACATTTTAACTCTCCATTTTGATTTAGGTGTTCTTAATTTAATTCCTTTTAAGTCACCTGGAGTGTTAATTGGTCTAGTGTTGTTTGTGATATGTCTAAATCCATTTTCCCAAACAGCAATAACCTTGTATCCAGTTTTATCTTCAAGATTTTTAAACATTCCTGGTAAAACTTGGCTTTCAACTTTATTCATGTGTTTTCTGTCTTTAATAATGAAAGGCATATCAAATACACCAAACTCATCATGAATAGATGCCATTACTGATGAAGGTAACCACATGTTAACTGTTCCTAATTTTAGTTTTTGCATTCCTTGTTTGTCTTTACCAAGTTGCGAAGAACCAAAAACAGTTACTTTTCCTTTGCTGCCTAATCTCTCATTTGCAAGTTTAGCAAAATGGTCAACTGATGCAGAAAATAAAGATCCAGGTTTTCCTACATGTCCAAATTTTACTTCAGTTGAATTTGCTGAGAAACTTAAAAATAGAGATGATAATAAAACAACAATTATTTTAAAATATTTGTTCATATTTCCCTCTTTAGTTTGTTTTTATTAAAATAGCTTACAGAAAATATGGATACAGTGCTAGAGATTAAATTGGCGTACCAGAAAAAAATTATCGATCTTTAAATTCAAGATTGCCACGGGAGTCGACACTCTTTTTTACATGCTGATAGTAGGTAGGATTATCAATAAGTCTGGACATATCTATACCCTTATTCTCATATCGTCTTTTTATTGTCATTCTTGGGATTATTACGAGGTTCATGTTATCAATGAAGTCCTCAGTCCATTCTTTTTCTATCTTATCTTTGACCAATCTTTTCAAAAATACTCTAAGATCAGAGCAACTAAGGTGTTTTATTTTTTCGTTATACAATACCATTTTGATGAATATATAATCTTGGTGTTATCTTGCAAGTTTAATGAATATATCTCCCATACCTGACTGAAGCTGATCTAATGGAGTATTATTTCTAAGAGTGCAATATCTGCCTGTCACCTGGTGCCTGTCTATTGCATTAACATTATATTGAGTACAGGTTTTCGCTTTGTGTAATAAACCAATGACCAGTTTTCCATCTACTACTGAAACTTGTTTCGTATCTAAATCATTGCCATTACAAAAATATTTTTTGTTTACCCTTTCAGGAAAATCTGTTTTCCCACAAGGATTTTCAATTGTGAAAACATAAAATTCTTTTTCTATGCCTTTAAATTTATGTTTCATTTTAGTTGTTTTTGAATATTTCATTAAATCACAGGAACATGGAATGCAGCATCTATAATATTCACCACATATTTTTTTGCCTGTATTGTTTTCAGTTAAATAAACATATTCTGGAACAGCATTTGGACTTATTAAAGAACCTGATACTGCACAATATAATTTATTATATTCTACAAAATCTTCATAAGAGATGTCTTTATCTATTATATATTTAAAAAATTTAGGACCTGCCGCATTTCTATTTCTGTCTGGGAAAATTTTATTCCAATCATTAACGATATCTTGATAATAGTTTTTTTCTTGAGAATTTGCTGAATTTATCGGAATTGAAAAAAAAATAATAAATATAATTAGACTAAGTATATTTTTAATACTGTGCATTAATTAATGATTTAAAAACCCATATTTGACCAGTTACTTCGGTCTTGAGTTTTGCTATTGAATTTTTTTAATTCTTCATCAGATGGTTCCCTAAAAAGATACATTACAATTCCTGAGACAAATAATGCTAATAATGATAAAGAACAAATAGTCATAAGCTTGATATATAAAAGCTTTATAATTTTTCAACACTATATAATGAGTAGTATTGTCCTATAGTTTTTGTCTAAATTCGTAAGTTTTATTTAATTCATCAATATCAAATGTTTCTATTGATCCATCAGTCCATTTAATTTCAACTTTAAAATCTTTTTCACCTTTTCTTATTCCATAATGAGCAACGGGTTCCATCTGACAGAGATATCCTGAACCTGCATCTATTGTTTTTGAATGAATTCTTTTATTAGATTTCATTGTTACTGTTGCACCTCTTGCTGGAGCACCATACTGATTAAGTGGATTAATACGCAGATAATTAAAGTTTTTAATGTCTGCTTTATATAAAGTTAACGGTTGAAACCCTGACTCTCCATGTGAAACTAATAATTCTAAAATTCCATCGCCATCAACATCTGCAACAGCTGCTCCAGTTCCAAGTCCAACGGTCTCTAAACCATTTTCCATTTTAATTTCTTTAAATACTCCACCCTCTAAAACTTTGAAAAGTTTATTCGGTTCTCCAATATTATTCATAAAAACTTCATCGTATCCATCATTATCAAAATCAGCTGAAATAACTGTTCTAATTTTAGTTGGATCGTTGTATGGAGATGTTGATATATCTTTAAATTTATCACCATCTAAAACATATGCTCTATGCATTCCATCCCAGTTGGAAGATAAAATATCTAATCTTCCTCTATACAAAAGGTCACTTAAAGCTGTGCCTCTACCATTTTCAAATCTATCTTGAACTGCATACTCTTTAGCTACATCTTGGAAAGAGCCTTTTGAATTATAGTATAAAAAGTTATCTCCTCTTTCATTTGCAGCAAAAATATCTGACCTATCTGAAAGAATGTGTCCTGACACAATAGCTCTACCTCCAGTAATTTTATCAATTGATAATGATTTAGCTTGGTCTTTTATTCTATCTCTAATTAATTCATAAAATCGAGTAGGACCTCCATAATTTGCAACATAAATACCATAAGCACCATCTCCATTTCTATCTACACAAACAACAGATCTTCCAGCGGTTAAGTTTAATTCGGTTTGATTAATTTCTTTTTCAAATAAATCCTCAAATTTATTGCTATTTAAATCTATTAATCGATCAGAATAAATTTTTGATCCACTATATGTATCAGTATTTAAAAAATATATTTCTTCATAGCCATCTTGATCGATATCACATGCAGCAACACCTATCGTTCTTCTCTCTTCATCTGTAAATATTTTTTCGTTTACAATATTTATTAGTTTTCCATCTTTATAAGAAAGAGCTAGATTTTTAAAACCAAAGCCAGTTACCACAAAATCATATTTATTATCTTGGTTAACATCTGTAACTGAAACTCCATAGCTTAATCGAAACTCATTTTCCGCTATTTGGTCAGTTATATTTAAGAAAAAATCTTTAGCGTTAGCATAATTAAAGACAGATAAAATACTGAGAAAAGTGATGATAATTTTTTTCATATTCAAGCTCTTTATTAGAATATAAAAATTATAAAATGAGATAAATTAGCTTACTCAAGTAAACCTAGAATTGAATAAATAACTAACCCTATAATTGCAGCAAAGAAAATTAAAAATGAAATTTGACTGAAAATATTATTCTTTGATCTAATTTCTCCCTTTTTGTACTTTCTAATCTGAATGATACCAAACCTAATTACTATTAAACCTAGGATTAGAAGTGATACTTTAAATAAGAATTCAATCATTTATTTTTTCATAATTAATAATTAATCTAACGGAATATTTGTAATAAGAGGAGAGCCAGTGTCCTCTAGGCAAGTATAAACATATACAAAAGTTTTACCTTTTGAATGATCATATCCCTGTGCTATAGAAATTTGACCTTGTGCCTCAAATTTATTGCTACCACTAGGTTTACAATTGTAAAAAGTGCCTACTTGGAGATCTGTGTTTCCATAAACATCTTTAATCTTAGTTTTCATTACTTTATGAGCTGCAACTGCTACATTTGCGTTAATTTTTCCTGAACTACAGGTTAATTGATTTACTCCATTTAGTGGCATAACTGCTGTTTCTCCAATTTCACATCTTGTCCATTCATTTATAATGTAATTTACAATTAATTTGTTGTTTGCCTTTGTGGTATTTTTTTTTGCACCAGCGGTATATCCACTATAAGCAACTACACCTACTGCAGCTAAGATACCAATTATTGCTACAACAACTAATAGTTCAATTAATGTGAAACCTTTTTTATTCATAATTAAAATCCAGTTGGTACCTGCAACATTGGATCTAATGATTTTTTAGTACCTTTATCATCATAAGCTGCATCGATTAAAAAACATGGGCTAATATCACATTTATTCCAGCCTACTAAAACTATTTCACCCGCATTTCTCGTTGGACCACTATTTAGTAAACCGTCAGGATTGCTTGGTGTTGTTTTGTAAGGATTTATTATTTTGCTTTCAAAAACATTTATAAAATACTGAGCCCAAATATTACTGTCTATATTACCTGCGCCACCTGTAGAACATGTTTTTATGTGCTTACTGCTATCTGGACCTTCCGTTAGATCAATTCCAGACTGACATTTTAAAATTTCTGCCATAGCATACTTTTGAATCATTTTTTGATTACTAGCCATGGTTTGTTTTTTTGCACCTGCAGTATATCCACTATAAGCAACCACGCCTACTGCAGCTAAGATACCAATGATTGCGACAACGACTAAAAGTTCTATTAGTGTGAAGCCTTTTTGTTTCATAATTATGGATACCTATCTATTTCATTTGTTATTGGTGCTTTATTTAATTCATAACAAGTGCCAATTTTAAAATAAGCTTTAGGACTATCAAAACTTGTTAGAAAAGTATATCCAAGCTGTGTTGCACTACACGAAGTTGGTATCTGATTTCTTCCTACAAAATATGTAGAATAATCCCACGCACCATTTACTGCACCATGTGGATTTTTAAAAAAAGTTTTATAATAAAGTGATAAATTTCCAGTTAAAGACCATGTTGCATAATTACAATCAATATAGGCACCAGATCCACTATAATCTTTATAAGTGTAATAACTGTTACCTGTTTGACACCATAACATTCTAGCAGAAAGATCTTTTACAATACTTTTATGATTAGCTAATACAGCACTTTTTTTTGCACCTTTTGTATATCCACTATAAGCAACTACACCTACTGCAGCTAAGATACCTATAATTGCTACTACGACTAAAAGTTCTATTAATGTAAAGCCTTTATTTTTCATTTTTTATTTGCTTTGTAATTTTCCATCCATTTTTTAAAAACAATTATAGCATCATTCATATCTTTTGTTTTATTTGGATGATTTTTTGCTCTTCCTAGCATAGTTGCAATAACATTTACTTGATATTTTATTGGTCTTTTTTTTATAGCTGAAACAGTAAACAATGCCTTTTCTTTATCTTTAAAACCTAAGCCTTTTAAGGTTGTCTCTGGTTTATAATCTGAAAATAAAGAAAGATTTAATGGTTTAAATTTTTTATCTTTGATTAGTTTATTCATTGGCATTTTATCAACTATATCAAAGATTTTTTTTGTATATATTTTATCTAACTCAATTTTTTTTGTTCCATCAAAACCAATTAAAATAACATTAAATTTTTTTGATTTATCTAATTTAGTAACTAATTTTATATATCTTTTGTGAAAGCCTTTAATTTCTTTTTGATACAAATCTTTTGATCTTTTATATTCTGGATGGCTGTAATTAGGCGTATTGAGGACTAACAATCTACATTTCCATAGATATTTTTTAAAACTCATTAAAAATATTAATTGTAAATTTTATCTCTTACAAGCTTACTTAATAAACTATATCCAAGTTCGTTCATATGTAGTGGATCTTCATCGTAAAACTTATCATAACCTGCATTTATCATGGGTGTTGTAATATCAATATAATCCCACATTTTTAAATTGATTAAGTGTTTTTTTATCTTTGAATTAGCATCTAAAATTGTTGTCATTAAGTCTCTTCTAAAGGGACTAGGCTTAATTGAAATAAAAAAACATTTTGTTCTTGGCAATTTTTCTTCAACTTGATTAGAAAATAATAAAAATTCTTTTAACAATTCATCGCTATCCATTCCATAACCAATATCATTATCTCCGGCATAAAAGAAAAGATTAGATGGGTTTAAAGGAGCAACCAATCTATCAAAATATCTTCTACAAGAGACTAAGGTTGAGCCACCAAAACCTAAATTATAAAGATTATTTATTGATAAATCGTTTTTGGCATTATCCCACATTTTAAAAGTTGAACTACCATACAAGGCGACACTGTTATTTGTTTTCGTCTGTTGAAAAGAATTATGTTCTAATTCTCTAACATCTAATTCAAACTCTTCTTCAACTGGACTGACTAAATTTACATTAGTTTTCAAATTTTCTATTTTATCTATGTTGTCTTGAACATTTTTAGCCAAATCAATAGCTTCTTCTACATAGGATCTAAATTTGGTTCTGTAATTATCTAAGAAGCTTTTCATTTCATCTTGATTTTCTGGATCTTTCACATGATCACTTATAGTTATTGGCTCCTTAATAACGGCAGAATATATTGTTTTAGAAACTGGATAATCAAAATTAGCAAGAGCAATTGGAATAAGTTTTGGTTTTGGATTAAGTTTAAATGCAAGGTTAAATGCACCAGCTTTAAATGGTCCTGGAGATGTTATTGTTTTATTATCTTCTGTTTCTGATGTTCCTTCGGGCGCAATTACAATCGGTTGTTTTTGATTAAATACCTTTTGAGCTTCGTCAAAAAGCTTTTGTTTTCTTAATTTCTTTTCCTCTTCACTTTCGTCCAGCTTATCAGACTCTGGGGTATGAACAAAAATGTAATCTAAATTTTCATAGTAATTATATCTCCAAAATTCTGTGTTCCGACTTGTTCTAACAATACGTTGACCTCCATCATTATATTTTGGATGTAATATTTTTGAACTGATGAAATGACTATCTATTGAAAATGAATGTCCATTTGCAAGCTGATTATCATCTATAGCTGCTAGATGATTGTAGAAAAAAATATTTGTTGGTTCATCTGGCAAATTTTCCCAACCCTTAATTACATATTTAACATTATCAAAAGCTTTGGTGAAATTTGAATTGGTTAACTCTCTTAATTTTGTTTTATCTGAATTACTAGAAGAATTTGAAACTCTATTATAAATAATATTTAATTGGCTGTGGAAACGAGACTCTCTTTCTAAATTATTTAAGGTATCTTTTATTAAACTAGATAATGATTTTTCTATCTCATTTCCTTTAATAATTAGTTCGTAAACAACATCAAATGCCATTGCATAAGTATGAGTGCTCTTCAATAAATGTGGAATACTATACAACTTAGAGCTAGCAGGTATTCTTGCAGTATTATCTTTCAATAATAAATTAACAAATTCTAATTCATTTTCTGCTGAATATTTTGTTAAACCAGTTGCACTTTGTTGGAAACGTCCTAGCTGCCACAATTGTCTTTTGAAAATCTTTATTGATAATTCGGGGTTAGAAATAATCAGATTTTCAAGTGCTTCGTTAGAAATATGTAAAACTTTTGTATCCCTAGTAGATTTAATTGTATATGGATTGAAAAAATCTCCTTTTCCAGAAGATAAAGTTAGAGCAATACCAGCTCTAGTTAGAGTTCTAAAATTTCGTCTTATTTTTCCATTAATAAAGTTATGGAATAAGCCATCAACTTTACCACTTAATAATATTTTTAAACCTTTAGAAACATCTCCCTCTTTAACTATATATTGATTTGATGAATACATCTTAATATTACCTAATTTAATAAACTTTTCTAAGTCATCATCAGTAAGTGTTGAAAAAAAAGTAGCAGATTTAATTCTATTTATATTTGTAATACTTTTTTCTGATGGGGTGCCTGGAGAAATTTGTATTTCATCGTCTTTATACAAAGTGTTTAAATTTCTTGAAGAGACAAGAAGTTGGAAAGAAAAAAACGAAATGGCTGAGTATAATGTTGATATAAGTTTACTATTTTTTTGTTGTAAATCTCTTAAATCATCTAGTTTTATCGAGATATATTCTGTTCCACCTTCAATAAATATTTCACCCATAAATCTATTGGGTTGATTAAGTCCAGATATACCTAATGGTGTTGCAGGCTTTGTTATTTTTGCAAAGGTTATAGATTTAGTTTCAAAATACTTAGTAAATGTAGCTTTGCCTTTAATTAAAAAATAAATGTTTTCTGAAATTTGATGCTGCTTTGCTAAAACTTCATCACTTTCAGCTATTATGTGCTCTGATATTCCATCTATTAGTCCAAAGGATTCTTTTAGATTTCCTAAATCAAAGCCATTTTGCTGAAATAATTCAGATAATTTCATAAGTAAAATGAATAGATATACTTAATTTGAATTTATTGATTAAGAATAAATGCATATCTGGGTTGAAAAGTTATCAATAGTTTACCTTATTTTTTTTAGTAATAAAAAGATGTGAAACGTAAATTAAAAAAAAATAAATTAACAAATAAATCTAAAACGCTTTCAAAAAAGCCTAAGACTATAAACCCAAACTTTTTTTATTTTTATAATGAAAATGGAAAATTAGTTGGAATACCTTACGGTAATTAAAATTATCTTCTTTGAGATAAACTAGCGTGTTTTTTTAATACCTCAGCTGAAATAACTTTTGCTTCTGTTGTTTTCTTAACATTCCAAATTTTTTCCTTAGCAATTTTAGTCGATATTTTATTATCAACTATTGGTGATGGATAATCTTTACCAATTTCTAAATTAATTCCTTTTTGTTCAATGAATGTCAATTTCCATGGTTCATGAATTAATTTTCCTGGAACATTTTTTAATTCTGGAACCCATTTTTTTATAAAATCTCCAGTGGGATCTTGATCAATTGATTGTTTAATTGGATTATAAATTCTTATTGAATTTATTCCTGTTGTTCCTGACTGCATTTGAAACTGTGAATAATGTATACCTGGCTCATAATCTGTAAATAATTTTGCTAAATGTTTTGATGTTTTTTTCCAATCAAGCCATAATTGATAAGACGCAAATGAAACTAACATTGCTCTCATTCTAAAATTAATCCATCCATTAGTTCTAAGGTACCTCATACAAGCATCAACAAACGGATAACCGGTAGTTCCATTTTTCCATGCTAAATGATAATCTTCATTAAAATCATTTTCTCTTATTCCATTATAAGCGCTATTCATATTTCTAAATTCAATTTCTGGTTCATCATATAACTTTTGAATAAAATGACAGTGCCAGGCTAACCTGCTTTTAAAAGCAATTAAGGATTTCTTTTTTGAAAAAGTTAAATTGGATTTTAATTTATCGTTAGTTTTTTTAAAAATTTCTTTAATAGAAATATTTCCAAATGCAATATGAGGACTTAATCTAGAACAGGAAGTTTCTCCAGTTATCGGCGAAGACATTTCTTTTTGGTAATTTTCTGATCTGTCATTAAGAAAAGAATCTAAAAGTTGAAGTGCATTTTGTCTTCCACCAATTTGAATTTTTCCATTTTCTAAATTATTTGTTTCTATTTTTGATAAATCCTCTACATAATTATCTGAAATAAACTCACAATTTAAATTTAAATTTGCGCTTTCACTGTCTATAAATTTATTCCAATTATATGACCATTTATTTCTAATTCTATGATTTAGTTGAACGCCAAATTGATTTGATATTTTCCAATTAATATTTTGTTCTTTAAATAAAAAACTAACTTCTTTGTCTAAGTTAGTTATATACATGTTCTTGAATATTATATTTGAATAAACTTCATTTATTTTAAATTTATCAGTTAAATGACTTAAAATTTCTAGTGTATCTCCGTAATATATATTGAGTTTAGCATTATATTTTTCACTTAGTGTTTTTTTCAAATCATCTAATGATGATTTTAAAAAATCTAAGTGGAATGAACTAGATGTAGGTAATTTGTGATATTCTTTATCAAATATGTAAATTGGTAAAATCTTTCCTGATTTTGCAGCTTCGTTAAATGCATCATTATTAGATACACGTAGATCGTTCCTGAACCATACGATTTTGTTCATTTTAAATAATTAAAGACTGATTTTGAAAGTTCTTGAAGTTTTGTCGTCTGATACTTTTAAAATTTTAAATTTTGAAGTTTTTTCAAGTTTTTGCCCTTTGTTTGTAACAAAAGATTTCATTTTCTTAACTTCGCCCTCAGGCATTTTTCTTGTGTACTTCAAAGTATGTTTTTTTGATCCAATAACAAATATTGTTTTCATGAGATTTTAATTACAAATATATTTATTGTCTGTCTCTGTGACATAAGTTTCATTTAAGAGTTTGGGAATATTTTGATTATTTTGATATCGAGAATCTACTAAAGAGACAGGTTGTATTCAAATAATATATTTATAAAAAATAGAAATAAATTTGTTGAATACAACCTACCTAAAACTTATTTTTATAAGTGAAGGAGGTGCAAATGCTTAGAATAACGCCACCTGACACTTAGCTGGTGAGATATCACATATTAAAAATAACACAAACTAAATCCATTTGATGGATTTGGCCAAAATGGCATAAAAAAGGGGAGCTCTTTTGGTAATAACCAATTGAGCTGACCCCTTTTAATAATTTTTAGACATAAAATCTTTAATTCTCTTAGCACCTTCAATTATATCTTTTGTGCTTCTAGCATATGAGAATCGGATAGTAGAATTTCCTCTTTTTTGATCAAAATCAATTCCTGGTGTTATAGCAACATTTGCTTCATCTAAAACTTTTTTACAAAAAGCTAAGCTATCATTTGAATATTCAGATATATCAACATAAATGTAAAAAGCTCCATCAGGTGGTGAAAACTTTTTTAATCCTGCTTTCGGTAATTCTTCTAAAAGTATCTCTCTATTTTTTTTATATACCTCAACATTCGATTGTAACTCTTCATTTGCATCTAAAGAAGCAAGAGCTGTAACTTGACTTGCGTGTGGAGGACAAACAAACAAATTTTGTGAAAGTCTTTCTACTTGTCTGACATGATCTTCTGGTACAACCATCCACCCTATTCGCCAACCAGTCATTGAAAAGTATTTTGAAAAAGAATTAATTACATAACAATTATCTGTAATCTCTAAAGCTGAAGTTGGATTATTTTCATATTGAATTCCATGATAAATTTCATCACTAATAAAGCTTACATTGTTCTCATTTGCAGTATTAATTAAATTCTCTAGCGATTGTTTATCTAACATAGACCCAGTTGGATTTGCAGGCGATGCAACAAGAATTCCATTTAAATTATTATTTGTAATATCCTCTGGAACAGGTTGAAATCTATTTTGAAGTTTAGTTTGAATATCTACAGTTTCCAAACTTAGTGATTTTAGTATCTGTCTATAGCTAGGATAACTTGGAGATCCAATTCCAACTCTATCTCCACTATCAAACAATGCTGAAAAAGATAATATAAAGGCTCCAGAAGAGCCTGTTGTAACTACTATTCTATTTGGATTTAAATCTAAATTGTACCAATCTCCATATAACTTTGAAATTTTTGTTCTTAGAGCTGGTAGACCAAGTGATACTGTGTAACCAAGATTATTTTTATTTATCTCATTTGTAATATAATCTTTCGCAATCTTAGGTGCTGGTGTTCCCGGCTGCCCTACCTCCATATGAATTATATCTTTACCTTTTTCTTCAGCAATTCTAGCGGACTCCATTACATCCATTACAATAAATGGATCAACGTCTGATCTTTTTGATTTTTTCATCATTTTATTTGATCTTCACAAAATTTTTTAATTTGTTCGTTTGATAATCTGTCCTCTTTAGTTTTTTTAGAATCTAATTCAGCTTTTCCAATTATACATGCTTTAATAGTTTTGCTTCTATTAAAATCGTTATAATAATTAGTTGAGATGTAAAGAGCTATAATTCCTAATACTAAAAAAACTATAAGTTTTAAATTTTTTTTCATTAAATTTCAGTTTGAGCTTTTATCCTTTCGTAAGCTAATCTAGTGTATATTCCTAAATTTAAAAAGGGTTGTGGTGGTAACCAGTTTGGTTTTTTTCTTTGTTGTATTACTTCAATTTCATTAGATTGTTGATTAGAGGCCATTAGAGCTATTTGTTCACCGAATAGTGTTCCTACTCCAATTCCAGATCCATTGTAACAGCCTGCGCTAAAAATATTATCATCAATTTTTTCAAATATTTGAGAGCTATTACCACTTCTACACACAATCCCTGACCAACTGCTCTCTATTATATTATCAGGTAATTGTTTAAATCTTTTCTTGATGCCTTCTTTATGAATTGTAGCTCTTTTATTTAATTCATTTCTATTCATTGAAAAAGGGTTTCTTAACTCTGCAGTATTTCTTATAAGTATTCTCCTATCTTTAGTCATTCTTATCGTAGCACCCATTGGTCTTATAGGAAGAACACCCCACTCTTTTGGAGAACCTATATCTTTAAATTCTTTATCTGTGAGTTTTCTCGTGAGACTAGCAGTTAATGTGATTGGGAAACTATAATTTTTTTTTACATTCAAATATTTCAAAAAACCGTTTGTGCAAAAAATAATTTTTTTAGTAGTTATTTTGTGCTTTTTTGTAAAACATTCAATTTTGTTATTAATCTTTTTCCAATTATAAATTTGAGAATTTTCATATAATTTTACATTATCTGGCAATGTATCAACCATTGCTCTAGCTAATTTACCAGGGTTTAAAAGAATTCCTCCTGAGGTAAAAACTCCAATTTTATAAAAAGGCGTTCCCAATTTTTCAGTTAACTCTTTATTAAATAAAATTTTATTTTTAAAACCAAGACTATTTAATAATTTGCTGAACGATTGAGCTTTTGTCTCATCTTGCTCTTTAGAGGAAGCAAAATATTTTCCACATTCATTCCAATCACAATCAACCTGATATTCTTTTATAAATTTTCTAACAGCTTCTATACCCAAGTGATATATTTTTGTTTTTTTTACATAATTCTCTTTATCGCTGTTAGATGTAAAACCATCATTTAATGTAGTATCAACTAGATAGCCTGAATTTCTTGAACTTCCACCCTCGCCCGCTAACTGTGCATCAATGAGAATAATTTTTTTATTTTTCATTATATCTGAAAGTTTTCTAGCAGCTGATAATCCTGTATACCCAGCTCCTACAATTAAATAATCACAGTAAATGTCTTGATCTAGTAATTTAAAATTACTTCTCTCAGGAAGTTGTCTTGTCCATCCACAGAAATTGTTGTTTATTAAATCCAATAATTATTTTTATAATGAAATTTTACTAATCTCAACTTACAAGAGACTTTTGGGGCTTCATATCACTCTTGCTTATACCAGCTACTTTAACTGGTTTTTTCATAGCATCTCTTCTGAATGGCTCACCTAATTCTTGATTTAGAATGATTTCGATAAATGTAGTAATACCTTTTTTTTGGTCTTCACATGATTGTTTAATAGCTTTAGTGGTTTCTTCCATTGTATTTGCAATAACACCTTTTAAACCACATGCATTAGCAACTTTTGCATAACTTAATTCTGGGTCTAACTCTGTTCCAACAAAATTATCATCGAACCATAAAATTGAATTTCTTTTTTCAGCACCCCATTGATAATTTCTAAAAATTACCATCGTTATTGCAGGCCACTCTTCTCTTGCACACGAACTCATTTCGTTCATACTTATTCCAAAAGCTCCATCACCAGCAAAACCTATAACTGGAGTATCTGGGCATCCAATTTTTGCTCCAAGAATAGATGGAAATCCGTAACCGCATGGTCCAAATAAACCTGGTGCCAAATATTTTCTTGGTTTCTCAAATGTTGGGTATGCATTACCTATTGCACAATTATTTCCAATATCACTTGAAATTATAACATCTTCTGGCATCCCAGCTTGGATAGCTCTCCATGCTTGTCTTGGAGACATTCTATCTTTATCTCTTTCTCTTGCTTCTTTATTCCAAACAGTTCCTGGATCATCATCCTCATGATCTAAACTTGTAAGAGTTTGCAACCATGCAGATTTTGTTTGATGAATTAGATTTTTTCTATCTTCTCTACCATTATCTCCAGCATTTGATGAAAGTTTTTCTAATATTTGTTGAGCTACCATTTTAGCATCACCGCAAATACCAACTGTAACTTTCTTGGTTAAACCAATACGATCAGGGTTCATATCTACTTGAATAATTGTTGCATCTTTTGGCCAGTAATCAATTCCATACCCTGGTAATGTTGAAAATGGATTTAATCTTGTTCCTAATGCTAAAACTACATCAGCTTTTGAAATTAACTCCATTGCAGCTTTAGATCCGTTGTAACCTAATGGGCCAACAGCTAATGGATGGCTTCCTGGAAAGCTATCGTTATGTTGATATCCATTACAAACAGGTGCATCAAGCTTTTCTGCTAATTTTTTACAATCATCAATGGCATCACCTATAACAACTCCTGCCCCAGATAAAATTACTGGGAATTTTGCGTCTGATAATAATTTCGCAGCTCTATCAACAGCATCTTTTCCACCACCTTGTCTTTCAAATCTGACAATTGGAGGTAATTCTATATCTATCACTTGTGTCCAAAAATCTCTTGGTACATTTATTTGTGCAGGCGCTGACCCTCTAAAAGCTTTTTCTATTACTCTGTTTAAAACTTCTGCCATTCTTGATGGGTCTCTAACTTCTTCTTGATAACACACCATGTCTTTAAATAAATTCATTTGCTCTACTTCTTGAAAACCACCTTGGCCCATAGTTTTGTTTGCAGCTTGTGGTGTAACTAATAGTAACGGAGTATGATTCCAGTAAGCAGTTTTTATTGGTGTAACAAGTCCTGTAATTCCTGGACCATTTTGAGCAATCACCATTGACATTTTTCCAGTTGCTCTCGTATAACCATCAGCAATCAATCCACCATTTGTTTCATGAGCAACGTCCCAAAAAGTTATTCCAGCTTCTGGGAAAAGATCAGAAATAGGCATGAATGCAGAACCAATAATACCAAACGAATGTTCGATACCATGCATTTGTAAAACTTTTACAAAAGCTTCTTCGGTTGTCATTTTAGCCATATCAAATCCTTCTTAATTCTATTTTTTAATTGTCAAAGTGCCCAATTCATATATAAATTGGATCGAATTTCAAACAAAGAAATCGTCACAATGGCTGGCACAGATATTATAATCCACGATGAAAAAGACAATGTAGGTGTTGTAGTTATTGAAAAAATTACTCCTAAACAAGACTGTGATTGCTGGATTATGGAAAATGATAAATCAGTAAAAATTCAATCGATGGATGAAATACCTTTGGGTCATAAAATTGCTATGACTGATCTTAATGAAGGAGATACAATATTAAAGTACGGGCATGATATTGGCAAAGTCGTAAAATCAATTAAAAAAGGTGAACATGTGCATGTTCACAACGTAAAAACTAAAAAGTGGTAAAATGGAAATTCCAAAAACGTTTTTAGGATATAAAAGAGAAGATGGAAGAACAGGCACAAGAAATCACGTAATAATTCTACCTGTTGATGATATTTCAAATGCTTGTGCTGAAGCTGTAGCTAATAATATTAAAGGCACGATTGCACTTCCACATTCTTATGGAAGATTACAATTTGGAGCAGACTTAGAGCTTCATTTCAGAACAATGATTGGAACAGGAAAAAATCCAAATGTTGCAGCAGTTATAGTCATTGGTATTGAGCCTAAATGGACAAAAAGAATTGTTGATGCAATTGCAACGACTGGAAAACCAGTTGAAGGTTTTAGTATAGAAGGTGTAGGAGATATAGACACTATCGCAAGAGTTTCTAAGAAAGCTCAAGAATTTTCAATTTGGGCATCTGAAAAACAAAGAGAAGAACGTCCTATAAGTGATTTATGGATATCAGTTAAATGTGGAGAGTCTGATACAACATCAGGATTAGCATCAAATCCAACAGTTGGAAATTTAATGGATAAATTAGAGCCGCTTGGTGTTCATTTATGTTTTGGTGAAACATCTGAACTAACGGGTGCTGAAACTGTTTGTGAAAAAAGAGGAAAAACTCCTGAGGCTCAAGAGAAGTTTAGAAAAACGTGGAGTTCTTATAATGATTTTATTTTAAAAGAAGCAACAGACGATCTTTCTGAAAGTCAACCAACAGCTGGAAACATAGCTGGTGGACTTACTACAATTGAAGAAAAAGCATTTGGAAACTTTCAAAAAATTGGTGGATGTAAATTTATTGATGTACTAGAGCCAGCAGAAGAACCAACCAAAGGTCCAGGCTTATACTTTATGGATACCTCATCAGCTGCTGCAGAATGTGTAACTCTACAAGCTGCTGGGGGATTTAATCTTCACCTATTTCCAACTGGACAAGGAAATATAATTGGAAACCCAATTGAACCAGTAGTAAAACTAACTGCTAATCCATTAACTGCTAGAACAATGAGTGAGCATATTGATGTTGATGTTTCTAAAATCTTATCTAGAGAAATGAATTTAGATGAAGCTGGTGATGAATTAATTAAGGCAACGATAAGAGTTGCAAACGGAAGATTAACTTGTGCTGAAGCACTAGGTCATAGAGAATTTGTTATGACTAAATTATACAGAAGTGCCTAAGCTTTAAGCTTAGCTTCTCTTGCTTTATTCCATTTAGAAATATAATTTCTTAAAATTGCAGCTCCAATTCCAAGAACTACTGCTAATACAACTGATGTAAGTCCATAAAAAACTGGAAGGTCTTTAGAATAATCTAAAATAAACTGTGCAATGTTACCAAGGTTTTTTGTTCCATTTACCACCGTTTCAACAATTGCATCTTCTTTAATAAAAGTATCATAAGCAATTGCAATTCCAACTAATAATAAAAGTACTGCTAAGATTGTTTTAAATTCCGAGCTATCAACTTTTTCACCAATTTTTTGACCAAACTGAACACCTATAATAGAGCCAAGTATAAGTACAAAAACTAAAACAAGATCAATTGTTCCATAATTAAAAGCATGAAGAACTGTTACGATTGCACTTACAAATATTGTAACAAATAAAGATGTACCAGGAATTAGCTTAGTTGGCATTCCAATAATATAAATCATTGCTGGAACTAATATAAATGCACCGCCCACTCCCATAATTGCAGCGATATATCCTACAATTAAACCAATAATAATTGGAGTAAATGCGCTTTCATAAACTTTTGATTTTTTAAAACGCATTCTAAAAGGAAGTCCATGTATCCAATAATGCGTATGTAATTTTTTTCTTACAACAATTTTTTTTCTTGCCTTATCGATTTCTGATACTCCTTGAATAAGCATCAAAGTTCCAAGTATAGCTAAGATATACATGTAGGCTAATGAGATAACGATGTTTATTTTTCCAATATCCTGAAAATAAGAAAAAGTTAGGATCCCTAGTAAGGTTCCAATAGTTCCTCCTACTACAATCATCAATCCCATTTTATAATCTAATGTGCCTTTTAAATAATGAGTAGTTGAACCAGATACCGATGTACCTAAAATATTGCTTGCTTCATTTGGCACTGCATAAGCTGGTGGAATACCTAAAAAAATTAAAAATGGTGTCATTAAAAATCCCCCACCTACACCAAACAATCCTGAAAGAATACCAACTGCTAAACTTAAACCAAATATAAAGAGTATGTTAATTTCGACTTGAGCTATTGGAAGAAAATATTCCATACAATCTAACTATTCCTCTCATAATCCAAAGTCAATGATTATAAGAATAAATTAAATAAAATTTTGAAATGTTCCTAGGATTATAATTGCCCAAGTAAAAAATATAAAAAGATAAAGAAAAGATTTAATTATTTTTGAAAGCTGATTTGAAACTAATAAAGGGATTTTCTTAATATTTTGATTAAAAGCTTGAAGCATACCCGCGAAATACCACAAGTTTTATTAAATGCAAATAATATTTAATTAAATTTAAAAAATAGTTGCCCCGAAGACTTTGACCTCATCTCCCTCTTCTCCAAGGACAAGTCGACCTAAAAAGTCTCCTGGTATCTCTGTACTGTTTTGTTTATAGATAACAGTTACGTACAAGCCTCTTCTTAGACAGCCTATAGCCTTACACCCCTCTTTAAGGCTTGAGATTAGCTTATTGCTTGCCCATTGCTTGCCTAGCTCTACTTCGTTGGCCCCGTAAAGCATTTGTGATGATAAATCCCTGGTAAAACCACCATAATCTTTCATGTTGGAACATCTAACCATGTTATCCCAGATAGGATCAGCAATTTTAATGATTTCTTCGTCTGATTTGTCGACAATACTCATCTAAAATGGTTAGGAAGCTTGCTTCTTCTCTTTATCATCAACGATATGATAAACAGGCTTTTTCTCCATTTCAAATTTTCCAGTTTCAGGATCTCTTCTAGAAACAGTTAAACAATGCCAGTTTTCATCATCAAGTTTCATATGATCACCTCTATAATAATAGCCTGGCCAACGCGTTTCTTCTCTAAATAAAGTGTGATGAGCAACACATTCTGATGTTACAGCTCTATGCTTAAGTTCCCATGCTCTCATCAATTGGTGATAATCTTCAGCTCCTACATGATCTAAGTCTTCTTGAAGTAATTGTAGCTGTTCTAAGCCTTTTTTAAGTAGATTATCATTTGTCATGTAATTATTTGTTAATCCACCACAATATTCATCCATAATTTTTTGTAGTCTTTGTAGTCCTTGTATAGGTAAAATATAGCTTGGAGAAACAGTTCCTCCAGTAATTTCATTTCTTCCCACGGTATAGTTCTCAATTGGCTTAAATATTTCTTCTTTAAGCTTCTCTAATTGTGCATCAGAAACTTCGATATCATCAGCTTTTTTATCTTGAATATATTTAACAGCAGCTTTAGATGCTAACCTTCCTTCTGTAAATGAACCAGATGAAAACTTATGAGCACTTCCACCAACTGCATCTCCTGCTCCAAATAATCCATCGATAGTCATCATTCTATTGTATCCCCAGAAATATTCATCAGGCGCTATATCTTCTGGTCCACTGACCCATGCTCCTGAACATGTAGCATGAGATCCCATTACATATGGTTCTGAAGTTGTTAATTCAGGATTTGTGTATTTTGGATCAATATTTTGAGATGCCCAAACTACCGCTTGTCCAACCGTCATTCCTAAGAAATTTTCCCATCCAACTGTTTCTAAGTGTGGGTCTTGGAAAGCTTCTTTTGTAACCATGTGAATTGGTCCACCACCTGCAGCTGTTTCTTGAATAAATGCGTGATTTCTTAAACAAGTTGGTGTTGGATGATGGTCTATATATTCTCCCACTAATTCTTTAGTAGCTTCATACCATTTCTTTTCATAGTTCTCACCATTAGCATTTTGAGTATATGTTTTTAAATGAAGGAAATATGCTCCAACAGGACCATAACCATCTTTAAATCTACAAAGTACAATTCTATTTTCCATTTGAGTCATTTTTGCACCTGCTTGAATAGGTAATGCATAAGCAGATCCATTACTCCAAGGTGCATACCATGTTCTACCCATACCTTCACCAACTGCTCTTGGTTTAAATATGTGTGATGCTCCTCCAGCAGAAACAACTACTGTTCTAGATTTAAATACATGAAAATTTCCAGTTCTAACATTAAAGCCAACTGCACCAGCTATTCGGTTTGGATTTTTTTCATCTTTTAAAAGATGAGTAATCATTATTCTGTTATAAATTTTATCAGCAGATTTTTTTGCGGCTTCAGCTACAATTGGTTTGTAACTTTCGCCGTGTATCATTATTTGCCATTTACCTTCTCTTTGATATCTTCCAGTTTCTTTATTTTTCATCATTGGAAGACCCCATTCATCAAACATGTGAACAGTTGAGTCTACATGACGTGCCATGTCATAACCTAAATCTTCTCTAACAAGACCCATCAAATCATTTCTAGCGTACCTTACATGATCCTCTGGCATATTCTCACCCCACTGCATTCCCATATAACAGTTAATAGCGTAAAGACCTTGTGCAACGGCACCACTTCTATCTATATTTGCTTTTTCTACACAAATAATTTTTAAATCTCTTCCCCAGTGTCTTGCCTCAAAGGTAGCACCTGTTCCAGCCATACCTCCACCGACGACTAGTACATCACATTCTTCAATGATTGTTTTGTGCTTAGCCATTAATAATAAACGCCTTGCTTAAATGAATTCTTGTCTAAAGTTGGTAAATCTTTTTCAGTATTTAAACCATGTGGCTCATTATATAAAATTTGCGAATTAATCTCTCCTTGATTAGGAGTATCAGCTTCAGCTAATTTTGGTATGAATTTTCCCCAAGGTTTTGTTGTTATTGGTGATACAAAATTCTTCTCTGTACCGTTTCTAAATTTAATTCTCCAGGAAATAGTTCCTTTTTCTTCTTCTCTTCTAACTCTAACACTATGACCCATTGGAGCAAAGTCAGCATATCCTCTTACATCAATTGCATGATTAGGACACGCTTTAACACATGAATAGCATTCCCAACAAAAATTTGGTTCTATATTTTTTGCTCTTCTAATAGTTTCGTCTATGTGCATGATATCTGATGGACATATATCCACGCAATGACCACAACCATCACATCTCGTCATGTATACAAAAGTTGACATATCTACTTATTACCTTTCTTTAAAATTTTATCAATCATATTAATAGTGCTTTGGTGCCTCACGTTTAATTCCAAGTCCAAATTGTTCTGGAGCATCTGCAGGTGGAGGTAAATTATCTCTAGAACCATCTGCTTCTGCTAAATTTTTTTGGATTGCAGCACCTGGTTTGTAAAACATATGAGCAAATTTAGACCAGTAAACTCCTCCAAATAAAACTATGTTAGCTACCGCAAACAAAATTAAAAATAAAATACTTAAACCAGTAGATCCTGAATATTGGAAATACGACCAAGCTAGACCAAACGTAGAAGATAATACTAAAGCTAAAACAAATAAATCTGCTTTTATGATTCTAAAAACTGAGTGAGCTTCAGCAGATACATCTACTCTTAAAAAGAACCAAAACCAATAAGCTCCAAGGCAAGTTAAAATTGCACCAGCGTGCCAAATGATTGGCCATATAGTTGGGGTTACAGCATTAGGAGAAGAATATCCAAATATCATAACACCTGAACCAATCCAAAATAATATTGTTCCATACATTCCTAAAACATGTGCAAATCTTCTTTTACCCAAACCTAATTCAGATGTAGTTCCAATATCATGCACTACAGTTTTAGAAATTATCGCTGTTTTCTCTCCAAGACTTAATTCTCTACTTGCTGCTTTTTTTGCTTTTTTAGCATTATTAAAAAAATATTTTACATTCTTCTTATGAATAATATCCATCAGTGTTCCAATCACCACTAATGCCAACATCAATAAAACAAATGCTTGCAAAGCAATTGAAGGGACTGTTGAAGAAAGGACAGCAAATGGATTTGTTGTGAACATATTATTATCTCCGCTAAATATAATACTAATCTAAGCTCTTAATCTATAAAAAATATTAGTTCAACTGACTAATAATCTCATCTCAATAAAAAAATGTTAATAAAAGTTACTTTTTCCTCACATAATGCTGTTTAGCAGAAATTACAGCTCGAACACCGCCTTGTGGATTTTTAACATCATTTTTTCGTCTTGGAATCAGATGAATGTGACAATGATTAATAGATTGTCCAGCAACCTTGCCTGAATTGGTACCAATATTAAAACCTTTTACAGATTTATCGTTCATTTCAATTTTTTTTTTTAGTTTCTTTATTAATTTATTGCAGGCTAAGATTTCATTTGAGGTTAGATCAAAATAATTTTTAACACACCGCTTCGGAATTATAAGTGAATGAAATTTTGATACAGGGTAAGTGTCAGTAGTTGCATAAGCTAGTTCGTTTTCAAAAAGATACTCCTTTTTCTTTGTAAAACAGAATATGCATGGATTATTAGGATTTCTCATAAATAATTACTCAATTTTTTTTGTTTAAGTATTTGAGTTTTATATTTACTTACAAAAGTTTCATAGGATTTATATTTTTTTCTATTCCAGTTTTTCTCTTTTATAGATGAAACTGTGGAAACTCCTTTTCCAGATCCGATTAGAAGTATTTCCTCATATTGATTTAAATTATTAATATTAATATTGGTTTTTTTTATACTAAAATTTTTTTCAAAAAACCTAAGATTAACTCCTCGATAAAATTTCCTGATAGGTGAATAATATTTATTATCTTTTATAAAAATAATATTTGAAGTTCCTGTTTCTAAAATTTTTCCATTTGAGTAAAGAGCAATATCAGATTTTGTATTATCCATTTTAGATAAATTTTTTAAAATAAATTTATACTTTAGATTTTTATGCTCAGGCTTAATTCTATTATAATTTACTAACTTTAACTGGAGATTTTTTTTAATTTTTAATTTATCTCTCAAAGAAATAGAAATTAAACTTTTGGTAACAGCAATTCTCAATAAATGATTATAATTTTTTTGTTTATTTAAATTCGATTTAATTATTTTAAATATATTTCTTTTTAAATTTCGATCATAAATTTTATAATTTTTAGTAGACTTAATAAGATTTGTTATGTGTTCTTTAAAAAATAAAATCTTTTGAGGCTTTCCATAGATCCACATAGTTGTGAAAACACCGTGGGCATTCCATAGATCTTTAAATTCTTTTTCTTTAAGATCTATTCGACTGTAAGATTTTTTTAATAAGAATTTTACCATTTGTTGTTAAAAAAGATTCTGGATGAAATTGAAAACCATATACATCATCTGTTTTGTTTTCGAAAGCCATAGCAATATTAGTTTTAGCGCATCTCATAGTAATATCAAAATTTTCTTTAATAAACGGCTCTTGAAGCTTAAGTGAATGATATCTTCCGACTTTAAATTTAGAATTCCTTCTAAAGATGGATTTATTCGAAACAACTTTTACTTCAGATTGATAACCATGGAATATTCTCCTTTGTTGAATAATTTTGGCATTTTCACAATGTAATATTTGCTGGTACCCTAAGCAAATTCCTATGATTTTTTTTCTTCCTTTAAATTTATTATAAATTTTTGATGTATTTGGATAATCTTTGGGTGAACCGGGTCCAGGGGATAATACAATTGTATTAGATTTATTTAATAAACTGTTATTTATTTCAAAATAATTTGAACAATAAACTTTATCAAACTGAGAGAATTGATGAACTACATTCCATGTGAATGAATCCTGATGGTCTATTATATAAATCATTTAAATAATTCTAATAATGATTTTGCTTTGATAAAATTTTCATTAAATTCTTTTTTTGCTGCACTATCTAATACAACTCCAGATGCTGCAGATATTTCTGATGTATTTTTATAATTTAGTATAGATCTTATTATTATGTTAAATCTCATATCTTTATTAAATTTTATATAGCCAAAACTACCTGTAAAAATATTTCTATTCTCTTTTTCTTGTTGATTTAATAATTCCAAAGTTCGTACTTTGGGACAGCCTATGACTGATCCACCAGGCATCATAGATTTGATAATATTTTTTATAGTCATACCTTTTAATAGGCTTCCAGATATGGTTGTAACATAATGAAATAAGTGTCTGTATTCCTCAACATACTTTTCTTTATCAATTTTTACTGTTCCTGGAATACAAACTCTGGATAAATCACTTCTTTCCATATCAACAATCATATTATGTTCTTTAGTCTCTTTAATGTTATTTCTAAAAAACTTTAAGGCACTAGATCTGTTAGATTTTTTACTTTTTCTTAATGTGCCAGCAATAGGCTTGGTAATGATTTTGTTACCTTTTTTTAATAATAAAGTTTCAGGTGAGCAGCTTACAATAGAATAATTTTTATCTCTTATCATAAAAGATTCTGGTGAAGCATTTGACTTCATTAATCTCCAGAAAAAATTAATTGGATTTATTGAAGATTTATTACGATA
Organism: uncultured Pelagibacteraceae bacterium; assembly: GCA_902533775.1. Taxonomy (GTDB): domain Bacteria; phylum Pseudomonadota; class Alphaproteobacteria; order Pelagibacterales; family Pelagibacteraceae; genus Pelagibacter. The sequence continues at coordinate 33,502 of CACANA010000009.1, forward strand.
TTTTGTACAAATTTTTATTTGATATGTTTCTCCTTGTCTTATTTTTTTTGAAAAAATATCAAATATTTTTTTGTATTTTTGATATTTAATATTTAATTTAAAGGGTGATAAAATTTTAGTTGGTTTAAAATAATTATTAAATTCGTGTTTTTTTTTATTTGAAAATATTGAAATATTATCTCTTATTTTAATGATTGTCTCTGGTTTGTAAAAAACTCCTTTATAAAAACCATTTTTAGACTGTTTGCTAATTTTAATACCAAGTAAATAATTTAAAATTTCATATCCAAAAAAACCAACATATTGATCAGTTTCTTTTTTATATTTCATTCTTTCAAAAGAGTTTAAAAATTTATGTATATTTTTTTTTGTTAAATTAATTTTTTTAGAAAAATCTGTATAAATGTCATAACCATTATCAACTTTGTAGATTATCAGTGGCTTATCCGACTGATAAAGTTTTTCTAAATACGGGTTAAATTTAAGTTTATGCGATTTGCGGTCTTTCAATTGGCTTCTCTTTTATAGGTAAATGTATCAAACCAGCAAAAATAGATAATGCGATAGATATGTACCAAGCATAATCAAAATTGCCGTTAAGTTCGTAGAAAACTCCACTCAAATAAGCTCCTAAAAAAGATCCAATTTGATGACTTACAAAAACAATTCCATATAATAATCCGATATACTTAGTTCCAAATACCTTGCCTATTATTCCATTTGTTGGTGGAACTGTTGATAGCCACAACATTCCAAATGTTATTCCAAAGATTACTGAATTAAAAACACTTGGTGGTAGGAATATGAAATAGATAATTGATACTCCTCTTAGTAGATAAATTGCACTTAATAAAATTTTTTGACTGTATCTAGTTGCAAGATATCCACTTGTAATTGTTCCAACCATATTAAAAAGTCCAATTAAAGCCAATACCATAGCTGCACACCAATCTGGTAATCCTTTATCAATCATGTAAGTGGGTATATGAGTTGCGACCAAAGCAATGTGCCAACCGCATACAAAGAAACCTAAAGTAAGATAGATGTAACTTTTATTTGAAAAAGCCTCTTTTAAAGCTTCTCTAGCTGTTTGATTGTTATTTTGATTTGTACCGACAGGTATTTTTGGTGTTGAAACAAATAATGCTACTATTAATCCTAGACCTAAAAAGAAACAGAAAAATAGCATTGTATTTTCCCACCCATGTTCAACAAGTGAATATCTAGTGATTAATGGTGATATAAAATATCCAAAAGATCCTGCTGAGGTTACTATTCCTGTTGCTATTGTTCTGCTTGATACTGGAAAATGTTTTGCAACAACTGAAACAGGTATACTGATAGCTGTAGATCCCAGTCCAACACCAACTAATATTCCAATTGTTATAGTAAAATAATAACCAGTATTAAAACCTGAATAGAATAATAAAATTGCTAATAAATAAAAAACAAATCCAATAAAAATTGCAATATTGCCACCATACTTGTCCGTAATAATTCCAAACATAGGACTGAAAACACCCCACAATAAGAGCTGTAATCCCATTGTAAAACCGAACTGTGTTATGGTGATATCTAAATCAGTCGCAAAATCAAAATAAAACATTCCAAAAGTTTGTCTTATTCCTAGTGCAATAATAACAACAACAGATGCAGCTATTACAGTAACTAATGCTTTCTTTGTTGGAAAAAATTTGGTGTCATTCATCTTACAGATTTAATAGCCTGTTTAATGTCAGCAATCAAATCATTTGGATCTTCTAAACCAATATGTAATCTTATAATATGTTCGTTATTACTCAACTTTGTGTAGCTCCTGTTGCCCAGTGCCAATTTGTCTTGATATAAAGCAAGACTTTCAAATCCTCCCCAACTGTAACCATGGGCAAATAATTTTAGTTTATTCAAAAATTTAATTACAGAATTTTTATTTTTAGAAATAATTTTTACACCCATTAACCCAGATGATCCTGAGTAATACTTTTTCCACATTTTGTATTGTTTAATATTTTTTTTAATTGGGTAAAAAACCTCTTTAACTTTTTTTTGTTTGCTCAAAAAATTAGCTACCTTGATGGTATTTTCTTGATGCTTGTCTAGCCTAATATCTAATGTTCTTAGTCCTCTCATAATTAAATAGGCATCATCAGGGCTTAGTCTTAAACCAACTGCTTTTTGACTTAATTCCACTTGTTTAAAAAGTCTTTTTTTAATAGCTAAACTGCCACCCATAACATCTGAATGTCCAGAATAATATTTTGTCGCTGAAACTATAGACATATCAAAGCCTAAGTCTAAAGGCTTGAT
>CACANA010000010.1 GCA_902533775.1 uncultured Pelagibacteraceae bacterium
CCAAATCTTAATCTTATTATTTCAATAATACTTTTGCCTTGCGGATAACTAGTTCTAAATTTTTTACCAAGATAAATTAAAATAAAAAGCGGAAATGCAGTTCCTAGTGAATAGCCAATAACTGCACCAATTCCTCCCCATGTTGCTGCTGATGCGGGTCCAAATAAAATCCAAGCGCCAAGTGCTGAAGCAACAAGACTTGTTGTTAAGGATAAAGTTCCAATCGAACGGTTTGCAACTAAATAATTATTAAGTCCTTTAAATTTTTTTGAAAAATAAATTCCAACAAAAACAAATATTAAAGAAATTGAAATAATTAATATTATTGCTGATGATTGATTGATTATATTTAAATTATTCATTTTCCCTTTCTGAATTACCGGACAGGTTCTAAGGGTATTTCTCAGCCTTTTGGCACCCCATTTCCAATTTAATTCAAAGATTAAATGAAATCAATTATTAACTTAGCGCTACTAACAAGAATTAAAGCGTAAATGATATTATAAAATAAATTTTCCTCAATTATTTTAAGTAATTTGTAACCTATAAAAATTCCAATAAGCGCTAGGGGGAAGAGAGTAACTGATTGATATAAAGTATCAAAATTCATCATAGATAAATAAACATACAGAGGAAGCTTAATTAGATTAACACAACTAAAAAAAATAATTCTTGTGCCAACATAAATTTCTTTTTTCATTCTTAGTGGAAGCAAATAAAGACTTGTTGGAGTTCCTCCCGCATGAACACAAAAACTTGAAAAACCAGCAATGGATGAACAAATAGCACCTTTAAAAAAGTTTTTTTTTGCTGGAGTAGTTTTTTCTTTTTTAAATAAAAAATAATGACCAGAAAATAAAAAACCCATTATTCCAACTATTAACTTAAGCAAATCCTCAGAAAAATAAGTAAATGTAAATGAGCCAATTATTATTCCAATAGCTGCAAATGGAACTATTAATTTAAGTGTTCCAAAATCAAACTCTCTTCTAAATCTATAAACTGCAATAATGTCTGAAAAAATTAATATTGGTAAAATAATTGCAAGTGCTTGATTTAATGGCATTACTACTGTCATTAACGGAACTGAAATTAATGATATTGATCCACCTAAGCCTGATTTAGCAATTCCATATAATACGATAGCTGGAACAACGCTAACAAAGAATAATAAATTTATCTCCATTATAAATTAGAAATATAGTAATAAAGATAAAACCACTAATATTAAAACTAATATGATGACGGCTATGTAATTGAGTTTAATTTTAAATTTGCTTAATAAAAATTCATTAATTTTTTCCCAGAAAATAATAATTAAAATTAATAGTACTGCTGGAAGAATAAATTTAATCATAAATCTATTTACATCAAAAAATACATCAATCCAAATATAACAAGTATAATTATTATCCAAATTGAAAAATTAGATATCAATTGTTTAATATTTGAGTTTGATCTGAGAAAATTAGGTAGAACTAATATTAAGACTAATATTAAAAATATTGCTGGAATTATCTGGTCAACAGTCAAATTAATTTTTTATATTATAACCTTTTTTAAGTATAATTGAGACAAGAGTTACACATACAATTAAAAATATAAACATTGTTGAAATACTTATCCAAATATCAAAATCAGAAACTCCATAAAATGCAAACCTCAGCCCATTAATTAAATATACAACAGGATTAAAATAAGTGACAGTTTGCCAGAAACTTGGGAGCATATCTAGCGAATACAAACTTCCACCTAAGAATACCATTGGTGTTATGACAATTGTTGGTATTATAGACATTTGCTCGAAATTTTTACTAAGAAGTCCAATTAAAAACCCAAACAAAGCAAAAGTAAAAGCAACTAGAATTAATAAGAAAATCATTAGTAAAGGAAACTTTACATTTACTTCTGCAAAAAAAAGTGAAGTGCAGAAAATTACTGCAGCAACAATTAAGGTTTTAGTTGCACCTGCACCAACATAAGCAATTACAATTTCTACAGTAGAAATTGGAGCTGCTAAAATTTCATAAATTGTTCCATTAAATTTAGGAAAAAAAATTCCAAAAGAAGTGTTACTGATAGATTGCGTTAATAATGTTAACATCAATAATCCTGGAACTATATAAGAGCCATAACTAATGCCATCAATTTTTTGTACATAATCCCCGATTACCGAGCCGAATACTATAAAGTATAATGAAGTAGATAAAACTGGAGAAAGAAGAGATTGAATTAATGTTCTTCTAAATCTATCCATTTCATGAAAATAAATTGCTCTTAATGCGTAAAAATTAATTCTCATTATTTTCCTTTACCAATGTAACAAAAATCTTTTCAAGATTATTTTGCTCTGTTTTTAAATCTCTCATCCTCAAACCTGCATTTTTTAAATCTTGAAGCATCTTTGTGATACCTGTTCTTTCAGCATGTAAGTTATAGTTGTAAATTAATGAATAATTATCATTAGATATTGATAGATTATATTCATTAAGTTCTGCTGGAATTTTTTCGACTTTATCTTGTAATTCAATGGTTAATTTTTTATGACCCATTTTTTTTAATAAATCTATTTTATTATCAACAACAATTATTTCTCCTTGATTAATTACTGCAACTCGGTCTGCGATTGCCTCTGCTTCTTCAATATAGTGTGTTGTTAATATTATAGTTACTCCTGTTTTCCTTAATCCCTCTACAACTTTCCACATATCTTTTCTCAATTCTACATCAACGCCTGCTGTTGGCTCATCAAGAAATAATATCGAAGGTTCATGTGATAATGCTTTTGCTATCATTACACGTCTTTTCATTCCTCCTGAAAGCTGATTTAACCTTAAATCTTTTTTGTCCCATAAACTGAAATCTTTAAGAACTTTTTCTATATGTTGAGGGTTCGGCTTTTTTCCATATAAACCTCTTGAATATGAAACATTGTTAAACACTGTTTCAAATTGTTCTAATGAAATTTCTTGGGGGACCAGTCCTATTCTTGATCTTGTTTCTCTATAATCTTTTATAATATCAAAACCATCTACTGTAATTACTCCTGAAGTTGGTTTAACTATACCGCATACAATACTTATCAGTGTAGTTTTGCCAGCTCCATTCGGTCCAAGCATAGCAATAATTTCACCTTGCTTTATATTTAAGTTAACAGTTTTTAAAGCATTAAATCCGTTGTCATATACCTTCGAAAGGTTATCTATTGTTATTAAATCTTTAGTCATTATCCGCAATCTTAAAATGATATAGAGGTGTTTTTAATGACAAGCAATATTATATTTTTTTAATCTCCAATAATTGTATGGCCATGGAGTTAAAAAACCAACTAGTAGCATTATTGGAACTACCCACCAATTTAAAATAGCTCCACCTGTTAAGATTACATCGGTAAGGTTCATGGCTATTTCCATACTGACCATAGATATAAAACTCATACCTAATGCAGTCTTAAATGCTTTTGAAAAATCAAGATTTTGTCTTAACAAAATAATAGTTTCTAAGATTATACTTGTTATCAAACCATTTATAATTGCTAGAATCATAATGCCTAGAACAGGAAAAGGTATTTTAGTTAATTGAAAAAATAAAATTGTTCCTAAATCTCCTATTGCACAACCTAATAAACACCAGGCAGTATTTTTTGCACTTCTTTTCCAAGTATGTTTGCACGACCAATTAAAATTTATTGTTTCTGAACTCATTATTTGCTCATTTCCAAATGGTATTCATAGATATCGTCTTTCCAATAAGATTTAATATATGAAAGAATGTTATCAATACCTTCATCACTTATTTTGTCACCAAATCCCATCATTTTCCCTTCGTAATTTTTTATCAGTTTAACAAATCCATATTTTATCATTCTATGTAGTAATTCATCTGTGTGATGCCAAGTGTGACCAGTTCCATTTAAAGGTGGTGCTTTTCTGTGTCCATCCTCATCTAAACCTTGCCAGTTTGCGGCTCCTGCTAGATTTGGCTGATGACATGAGGCGCAATATTGATTGTATAAAACCTTACCATTTTTAATAGCTTCTAAAGAGTCTCTAGTTATTGGATAGTGTGAATGGGCTAAACCTATATCTGCATAAAATAAAACAAAAAAAATAAAAATATACTTTTTCATTAATTAATGTGGAGCTCTATATCTACTATGACATGCTTTACAGCTTGACCACATATATTGTTTTAGAGCTGCTCTAAAATCGTCTTGGTCTTCAATAATTGATGCTAATTTTATCATTTGATCTGATGATTTTTTCATAAGAGCATCAAATTTATCTTTTTCTTCCCATATTATAGGTAAGGCTTCTGTTCCGTGTCCCTCTTTTGTATTTTCAGGAAACAAAGTTAATAATTCCAAATAATTATCACTCATTCTTAACATTAGTTTTTTTGAATCCTCAATTTCAACTTCGTTAAGTAAAATACTAATTCTTTTTGCTAGTTTATAATTTTGACTGAATAAAGATTTTCTTTTCTTTATTATATCTTTTGCACTTTCTTCTGAAAAAGCATTAGAATTAAATGAAAAAGATAGCACTACAATAAACAACACTTTAAAAATATTATTAATTTTTATAAAATAGCTCATGCCAAATGATATAACATTACGATATAGTTGGTTAGCTAAATTTTTCCATTGGTTCACTTTGTTCCTTCTAATTGCTCAAATACCAATGGGATTTATTTTAGTAAGATTGGATTTTTCAGATTTAAGAATAACTGTTGAAAATATACATGTGATAGTTGGAATATCTATATTTTACTTAACCTTATTTAGATTAATTTATAAATTTTTTAGTAAATCTCCAAAATTAATTCCGGAGGCGTTTATAGGTCAGAATTTAATAGCAAAGGCAAATCATTTTGCTCTTTATGTCGCGCTATTAACAATAACAACATCAGGAATTTTAAAAAAATTATTTAATGGCGAAAAATTAAATTTTTTTATTTTTAAATTAAGAATCGAAGATAATTTTGATTTAGCTGATCAATTTTACAATATTCATGTTATTTCGAATTACACATTAATTGCATTAATAACATTGCATATATTTGCTGTTTTATTTCATCAAATATTTTTGAAAGAAAACATCTTGAAAAGAATGACTAAATAATTAAATAGCTCTGATGAAAAAATTATTTATATTTATTATTTTAATATTAATACCAAATGTTTCTTTAAGTTTTGAAAAAACTACAAATTTTGATTTAAAAAAATTATTTGAAATTCAAAAATCTGGTAAAACAATTGTTATTAATTCATGGAATAAATATTGTTCAACTTGTGCAGCTCAAACAAAAGTTTTCGATCAGGCTATGAAAGATTTTAAGGATGTAGAGTTTTTGTTTTACGAGCAAGATAAAAATAAAGATATAGCCAAAACTCTTGGGATAAATTATTGGACTACAATTGTAGTTTTCAAAGGTCAAAATGAAGTTGGAAGAGAAATGGGCTTAACCGACAAAGATCAAATATACAATCTTATAAATAAAGGTATATAGTTCCTTTTTACCTCCCCTTTCGAGGAGGTGAATTCAACAAAAAAGAGAGAAATAAATGAATGTTAAATTCAGGAATAATTTTTTAAATTATGACTGCTATATAGAATTAATTTTTTTTTTGTCAATTTACGAAAAAGTAAGAGAAAATAGGGATTTTAGTTAAGCAAAGCTTTGTGAGCTGGTAAATAATCATGGCCAAATACATCTGCTACAGCTTTATGAGTAACGCCTCCTTTAAATACATTTAATCCTGCTTGAAAATTTTGATCATCATTTAAAGCTTTTAAGTAACCATCTTTTGCTAATTTAGATAAAAAAGGAAGTGTTGCTTTGTTTAAGGCAATTGTTGATGTTCTAGGAACACCGCCAGGCATGTTTGCAACGCAATAATGAATTATATCATCTATTATAAAAGTTGGTTCTGCAAAGGTAGTGGGTTTACTGGTTTCAACACATCCTCCTTGATCAATTGCAACATCTACAATCACTGATCCCCTTTTCATTTTTTTTAACATATTCTTTGTAACTAATTTTGGTGCCTCAGCACCCGGTATCAAAACTCCACCTACTAACAAATCACATTCAGAAATTAATTTTTCTAAATCAGTTTTATCACTTAAATTAGGTATTATTTTATCTCCAAATATTTTGGAAAGTTCGTTTAATCTTTTTTCAGATTTATCTACAATATTAACCTTGGCTTTCATGCCTGTTGCAATTATAGCAGCATTTTCTCCTACTACTCCACCTCCAAGTATAACTACATTTCCAGGCTCTACACCAGGAGCTCCTCCTAACAAAAGACCACGGCCTTTTTGATTTTTTTCTAAACAATGTGCACCCGCTTGTACTGACATTCTTCCAGCTACTGCACTCATTGGTGCTAACAAAGGAAGTCTTCCGTTATTATCTGTGACTGTTTCATAAGCGATGCATATTGATTTGCTGTCTATTAAACCTTGTGTCAGTTCCTTGGCTGCAGCAAGATGAAGATACGTAAAGACAACTTGATTTTCTCTTATCATTCTTACTTCGCTAGATTGTGGCTCTTTGACTTTAACAATGATGTCGGAGTCGTTAAATATATCTTCAGCTGTATTAACTATTTTTGCTCCACTTGATACGTAATGATCGTTTTCAAATCCTGCTTCAAAACCTCCATTATTTTCAATTAAAACTTCGTGGCCATTAGAAGTTAATGTCTTTACACTTTCGGGAGTGAGTCCAATTCTATTTTCTTGAGGCTTTATTTCTTTTGGAACCCCGATTTTCATAGAATTAAATTAATTTTTTTTGCTTTTTGAATAGTTTGTAATACCAGTTCTTAGTTTCTCGATTATTTCATCGATATGTTTTTTTTCACAGATAAACATTGGAGCAATAATTAAACAATCTCCAGTCGCTTTAAAGTTAACTCCTGCATCATAACAGTGTTTGAAACATGTAAATCCTGCTGCGCCAGGTTTTTTATGCATTTTAATATCAATACCACCCATCATTCCATAACCTCTTATGTTATCAACAACATCAATATCTTTTAAAGACATTAAACCTTCTTGGAAATATGGAGATAAATTTTTTGCTCTATTAAAGATATCATCTTTTTCAAAAATATCTTGAACCGCTAAGCCTGCAGCTACTGAGACAGGAATTCCAGAGTAAGTGTAACCATGAAATAATTCTATTGTTCCTTTTGGAGATCCATCCATAACTGTGTCATAAATTTCTTCTTTACACGCAACTGCACCTAAGGGACTTATTCCATTTGTTGTAGCTTTAGCCATTGTAATAATATCTGGAGTAACACCGTATTCTTGCGATGCAAATGGTGAACCTGTCCTTCCCCATCCTGTGATAACTTCGTCAAAAACTAATAAAATACCATGCTTATCGCAAATTTCTCTTAGTCTTTGTAAATATCCTTTTGGTGGAACTAATGTTCCTGTTGATCCAGCAATTGGCTCAACAATACAAGCTGCTATGTTCTCTGATCCAAAATTTGTACAAATTCTCTCAAGATCTTCTGCCATCTCTGCGCCTGTTTCAGGTTGACCTGAAACAAATTTATGTTCTGGTAAATGTGTATGTCTCATGTGAAGAACACCTGGCATCAAAACATTGGCAAATGTTTTCACGTTGTTAATCATTCCGCCAACAGAAGTAGCTCCGATATTCATTCCATGATAGCCTCTTTCTCTTCCAACAAACCTAAATCTATGTCCTTCACCTCTTGCTTTATGATATGCAACTGCAATTTTTATTGCAGTCTCAACAGCAGTAGATCCACAAATTGTATAAAAAATTCTATTTAAATTTCCTGGTGTATGTTTTGAAATTTTTGTTGCAAGTTCAAATGAACCTCCAAAACCTTGTTGAAATGGTTGAGCATAGTCTAATTTTTTTAATTGATTTGTAATTGCATTAATAATTTCTTCTCTTCCATGACCTAAAGGATTACAAAATAATCCCGAGCTTGCATCTATCTGAGTTTGACCTTGATGATTTTTTAAATAAACACCTTTTGCTTCTACAATCAATCTAGGAGACTCTTTAAAATCTCTATTAGATGTAAATGGCATCCAATGTTCATTTAAAGAATTAGGTATTTGAGGTTTTTCTGAACTCATAATTATGTTCGATTCATAGACTAATTATATAAATTAACCAGTAAATTTTAGTCATACTTGCTATGTTAAATGACCGCAACTATAGGTTGTAACTTATGACTTTTGAAGCCTGTGTAATTTATTCATCATTTACTTAAAAGAAAATTTAAACTTAAATATCGATAATTAAATTTAATTAAGAGGAGATGAAATGAAAAAAATAATTAGTTTCATTTTAGGAAGTTTATTTGCTCTAAACTTAACAATCACAGCAGCAAACTCTGCTGCGAACGAAGTTAGAGTTGCATACTTTCTAGAGTGGCCAAGTCCAAATTTAGAGGACATGCAAAAAAAGAATTTTGCTAAAGCCTTAGGAGTTCCAGTAAAATGGACAAACTTCACAAATGGTGGAGCAATGACAGATGCTATGTTAGCAGGAGATATTGATATTTCTTACTCACAAGGTTTAGTACCATTTATTAATGCTGTAAAATCAAATGCACCTATCAAATTAGTTGATATTGCAATGGAGTACGGAATGGGTGGAACAACTTGTGTAACATCTAATGCTTCAGGAATAACAAAAGCAAATGCAACTGAATTAGAAGGTAAAAAAGTTGCTGTTCCGTTAGGTACTATGGCTGAGTACGTTTTCGACGAAAGTATGAAAGTTGTCGGCGCTGACAGAAGCAAAATGGATATTATTCAAATGGACCCTGAAGAAGGTGCGGCTGCATTAGTAAGTGGAGATGTAGTAATGGCATGTCTATTTGGTGGTAATTCTATCAAAGCTGCAGTTGCTGTAGGATCAAGACTTTTAACTGTTCAAGAGGCAAGAGATGCAGGTATTTTAGGAATAGATATTACTTCTGTAACAGACAAGTTTATGAAGGAAAATCCTGGAATGTTGAGAACTTTTATTGAAGTAACTCATGAAGCAAATGAAAGATATAGAAATGGAAAAAGTGATATGAATTCTATGTCAAAAGCTTCGGAGATGAAAATTGCTGATATGAAAGAAACTTTAAGTGGTTTCAAATTCTTAACTCCAGAAGAAACTAAAAAATCTATGGAAAGCGGAAACTTAGATGCATTCTTAAAAGGAATGGGAACTCCAGGTGGAGCAGTAGACACTAGTTTCTTACCTTTATAATTTAAAGATTAGAATAATTAAATAGGCGCCAATTTTATTGGTGCCTATTTTTTTAAGTAAATATTTTATATAAAGTCAGCTAATGAGTGATTTGATATCTCAAAATCTAAACATGATTTTCAAAACTCCAAAAGGAGAGACTGTTCATGCTTTAAAAGATTTAAATTTCAAATTAAAAAAAGGAGAACTGTTAACTGTTCTTGGGCCCTCTGGTTGTGGAAAAACAACTTTATTAAATATTGCAGCTGGTTTCTTAAGACCAACATCTGGAAATATAACTTTGAACGGTAAAGAAATTGACGGGCCTGGAGTTGAAAGAGGCATGGTTTTTCAACAAGGTGCATTATTTGAATGGTTAACTGTTGCTGAAAACGTCAACTTTGGTCTTAGAATGAAAAAAAAAGATCCTATAGAAACTTCAAAAAAAGTTGATGATTGGCTGGAGATTGTTGGCTTAAAAGGATTTGGAAATACCCCAACATATCAATTATCTGGAGGAATGCAGCAAAGAGTAGCTCTTGCAAGGTGTTTAATTAATGATCCGGATTTGATTTTAATGGATGAACCTTTAGGTGCCCTTGATGCTCTAACAAGAGAAAAAATGCAATCATTAGTTTTGAAAATTTGGAAAGAAACTGGAAAAACAATTATTTTAATTACACATTCAGTTGAAGAAGCACTACTGCTTGGTGAAAGGTTGTACGTAATGGCACCAAGACCAGGTAGGATACATAAAGAATATAATCTTCCATTTGCAGAGATGGGATTAAAAGAAGATTTAAGAGAAATAAAAAAAAATAAAGATTTTTCATCAAAAAGAGAAGAAATTTTATCCATGATTTGGAACATGGAGGAAGAAATTATGGGAAAAGAAAATTAAATGTTTACTCAAATAATAACAATATTAATTCTTGTATCAATTATCGGGTGCATACTTTATGGAAGACGTTTAATAAAAACTGAAAAAGTTGATGCAGTTTTTGGAAATCCAGAAAGAGCAAAAGGTGGAACTCATTGGATAATTGTTGGAAGCAGTGCAATATTGTTGGTCTGGCTTTATTATTCTTGGGATATTGCAAAAGGATTTTATCCAAAATCAGCAAATGAATTATGTCAGGTCGCAAAAATAAATGAGTCTTTATTAGGATTAAAATATCAATTTCCAATTGAAGAAAGAGAATTCAAAAGTACTTCAATAATAAAAATAGAAAATAAAAATCTTAAAAAAATAAGTTTAGAAATTCAAAATTCGTCAGATTTAAGCAACTTACAGAAAACTGCATTAGTTGGTTTTATTAATAAAACAAACAAATTAATTCCATTACTTACTAATGATAATCTAATGGAGATTAACACAAAAATTAAAATAGATGAGATGACTGATGAAATTAGATTGTTAAGCACTAATTTTCAAAAGAAAGATTATCCATTTGAAACACCAGATCAAAAAAATGAAAGACTAAAGGCAATTGCTGAGCAAGGAAGCTGGGGCATAGTAACTGTAAGTGCCGGAACAGGATCAATAGAAAATACTATTGAAGTGCCTTTAGTGCCTGAAACAGATAGAGGTTTAAAATTTCACGCTGCAGCTGAACAATTAAAAAAAATTAATGATAAATTTTTTAAATTAAGAAACCATAATCCTCAATTCAAAAATGCAATAAAAGAACTTAAATCAGAGATAAAATTATATAGAAAAAATTTAGATGACAATGAAGAAGTGGCATCTACTTACGCAAAAAACATTGTAAAAATTGCAAGAAGAATTGAATTTGCAAGTATTTATCCACCAAATGCTCTTAATGAAATGCAAAATGCAATTATTGAATTTGATAATCTTCAAAAAACTGAGCAAGGGGGTTTAAGATTAATTGACATTCTTTTATTCCCTGCAGGAACTATAGTTGCAAGTGGTCCTAGTTGTTCTGAGCAAGGTTCAGGTAGATGGCTACCAAAACCCTCGGATACACTTAATAAATTTATTTTAATGTCTAAGCCAAGCGTAGGTTACAAAAATATTCCACTTCTTTGGATTGATATGATGGATGTAAGCCAAATAATTGGCTTTATGTTGCCAGATTGGATAGCTGATGTTTTGCCTGGAGAATATCCTGTTCACACTAAAGATGGTGTGGTTAAGCAAAATTTTAAAGGTAAAGTTTTAAAAATTGTTACAGGTGATTTTAAATTATTTAAAATTCCTGTTCCGTATGGTCATATTTGGGATTCATTTTTAAGAGTTTTTCTAGGATTAGTTTTTGGAATATTGATTGGTGTACCATTAGGACTTTTTATGGGTTTAAATAGATTTGCTAAAGGTTTCTTTGATCCATTAATTGAACTGTATAGACCAGTACCCCCTCTTGCGTGGGCTCCTTTAATAATCTCGGTTTTAGGGATTGATAATACTGGAAAAGTATTTTTATTATTTATGGTTTCATTATCTATAATGATCATTTCAGCTAGAGCCGGAGCATCAGGTACACAGTTATCTAAAATACATGCAGCGCATTCTCTTGGTGCTTCTAAAAGACAGATACTTAGATATGTTATTTTTCCAAATTCTTTACCTGAAATTTTAACAGGTATTAGAGTGGCGGTTGGTATGTGTTGGGGAACTTTAGTTGCAGCAGAATTTTTAGCAGGTACAACTGGAATTGGATTTGTTGAAAATGTTGCCAAAAAGTATTTTCAATATGAAGTAATTTGGATCACAATTTTTATTATGGGTATGTTGGGTCTTCTATTTGACGTAACTTTGAGAAAAATTATAGATAAGACAATTCCTTGGAGAGGAAAAGGTTAATCCTTAATCGTTAAGCAACCGTAATTCTTTTTCGTCGAATTTTAAGTAAACGTTTTCTCCAACATTAAATATTTCATTGGTATCACTAGAAACTACGTAAATTTTACCGACCTTTGAATTAACTATGTACTGATAACTATTTCCAACGAATGACGCGTTATTAACAGATGCATGTATTGAGTTTTCTTCAGGACTTTTTGAAATAGTTATTTTTTCTGGTCTTAAAGAGACAGAAACTGAACTTTCTAATTTTTGATCACTTTCTATATTAATTTTCATTTCTGCTAATTGAATCTCGTAAACATTATTATTTTGATTAATGATTTCAGCTTTAACAACATTTGCATCTCCTATGAAGTTGGCTACAAATTTAGTTTTAGGAAAATTATACAATTCTTTTGGGCTACCTTGTTGAGCAATAATAGCATTGTTCATTACAATTACTTTGTCAGAAATTGCTAATGCTTCCTCTTGATCATGAGTTACATAAATTGTAGTTACTCCAAGTTTTTGTTGAATTTCTCTAATATCCTCTCTTACTTGTCTTCTTAATTTTGCATCTAAATTAGATAAAGGCTCGTCAAAGAGTAAAACTTTAGGTTTCAGCACAATTGCTCTTGCGACAGCTACTCTTTGTTGCTGACCTCCAGATAATTCTGAAGGCATCCTATTTTCATATCCTTCTAAATTAACCAACTTAAGAGTTTCTAATGACTTTTCTGTAAATTCTTCTTTTGGAACATTAATCATCTTCAAACCATAAGATACATTTTCAAGTACACTCATGTGTGGAAACAATGCATAAGATTGAAATACCATAGATACATCTCTATCGGTTGCTGGTAATAACGTTACATCTTCATTATCCACTAAAATTTTTCCACTTGTAGCTCTCTCTAAACCAGCAATAATTCTTAAAGAAGTAGTTTTTCCACATCCTGATGGACCTAATAGCGTAGTTAAAGTTCCTGCCTCAAAAGCACAACTGACATTATCCACAGCAATAGTCTCATTAAATTTTTTTGTAATATTTTCAAATTTTACTTCAGCTTTTTTCATTATCCTAAATTTCCTTGTAGCATTCCTGCTGTTTGATCTCTTCTTCCTAATTTACGTTTACCTATTATTAATTGCATTAATGTTATTGTAAATAACATTACAACTATTAATGCAGATGAATATACAATTGCTAGACCATAATCATTATTTTCTAGCCTTCCTAATATATATGAGACAGCCAAATCATAATTAGCGCTAACAAGAAATATAACAGCACTAATTGCTGTCATTGCTCTAACAAAACTAAAAACTAAAGAAGCAGTAATTGCAGGTTTAAGTAATGGAAGAATTACATTTCTAAATGTTTGAGAGCTAGAGGCATTTAATGTTGAAGACGCCTCATCTAAATGAGGATCTAATTGGTTCATTGCAGCAATACCTGCCCTAACCCCGACTGGCATATTTCTAAATACAAATGCGATCACCAAAATAATTCCTGTGCCCGTAAGTTCAAGTGGCGGTACATTGAATGCAAAAACGTAACTCACGCCAATAACACTTCCAGGTATAGCAAAACTTAACATTGTACCAAATTCAAAAGCATTTTTTCCTCTAAACTTGTGTCTTGTTAGAAGATATGCAGTTAAAATACCTATTGCGGCTGTCGGTAAAGAGGAGATTAATGCTATTGTAAAAGTAGTGTTGAAAGAATTCCATGCTGTACCAGTCCATAAAATTCCTCTTTCTTTCACCCAATCAACGCTAAATGCTTCAATGTAATGTCTCAATGTAAAGCTATGATCAACACCCCACATTTCTACAAATCCACCAAACATTATCATTACATAAATTATAAATGTAAGTAGTGCCCAAGGTAAAACTGTTGAGTAAATTATCCATTTAGTTTTATTTGGTAATTCAGGGTGAACTCCGCTATCCCCTTTGCCAGAAATTGAAATATAAGATTTTTTTCCTAACCATTGGTTCTGAAGATAAAACACTACTAGAACAACAGTTAATAAAATCATTGCTAGTATTGCGGCTTTTGTCTCATCATACTGTGCACCAACAATTGCAAAAAATATTTCTGTAGATAAAACGTCATATTCAGCACCTAAAACTAATGGATTTCCAAAGTCGGCTAAGCTTTCAATAAACCCAAGTAAAAATGCATTTGCTATTCCAGGTCTCATTAAAGGTAATGTAACAGTTTTAAAAACTTGCCATTTAGAAGCTCTCAATGTTTGTGAAGCCTCTTCCATTGCGGGACTTACACTTTCAACAACTCCTATTAAAACTAAAAATGCTATTGGTGTAAATGCAAGTGTTTGAGCAAACCATATTCCTGGTAAACCGTAAATCCATCTTGAGGGCTCAATCTCAAATGCCCATTCAAGAAAAGAACTTACGACACCTGTTCTACCAAATAAAATTATTATCGCTAAACCAATGACAAATGGAGGGGTTATTATTGGTAAGACAGATAAGACTCTAATCGTTTTTTTAAATTTAAAGCTTGTTCTTGCAATTAATAAAGCAAAACCTAAACCCAAAACTGTTGATGAGAAAGCTGTGAGCGTTCCCATAGTAACAGTGTTCCAAAAAACACCACATGCATAGTCACTATATAGACAATCAAGACCCCAAATTCCTTTATTAAAAATTTTGGTTGAAAAGTTACTGATTTCATATCCTCCTTCCGTACCTTTAAAGGCAACAGCAAACATTCTAAAAATAGGAAAAAAAACAAAAGTTGAAACTAAAATAATAATACTTCCAATGCTTCCTACAATAAAATTATCTCCGTTTAGCCATCCACGTGAAGATAAGCCATGAGTAATATAAAATATAAATGTACAGCATGTAAGAACTGCACCAGATCCTACACCAAATTGATTTTCTACATCACCAAAAATTGATTGAAAAATTTCAAAGTTCCATCCTCTTATGCCAATTGAAAACCCTTGAAGAATAAAATAAAAAATACCAAATAATCCGGAGTACAAGAAAATTTTGGAGTAAATGGGATTATTCTGATTTAATTTTAAAGTTGTTAAAGGAAAAAATAAAGGAACAATTAAAGGTAGAAGCCAATATTTTTTATTTATAAATACCTGTGGTAATACAGAACCGTAATCTTCTAAAGAATATTCTAATATCCAGTTTATTGAGAAAAACCCGTCACCTGTTACATACCATGGAAATATTAGGAAACCCAATACTCCGATGAGCATCCAACAGATAACGAGCCCTCTCATTATAATTCCTTATCTAGGAATTACAGAAACATCGTTATCCCATTTGGATAACAAACTCGCTCTAGTACTTTTATCTCCATAAACTTTAAAATTATAATCAATTAAGTTTATTGTTGATAAGTCTGGAGCATCAGGATCAGCTTTTGCTTTGGTATTAGATGGCACTTGCAAAGATTTTCCTGAAGTGAAGACCATAGTTTGAATAGCGGGACTTAAAGCCCAGTCATAAAACTTTTTAGCTTCCTTCATATTTCTTGCACCTGCAATAATACTCATAGATCCAACTTCATATCCAGTTCCTTCAGCTGGAGAGACCGTAACAACCGGCAAACCTTTTTTTGTTTGTTTCACACCATCATGTTGGAAACAAATACCAATTAAGTTTTCACCTCTACCAGTTGCCTTAATTGGTGCAGAACCAGATTTAGTATATGTATTTATGTTTGCATGAAGTTTTTTCATGTAATCCCAACCTTTATCTTCTCCAAATATTTGAAGAATAGTAGCTAAGGTTGTGTAAGCAGTTCCAGATGAGTTTGGATTTGCTACTTGTATTTCGCCTTTATATATCGGTTTTGTTAAATCCATCCATGATTTTGGAGCTGGAAGACCTTTTTTTGCTAAAAGATCTTTGTTGTATCCAAAACCTAATGCACCAACATAAATTCCTACTGATTTAAAATCAGCATTTTTTGCTTGGTTCTGAGCTGCAGGTAATAAATCATTAAAATGAACAGATTTATATTTCTCAGTTAAATTTTCTTGTGCTGCAGTTAAATGTGGATCACCTGTTCCACCAAACCAAACATCTCCTTTTGGATTTGATGCTTCTGCTTTTATTTTCGCAAAAGTTTCACCACTACTTGCTCTTGTCATAGCAACTTTTGTTCCAGTTTCTTTTTCATAAGCTTGTTCAAGCATTTCACAAACGTCTATTTCAACACTGCAATATAAAGTTAGTTTTGCAGCTGAAGCTTTATTTGTGATACCGAAAAGTGTTAATGAAAGAACTAGAGCCATAGAAGCTACTTTAAGTATATTTTTCATATATCCCTCACTTTTTTATTAGTTAATGATAATAAATTTAAACAACTAATGTTAATCTTTTGTTACTTCAAATTTAAAGATAATTTTAATAAATAAAAAAAATATTCAATTTATAGTTTAATTTTGAAATCAATTATGTTTACATAAATTATGAATGAAAAAGAGCTTAAAAATCTAATAATTAAAATTTTTATTAATTTTAAATTAAGCAGAAAACATTCAGAAGTTTGTGCAAATGCAATTATCAATGCGGAACTTGTAGGTGCGCCTTCACATGGATTGTCTCGTTTAAAAATGTATTGTGAAAGAATCTCAAAAAAAGTCATTAATCCGAGACCTAAAATAACTGTAAAAAATATATCAAAATCTATATCAATAATTGATGCTGATAATTCTATTGGTTTTGTTGCAGCAGATGAAGCAATTAAAAAAACTATCCAAAATGCAAAAAAAACTGGGATTGGATTAGTTGCTGTAAAAAACAGCGGACATTATGGTCTATCTGGATACTACGTCGAACAAGCTGTTAAAAAAAATTTAATAACATTCGCATTTACAAATGCTCCTCCAGCTATTGCGCCTTTTGGTGGAAAAAAATCAGTCTTTGGAACTAATCCGATATGTTTTGGAACTCAAACAAATAGTAAAGTTCCATTTATACTGGATACATCAATGTCAATGATTAATAGAGGTAAAATTAGGATTGCAGAAAAGTTAGGAAAAAAAATACCATATGGAGTTGCTTTAAACAAATTTGGTAAACCAACTACAAATGCAAAAGAAGCTCTTGCTGGGGTACAACTTCCAATAGCTGGATTTAGAGGATCTGGATTAGCCTGGATGGTAGATATTTTAACTGGAGTATTTGTTGGAAGTAATCATGGTGGCAAAGTAAAAGACCCATTTGATGATTTCTCTGGGCCACAAAATATCGGTCACTTATTTTTAGCATTTAAAGACAATCTATTTGTTAAAGATTATAAAAAAGAGATAAAAAAAAATATTAAAAGAATAAAAAAAATACCTAATTTAAAAGGACAAAAAATCTTTTATCCTGGAGAGCAAAAGTTTTTAAGAACAAAAACAAACTCTGAAAAATCTATAAAAATTCCAAAAAATATTAAAAAGGATTTAGATATTCTCTTAGCTAATTAACCTGCAAAATAACTTAGTATTCCAATAGATAAGCAGACTGAAAGTATTATTATTTTTGACTGAAGTGCCTCTTTTTTCTTTTCAGTGATTACTCGTTTCTTTAGAACATCTATATTTACTTTACGAGGGGACATTCGAATTACTCTCGATTTTTTTTCAGGTATTTCAATATTAGATGTTCTGTTTAAGCTTTCAGTACTCATTAAATTATTAAATCATATAGTAAAAAAATTTTACAGAATTTAACTGTTCAAAATGGGTTGACTCAAGTTTTAAAATTGTTCAAATTGGGTTTTGATACATTATGAAGCAGCTACCAAGTGTAAATTCCGAACTAGATGATGAGCTGATCGATAAAATTTTCAAAAATCATTTTGATATTTTAAGTCCTTTTTTTTTAAAACTTATGTCTGAATGGACAATCGGTGCTTATAAAGTGTTTAAAGATATAGATACTTACACGATTTTAATTTATTTGATTAGTAAGCAGTTTGATTTTTACAGGCGAAATAATTTAAATATTACTTTTAATAATTTTTATAAGGATAAAACATTAGAGATTGAGAAAATTAACCTTATAAGAATATCAAAGGATCTTCAAATACCAAAAGAAAGTGTCAGAAGAAAAGTTATATCCCTGGAAAAAAAGGGAATAATTAAAAAAAAGGGCAAGAAGATTACAATAGATAGAAGTGCTTACAATTCAACACAGCCAAATGATACATTAAAAAATATATGCACACTTTTATCTGTTTTTAGTCAAATTTTAAAAGAAGAAAAAGTTATAAAAAACGAAATGACCAGTAATGAAATTAATAACTTAATAAAACATAATTTCTCATTTTGCTGGTATCAATTTTATAAATTTTTATTCCCTTACTGCTTAAGGTGGAAAAATTATTTTGGTGATATGGAAATATTTACTATTTTAGCAACTATAATTTTGAATAATAATTCAAAAATTGGAAGGCAACTTAAAGGAGTTGATAGTTATTTAGATAAATGGAGAGATAAAATTATTAATAAAAAAATAAAAGGAATTAATGCAATGTCTATTTCTGAAATAACAGGAATACCAAGACCAACAGTAGTAAGAAAAATCAAGAAATTAACTAAAAATAAATTTATTTCTTTAGATAAAAATAAATTGATAAATTTTGATGTCAGCAAACAAAATTTTAAAGATATGTCGATAATCCAAGATGAAAATTTAAAATCAATAAATGTTTTTATAAAAAGAACCTACAATCAAATAAATCTTAATTAGAATTTTTAAGAATATATATAAATATAAATCCAGTTATATACATAATTAATGCGTAAGCAGCTGTTGGAACCATATAAGCGACATCATTGAAAATTTGTGTTGCTACAAATACAGCTAAAGTTCCATTTTGTAATCCACATTCTAAAGAAATACATTTTCTCTGTGGTATTCCAGTTGCAAAACCTTTTGCAATGTAAAATGCCAAAGTCATCATGACTACGTTTAATATTAAAACAGCTAAACCCGCTTGACCTAAGTATGATATAATATTTTCTCTTTCCTCAATCCATATTGCTGCAAATACAACAATAAATAAAATACCTGTAATTCTATTTACAATATTAATATTAGATGAAATAAAGTTTTCAGCGAATCTTCTAATTATCATTCCAAGAATTACTGGCACAGTTACAACTAGTGCCATTTTAAGAGCAATACCAGTCATCGTAATATCTGAGGATAAATCAGTTACACCTAATAATTTTGCTGAAGAAAAAACAATAAATGGAACAGAAAAAATACTAATTAAACTACCTACTGCTGTTAACGAAATAGATAATGCAACATCTCCATTTGCAAATTTTGTTAAGACATTGGATGTTACTCCTCCAGGAGCAGCAGCAATAATCATTAATCCTAAAGCTAATTCAACTGGTAATCTTAATATTAAAAGTAAAATATAAGCGACGATTGGGAGAAGGATTAATTGACAAATTATTCCGACTGTAAAATCTTTTGGATTATTTATAACTCTTAAAAAATCTCTAGTTGATAAGCCCAATCCCAGACCTAACATTATAAGTGCTAACGCTATAGGTGCAATTTTTGTAACTATCTCCATCGTTTATTCAATTTTAAACTATTTTTATATCGAACGTAATAAAAAATATTGATATTTAGAACCATAACAAATATTTAAATTCATATGTTATCTGATAAATCTACAGTTTGCCCTGTTAATCTACTTAATATAGCCCATCAAAAAAGGGGAGTAAAAGCAGCCATTGTAAATGCAGGCAAAAAATTACCAATGATGTCGATAATGGATGCTGTCTCTGAAAAATTGATCACCCCAATATTAATAGGTGATAAACAAAAAATACAAGAATGCGCAGATGAGCTTAAATTTGATATATCAAATTTTGAAATAATTAATGAGCCAGTTGAAAATAATACAGCAAGTATTGCAACAAAACTTGCATCGGAAGATAAAGTAAAAATTATTGTGAAAGGACATATTCATACTGATATATTGATGAAAGAAGTTCTTAAAAGAGAATATAAATTAATTGGAAAAACAAGACTAAGTCATATTTGGCATATGACATTACAAAAAGATGATAAACCATTAATTATAACCGATGGAGCATTAAATGTTTCTCCTAACCTAAAAACTAAAATGCATATTTTAAGAAATGTTATAGATTTTAGTCATAGAATTAATATTCCAAGACCAAAGATTTCTGTTCTTTCAGCAACAGAGGAAGTTATTGATAGTGTACAGAGTTCGGTTGAAGCTAAAGAATTAACTGAATTGGCAGGTAAAGAAAATTTTAATGCTGATATATTTGGACCCTTAGCATTTGACAATAGTATTTCAAAAAAATCTGCCTCTATTAAGGGAATTGAGAATATAGTTGCTGGAGAAGCTGATGTATTATTAGTTCCAAATGTTGAAACTGGAAATGCACTTGTAAAAATGATGATTTATTTTATGGGAGCATGTGCAGCAGGCGTAGTTGTTGGAGGTAAAGTGCCTGTTGTTATAACAAGTAGATCAGATGATGCGACAGCAAGACTTGCTTCAATAGCTGCAGCTGTTGTTGCTTTAGATTAAACTTCTGTTGAATAAACATCTTTTATAATTTAAACATTTATAAAATTAGAGGAAACACAATGGCAATTACTTATATAAAAAAAGCTGAGAAAACTGCATTTACAGGTGAAGATGAAACAAGAACAAAAGTAAGTTCAATTTTAAAAGAATTAGAAAAAACAAAGGACCAAGGGGTTAAAGATATTTTAAAAAAATTTGATAATTATGAAGGTGATATAATTGTTAGCAAAGAAAAAATTGAAGAAATAAACAAAACTTTAGATCAAAAAATTAAAGATGATATTCAGTTTTCTCATGAAAGAGTAAGAAAGTTTGCAGAACATCAACTAGAAAATCTTGGAAAAGACTCAGAAGTTGAATTATCACCTGGTTTAATAGCAGGACAAAAATTAATACCTGTAAATACGGTTGGGTGTTACGTACCCGGTGGAAGATATAACAATATCGCCTCTGCTATAATGAGTGTAACGACTGCAAAAGTTGCCGGAGTAAAGAATGTAATTGCAACAAGTCCACCCAAAGATTCAAATGGTGCAAACCCAATTATAATTTATACGGCTAACCTTTGTGGTGCAGATGTAATTATGAACATTGGTGGTATAGGGGCAATTGGTGCGCTTGCATATGGTTGCTTTGGTAATCCAGAGGTAGATATGATTGTTGGACCTGGAAATAAATTTGTAGCAGAGTCTAAAAGAATTTTATTTGGAAAAGTTGGAATTGATTTATTTGCTGGACCAACAGAAATAGGCATAATAGCTGATCATACAGCTGATAAAGAAATAATTGCTTATGATTTAGTTGGACAGGCTGAACATGGCCCTGATTCTCCAGCTTGGCTTTACACTACAGATAAATCTTTATGTGATTATGTGATGAAAAGAGTTCCGGAAATTATTCAAGAACTACCTGAACACAACAGAAATAATGCTGATGCTGCATGGAGAGATTATGGAGAAGTAATTATGTGTGATACCAAAGAAGAAATGTTAAAGGTTAGTGATGAATATGCTCCTGAACATTTAGAGGTTCAGGCTGAGAACTTAGATTGGTATTTAAAAAATTTAAAAAATTATGGTTCATTATTTTTAGGTGAGGAAACAACAGTTGCATATGGTGATAAATGTTCTGGACCAAATCATATTTTACCAACAAAGGGAGCAGGAAAATATACTGGCGGCTTATACGTTGGAAAATTTATAAAAACAGTTACTTACCAAAAAATGAACAAAGAATCTAATAAAGAAGTCGGTGCTGCTGCGGCTCGAATTTCAAGGTACGAGGGTATGGAAGCGCATGCTAGAACTGGTGATGTTAGACTTCGAAAATATGGTTTTTCAAACTAAAAGAATGATGTAGTCTTTCCTCTATATGAGTAAAGAAAAAACAGTAAAAAACTCATTCAAAGATTTTGCCAAACAAAACGGCGAATATTACAGTAAAGTTTTCAGTTTAATTCAAAGAAACCAATTAAAATTATATCATATAAACTATTCGGCTCTTTTAGGAGGTTTTTTTTGGTGTGCTCTAAGAGGGAACTGGTTTCTTTTTTTTCTAAGTTCATTTTTAGATTTAATAGCTGCAGTAAATATAACTTTATATTTTAGATATGGTGCAGGTATTAAACAAGCAATATTAGATAAAAAAGATTTTTTGGTTGATAGATACTCAACCTGGCAAGATAGTTCTTTAATTTATGCAATTTTAACTATTATCTTAGGACGAATATTAATTGGTTGGTTAGCAGATAGAGTTTACATCAAACAATTTGATAAGTGGCAAATAAGTAAAAAAACATCATCAGGTTTTAACTTCTCAAGACTTATAAACGTTTTTTTAGTTTTAGCATTAATTTGGCCTTTAACATTATATAGATCATCACAATTCGCTCCTGATGAAAGAACTTGTATCAAACAACATAGAGCAATGGAAAAAGGTGCTGAGGTATCTTTTAAAAAAAGATTTGATTGTTTCTTTATATCTGAATTTCCTATTTTAATTTGGATAGATAGACCTGTTAAAGTTAGCTATCCACGAAATGAGGATGGCACTAGATATGTAAAGAAAAAACCTCCTAGAGAAGGAATGCCTACAATTACTCTTAATAAATATGTTTCACAAAAAATTGAAGAAAAAGTTGGTTATTTAACCGCATTTCACGGATATGTTTTTGATGCTGCAACAGATGGAATAAGGTCATTGTTAAAAGGAATATCTGCTTTATTTGTTGGAACACCGTGGATAATCACGGGTGGAATATTTTTACTTGTAGCTCATAAGATTGCAGGATTTAGAGTTACCATGTTTGTGGCTTTTGCATTGATCTACCTCGCCTTGTTTGGTTTTTGGAATACAGCAATGGATACTATGGCTTTAGTATTAACCGCTACTTTAATTTGTTGTGCAATTGGACTGCCTTTGGGGGTTTTGGTTGGAAAATCAAATCGAGCTGAAACAATTACAAGGCCTATTCTAGATGTTATGCAAACGATTCCTTCATTTGTATATTTGATACCAGCGGTTGCTTTTTTCTCTGTTGGAAAACCACCAGGAATTATTGCAACTGTAATATTTGCAATGCCCCCAATAGTAAGATTAACAGCTTTAGGAATTAGACAAGTTCCATCAGAAATTAAAGAAGCAGCTCTCGCTTTTGGTTCTACAGAAAGACAACTATTGTATAGTGTTGAGTTACCACTCGCCCTTCCCTCTATAATGGCTGGTATAAATCAAGTAGTCATGATGTGTTTATCAATGGTTGTTATTGCTGCTTTAATTGGTGCCGGAGGAATGGGTCTAATAGTTGTTGAGGCTTTAGCGAACACAAAAATTGGAAGAGGAATTTTAGCAGGTCTTGCAATTGCTTTTATAGCTATGATCATTGATAGAGTTGTACAGAAAGCCACAAAATAATAGAAAAATAGTAATTGATTATAGTTTTTAAAAATTAGATAATTCTTTCATTAAATTACAAGAGAGGGAAAAATGAAAAAACTAGTACTAGGTTTAATATTTTCTTCAATACTGCTTGTTACGACTTCAGCTAAAGCTGCAGGTGAGAAGGTAATGATCTCAGACTTAAGTTGGACTGGTGCAAAAGTTATTGGACACATTATTAAAGCTGTCATTAATGGACCTCTGAATTCTGAAGCAGAAATTGTTCAAGGATTATCAGATGGTAACTTGATAATGGCTGGAATGGACAAAGGTGATGGAAAAATTGATGTTTATACAGATTTGTGGATGCCGAATAGGCAAGGTATTTGGGATCAATATATTGATGGAAACAAAACTGTAGCTGTCAACACACCTTATAAAGGAACTCAAGATATGTATGTTCCAGCATTTTTAAAAAGCAAAGTTCCAGATGTTGCAGCAATGAAAGATCCAAACGTTGCAGCGATGTTTGATACAGATGGCAATGGTAAAGGTGAATACTGGGCCGGTGATGCTGGATGGAAATCTACAAAAATGTGGCAAGTTAAATTTAAAAGTTATGGTTTAACTGACCTTTGGGAACCAAATATTATTCCACAAGATACTTTTAAAGCACAATTAAAAGATGCAATTGATAATCAAAAGCCAATATTATTTTATTATTGGACACCAGAATGGTTACATGCAGCTTATGACTTACATGAAATTGGTGAGCCTGCTTACACTGAAGGATGTGATTCAAATATGAACTTAGATGCTGAAGATTGGTTAGAAGTATCAGAGTTTCCTTGCAAAAGTAGACAAGCGACTATTTATGTAGCTTATTCAAAATCTTTGGAAAAAAGAAATCCAAAAGCTGCTAAATTCTTAAGTCAAATGGCTATGGACCCTAAAGTAATCAACCAATGGATATTAAAAGTTGGAAGAGATGAAATGGATGCTGATGATATGGCAGAAGAATGGGTTAAAAATAATATGTCTACAGTTAATAAGTGGATTAACTAAAACATTTACTATGGGGTCGTGAAAACGGCCTCATAACTTTCAATCATTTTTAATTTTTTCAAACACATCAATACCTATTTGCTTTAAAATATGGACTATATCGATAGGCACCCAGTTCTCTCTAATTAATCCTTCATCGTGATGATAAAAATCCATTACTCTCATAACAACATCTTGATTGTCAGCTGTATATCCAAGCCAATCATTTGATCCATACTTTGCCTTTAAACTATGCCATCCACCACATAAAGAAAATTTTCCGTCTCCAATTTCGCAATAATGTCCTAATTCCCAATAATTTCTCTCAGAAAATGATTTTCTAAAAGGTAACTGATGCATATCTACAAATCCTTCTAATGACCTCGATGTTCCAATTCCACAAGGACCGTACCAAATCATATCTTTGTGCCAAAACTCTTTTTGAGGATGAGTTATTAACCTTTGTCTTAATTCATCTTTAGAAATATTTTCTTTCTCAGGTTTAATATCTAAACTTCTATTCATGCTCAAAGCCTGTTGTAATGAATTTTTAGATTTACTCATGTCTTCTTCAAAAAAATTTACTCCATCTGTATTAAACGGAGGTAACCATGCTCCTTCGGATCCTCTTGATGGATTAATAACCCATTTATCAGCTTGTCTTAAAAAATCCATCACATCAATTAAGATATGACTTTCAATAATTCTTTCATTTTTAATTTCATGAATTTCACAACATTTAAGATTAATCATTTTAAAATTTGGCTTTATACCTAACCAAGGCTTTAAAAAGAAACCTGATAAAGTAGAATAAGAACCAACTTGGACTTTGTCTCTAAAAGAGCCTCCAAGGATGATATTTTCTCTTCTTTCGATGTCTGGAAATGCATCAAATAAAGGATTCCAAAATTTTTCTATAAAATTATCTATGCCATTAAATTCATTTAATGGTTCAAAACAATTAACTTTGATATCTTTATCAAATATATTTAGTAAATTTTTTTTAAGATTAATCTTTTTTAATCCATAAATATTTCTAAAATTCTTAATAACAAATTTTTTATTATTTAAGTTTTGGATAGGTGTAATTTCTACATCTTCAATGTTTTTCTTAATTTTAAGACCTGTATCAAATTGTTCTATTTGCATAAATTGCAATTTATATTTAAATAGAGATAAATAACAAGAATATGATTGATAGATTGGCAAAATTTAATGAGCTCGTTCCGAGTAGCCTCCCTTTTGTAGAGGGTAGATTAGAAGGTCATAAAGAAAGAAAAAATTATACAATTATTGGACGTGGTGTCGCTGAAGACACCAAACAACTAATAAAAATACAGTCTTTACATGGGTATAATTTAGGAGCAGTGAGTGCTATGCCAAAAAATGGATCTGGTCTTCACAGTCATACTACGGCTGAAGTGTTTGTAATTTACTCAGGTAAATGGAGATTTTATTGGGGTGCTGATGGAAAACAAGAAACAATATTAGAAGCTGGCGATATAATTTCAATGCCTACAAATATGTTCAGAGCATTTGAAAATGTTGGAGATAAAGAAAGTTTGATGTTTGTTGTATTAGGCGGAGATGATCCTGGTATAATAACATGGGTTCCAGAAATTTTAAAAAGGGCAAAAGAGACCGGTATGGCATTGCTTGATGATAATTCGTTAATAGATTTAAAAAAGGTAGAAGTGCCTAACGGTAGAAAGATGATAGAGCCTATCACTCAAGATGAATTAGAAAGATTTGATAATTATTTGCCAGAAGAATTAGAAAAAAATATTTATAGAAATAAACAAAACAATATTAGCGATGAAGTTAATGGTATTAAATTATTTCAAGTATTAGGAAACAAATTTAATAAAAAAACTTATGAACCTTCAATCAAACAAGATACTGGATTTAATTTAACAACATTAAATTCTATATCTGGTGAAATTAAAGGTATTGAATGTATAAAGCCTACCGTTCTTTTTGCTCAAGAAGGTAATTGGAAAATAGTAATAGGAAACTCAAATATAAAATTAGAAAAAGGAGACACTTTTTCAGTTCCTTTGAGTAGCAAAATAGATATCTCTTGTAATAATTCAGAAAATAGTATTTTAAATTTTGTTAGTCAGATCTAATGAAAGGATTTGATAGTAATTATAAAAATTTAACTGATTACATTTTAAAAATTACTAAACAAATTTGGGAAGGGAAAGATGTCGAGTCGATATCTAAATATTATTCAGAGAATATCCCCGTAAGATCACCCTTTGGAATAACTTATGGTTTTAAACCTGTTATTGATGCAACTTATAAAACTTTAGACGAATTTCCAGACAGACAATTATTAGGTGAAGATGTAATTTGGAGTGGAAATGACGATGAAGGATATCATTCATCTCACAGAATTCTGAGCAAAGCTACACATTTAAATGACGGGTATTACGGAAAAAAAACAGGAAACAAAATTGTTTATAGAGTTATAGCTGACTGTGCATGTAAAAATAATCAGGTTTATGATGAGTGGATTGTAAGAGATCAAGGTGCAATGGTTCGACAGCTAGGTTATACACCTGAGCAATTCGCAAGGCATTTAATTGATAAAGAAGGTGGGGCATCTAAAGCTATCAAAGTTTATAATAGATCTTCTGATAAAAAGTCAGAGTATACTCCAGTAAAAGTTGATGAAGATTCATCAGGTTATATATATTCAAATATTTTAAAGAAAATATTTAATAATGATTATGATTTTGAAGATTATGATAGAGCAGCTAGTCTATTTTGGCCAAGTAATAAAGTTGGAAATGGCAGTGATGATATAATTAAATATTGGAGCTCTTTAAAAAATATATTTTCTGAAATAAAGTTTACAATCGAACATGTTGCATCATTAGATGAAAAAAATAACAATCAAAAAGCTACAATCAGATGGTTTTTAAGTGGTATGCATTCTAAAGACAGTGAAGAATTTGGGAAAAAGACTGACAAAGATTTATTTATAATGGGTATAAATCATGCAGAATTAAGAGATGATAAAATAATAAGAGAATGGGTATTGTTTGATGAAGTGGCTATTTGGAAACAAATATTAATGTAAAAACTATGGATAAAATTAAAACCACACATGTTGGAAGTCTGCCAAGATCAAAAAAACTATCTGAAATACTTTTTAAAAAAGATAAAAATGAATTATTTAATCAAGGAGAACTTGATAAGATAATTGAAGAAGATGTAAACAAAATTGTAAAAAAACAAATTGATATCGGAATTGACATTGTAAGTGATGGTGAAATGTCAAAAATAAGTTACGCTACCTACGTCAAAGATCGATTACATGGCTTTAGTGGTGAAAGCGAAAGAAGAGCTCCTAAAGACTTAGATGATTTTCCATCATATAAAGAAAAAATTGCAAAATCAGGAGGCACACCTACTTATACAAGACCATGTTGTACTGCTGATTTAAAAATTAAAGATACTAAATCTTTAACTAAAGATATCAGTAATTTAAAATCTGCATTAAAAAAAAATAACCATTCTCAAGGATTTATAAACTCTGCATCACCAGGAGTAATTTCAAATTTCCTTCCAAACAAATTCTATAAAAATGACGATAAGTATTTAGAGGCATTATCAAAAATGATGAAAACTGAATATGATGAAATAACAAAAAATGATTTATTATTGCAAATTGATTGTCCAGATCTTGCACTTGCAAGACATATGACTTTTAAAAATGTATCAGATGAAGAATTTTTAGTAAGAGCTGAAAAACAAATCGAATGTCTTAATGAAGCAATCAAAGATATCGATGCCTCTAAGTTGAGAATGCATATCTGCTGGGGAAATTATGAAGGACCACATATTCACGATATTGGATTAGAAAAAATATTACCTATTGCTTTAAAAGCAAATATCCAAACTTATTTAATTGAAGCCTCGAACCCAAGACATGCTCATGAATGGCAGGTTTTTGAGAATATTAAACTTCCTAATGATAAAGTAATAGTTCCTGGTGTAATAGACTCAACCTCAAACTTCATAGAGCATGAAGAGTTAGTAAAAAATAGAATAATTCAGTATTCAAAAGTAATTGATAAAGATCAATTGATGGCTGGAAGTGATTGTGGATTTAGTACTTTTGCAGGCTTTGGAAATGTTGATGAAAATATTGTTTACAAGAAATTTGAATCTTTAGTCGCAGGTGCAGAGCTTGCGTCAAATGCGATTTAAAAACTACTTTTAAATTCCCTAAGGAATATATATCCTTTCATCCATAAATTTAAATTTAATGAGGGAAACAAATATGAAAAAAATATTAATATCTTTATTGTTTCTTCTTTTTGGAACTTCTGTTTACGCAGATTGTAACATTAAGAGTGGATCAATAAATATTTTAGCTAATGATTTTCCAGCTTTAAGAACTTTCGTGGAAACAGCTAAAGGATGTAAAGGAAGTGCGGATTTTAAAGTCACACATTCATCTGAGCACAATAAAATTGCTGTGCCAGCTCTAACTGCAAATCCATCGGAGTTTTCTGCAAGAATTGCAGCAAATAGCTCTATAGTTCCTTTGATGAACCAAGACTTAATTAGACCACTTGATGATCTTGTTAAGAAATATGGAAAAGGAATACAAGACTCTCAATTGATAACAATTGATGGAAAAATAATGGCAGTTGCTTTTATGGCAAATACTCAGCACTTATATTACAGAGAAGATGTTTTAAAAGAATTGGGTATAGCTGTTCCTAAAACATATGAGGAAGTAGTTGCGGCATCAGAAAAAATAAGAGCATCTGGTAAAATGCAATATCCTTACGCAGCAGCATACAAAGCTGGTTGGAATTTAGCAGAAGAATTCGTTAACATGTACATTGGACATGGAGGAGAATTCTTTAAAGCAGGAACTGCTCAACCAAGCATTAACAATACAAAAGGTGTAGCAACATTAAATATGCTAAAAAAATTAGCAGGTTTAAGTAACCCAGATTATTTAACTCACGATAGTGAAGCTATTAAAGTTGAATGGGAATCTGGAAATGTTGCATTAATGACCCTTTGGGCATCAAGATCAGGAACATTGCTTGATGATGATGGTGATGCAAAAATTACAGCTGCAACTAAATTAACTGGACCAGCAACAGTTGCTGGAGGAAACATACCAGCGGCGACTTTATGGTGGGACGGTTTCACATTAGCAAAAAATAGATCTGACGCTGATGCTGAAGCAACATTTAGAGCTTTGGCACACGCAGCTGCTAACAAAAAGATGGTTGCAGATGCAGCGGATCAAGCTGTTTGGTTAATTGAAGGTTTTAAACCTGGACCAAAATCAATTGGAGTTATCGAAGCTGTTAAAATGAAAGCTAAACCATATCCAATGTTACCACAAATGGGTTTAATGCATGGTGCATTAGGAAGTGAGATTGTTGAATTTTTACAAGGTAAAGAGTCAGCAGAACAAGCTTTAAAAGATGTGGAAGCAGCTTACATGAGTAAAGCAAAAGAACAAGGCTTTCTATAATCAATAAATTTTAAGTGGGGATGAAAATCCCCACTTATTACATTAATGCCTAACAAAACTTTTTTTTGGTTTTTCTTGCCAACTGGATTGGCAATGATTTTATTTATAGGTCTTCCTATTATTTCAACAGGGATACAATCATTTTATGCGCAGCACGACCAAGTAGTTAAGGAAGTAAAAAAATGTGATCCTTTTGGATGTACAGTTTCTATAGTTGTTGACCAAGAAAAAACCTCAAAAATTCGAGAAGAAAAGCCTTTAGGAAAATTCAACGGATTTGGGACTTATGTAGATAGAAATCATCTTGCAATAGAAGAAATTGGAAAATTTTGGAATGAAACTAATAGTTTTGAGGAATTTGTAGATCAAGTTACCAACCTACCCTTTTACAAGGCTCTAATTTTTACTTTAACTTATTGTTTGTTTGTAACGCCTAACGTCTTACTTTTAGGTTTTATAATTGCATTAAGTCTTAATGCAGTAACTAGAAGAATTAGAGGGCCACTAATATTTGGAACCATATTGCCGATGATTGTTACTCCATTGGTGGGTTCTTTAGTTTTATTTTGGATGATAGATGCAGAAGGAATTATTGGCGCGAATTTGCAGATGTTAATGGATGACCCTTATTTATCGTTAAAATCCTCAAAAACTCTTACTTGGATAACTATAATAATTTATGGAATTTGGCACCATTCACCATTTGCTTTTGTAGTATTTTATGCAGCTTTACAAACTGTTCCCCAAGAACCTGTTGAAGCAGCTATTATTGATGGAGCATCAAGATGGCAGAGAGTAAGACATATTGTTTTGCCTCATATTTATCCCGTAGTTACATTTGTTGCTCTTATTTCATTGATGGATAATTTTAGAGTTTTTGAGCCCATAATTGGTTTCAGTGCTGAAGGAAGCGCTCAGTCTTTGTCTTGGTTGATTTATGACAATCTCGTAAATGAGGAAGTAATATTATTTGGTTCAGCCGCTGCCACTTCAATGATGACAATTGTTGGTATAGCGATACTTTTAGCACCAGTTTTAATAAGAACTTGGAAAGAATTTAGGACAGCTAGATAAATGGAATACGGACTTGATAAAAGATCGAATGCTTTAAAAATTTTTAATACAACCTTTATAATAGTTTGGTTGTTGGTTGCATGCTTTCCATTTATTTGGACTTTCTGGGGATCATTTAAAGTAAGAGCTGATTTTTTTTCAAGAGCTGACTGGTGGTATGCTATTACAGCATTCAATACGTTGTTAGAAACTGGAGGAAAGTTTACAACAGATGCTTATAGTCAAGCATGGACAGAAGGAGAGTTTTGGAAAGCATCTAGAAATACAGTTATAGTTACATTTTTTGTTGTAACCATTTCATTGTTCCTCGGGACCTTAGGAGCTTACGCTTTATCTAGGTCTACAAGAAATTACGCATTTTGGATTTTAATTGCTGCATTAATTTTTAGAGCAATGCCTCATATTACATTAGTCTCTGGTTATTTATTTCCTTTTTTTCAATTACAAATTTGGGGAATACTACCAACAACCATTGTTGTTCTTGTTGCAATAAATCAACCATTTACTTTGTGGTTATTGTATTCATTTTTTAAAACTGTTCCTAAAGAACTTGATGAAAGTGCTTTAATTGATGGCTGCTCTTATTTTCAAGCATTTAGACATATCATTATGCCAGTTATGTGGCCTGGAGTAATAACAGCTGGATTATTTAGTTTAATGCTTGCGTATAATGATTTTACAGTGACAGCTCTTTTATTAAATCAGGAAAATCATACTATGGTACCCAAAATCCAAAGTTATCTTGGAACAAATCAACATGAAGGTAATTTGATGTGGGCTGTTTCAGCAGTTGTTTCAGCTACTGCTCCTTTATTTATGTTAGTTATGTTTTTCCAAAGACAAGTAATCAGTGGATTAACAGCTGGTGCTGTGAAGGGATAATGAGTTACAAAGCTGTTTTATTTGGTTCTATTGGAACTTTAGCTGAGACTTCAGATCTTCAAAGAGATGCATTTAATGAAGCTTTTAAAATAAGTGGATTAGACTGGTTTTGGGATGAAGATATATACAGAAAACTATTGTCAAAATCAGGTGGAACTACGAGAATTAATGATTACGCAAAAGATACTAGTGTTGAAATAGACGGAAAAAAAATAAGAAATTTAAAAACCAAAATTTTTAATGAATATTTAAACAAACACAAAGTTGAGCCTAGAGACGGTGTAAAAGAAATAATTCAATTTTGCAAAAAGAACAAAATTAAAATTGGGCTTGCTAGCTCAACAACAAGTAACAATATCAATTCTATATTTAACTCGTTAAGAGGAAGAATTGAAAAAAAAGATTTTGATTTTATCGGCAATAATGAATTCATATTAAGAGAAAAACCATATCCCGATATTTATAATTATGCTTTAAAATACTTGAATATTAACTCAGACGAATGTGTGGCAATTGAAGATACAGAAGAAAGTTTAAATTCTGCTTTAAGTGCAGATATAAAATGCATTGCGTTTCCTGGAAAATATCACACTCAATACGAATTTGATGGAAACTATTTAAAGGTTAATAAATTATCAAAAAAAATCTTTAATAAATAATATCTCTAATAATGTAAAAAATTATAACTAACATAAATATTATAATAAAAATATTTATGTATTTCCAAAAGCTTCTGTTATTTAATTTGTTCGAAAAAATCTTAGATAAATATCCTAAAGAAAAAAAAAATAAAAAAGAGGCTATTGAAGCACCTATTCCAAAGTAAATTTTGTTTTCAATATTAAAAGATTTTGAGAAATTTCCTAAAAAAAATACTGTATCAGAATATACGTGAGGATTTAAATATGTAAAACCTAAGGTCTTAATAAAAATATTAAATGAACTCTGTGCTATGACATTATTTTTAAATTCTAAAGATTTAAATTTAAATATTTCTTTAATTTTTCCATAAATAAAAAAAGATAAAAAAATAATTAAAAGGATATTTAAAATCAGCTCCACTACATTATTAAAATAATTAGAAAAATAATTAAATAAGAAGATACCTAAGAAAATTAAAATCAAATCAGATAATGCACAGACTAAGCAAACTAAAAATATATATTGTCTCTTTAGTCCTTGCTCTATTACAAAAACATTTTGTGGTCCTATTGCAAAAATTAATGTTAAACCCGTCAAAAAACCTAAAAAAAGAAAAGACATGTTTAAGAAACTGATTTTTTATCAGCGACAAAACTTACTAAAATAATTAATATTAAAAAAGGAATACAAATAAGATTCATCATTTTCCATCCAATAGAATTTAGTAAAATTCCAGCCGATAAACTAGCCAAAGCCATAGTTGAAAAAACAATTAAATCATTTATCCCTTGTACTTTAAATTTTTCTTCTTTGTTATAAGTCAAAACTACTAAGCTGGTACCTGATATAAACAAAAAATTCCAACCGAGACCTAAAAAAATTAATGAGAGCATATAATTAAGATATGTCTGTTCAAATAAACTTAAAAGAACAGTGATGAAAAAAAATAAAACTCCACCATAAATTATTGCACTGTGTCCAAATTTTTTTATTAAATTACCTGTTATTAGCGAAGGTAAAAACATTGCAACCACATGAAATTGTAAAACCAGACCAGTTTCTTTTAAGCTCATATTTTCCATAACATGCATACTTAAAGGAGTTGCTGTCATTAAAAATGACATTACAGCATAAGCAAAAGCAGCTGCAGTAATTGCTTGTAAAAATCTTGGTTGTAATACGATAGATTTGAGATTTCTTATATTTCCTTCCTTTAGACTATCCTCCTGAACATTTTCTACATTTTTAAAAAAAAATAAAAAAACTCCAGGCATGAAAGAAAGGAAAGATAGCAAAAGATAAGAACCTACATACAATTGATCTTGGATTAAATCTTTAGTGTAATTTGCAAGACTTATGCCTAAAAATGCTGACACAATCCCTGCCATTAGAAGAGTAGAAATTGCTTTTGGTATTTTGTCTTTTTCAACACTTTCAGCTGCTGCAAATCTATATTGATGATTAAATGCAGCTCCCATTCCAAGAATTAAGCAAGATAGACAAAATAAATTAAAACTTTTCTGACTGATTGCAAAAGCAGCAAGTAGTGCAGAACATGAACTTCCTATAGCCGCAAATACAAAACCATTTCTCCTTCCAATTTTACTCATAATATTTGCCGCTAAGACAGTAAAACTTGCAGTTCCAACTACAAATAAAGCAGTTGGTAAGGTTGACAAAGATTGATTTGAGCTAATTTGGGAACCAACTATTCCACTCAGAAATACTGTTATTGTTGCTGTGGTGAAACCAAATATCTGACTTAAAGTAAGTAAAGATAAATTTCTATTCATAATTAGCGTCAATATATTTTTGCTGTTATTTAAATATTTATATAGATGTTTTGAATTTTAATATAGAAGATATTATTTAAATTATGATTGGTATATTAGGAGGTATGGGAACTCAAGCGGGCTTAGACTTTTGTGATAAGCTCGCAAAATTAAATAGAGGAAAATTAGATCAAAAATATCCAATG
>CACANA010000011.1 GCA_902533775.1 uncultured Pelagibacteraceae bacterium
ATAAAACAAATGCTATCGAATGGAGAGTTAGGCTTATTATTAATTAAAATAGTAGATATTGTTGGTGAAAGTAACCTTGAAGATCTAGATATAAACACTGTGAATTTATTAGTTTCAACTATGAATGAGCTAAAAAATGTAGATTTAAGGAACGAAATTCTAATAGAAGTCTTGCCTTTAAAAGTCTAAACAATAAATAAACTATGTCAGTAAAAGAACTAATCACAGTCCCTGATGATATTCTTAGAAAAAAATCTGAGCCTTTATATAAAGTTGATGTTAATGAAAAAAAACTCATAAAAGATTTATTTGAAACTATGTACCATCACAATGGTATAGGTTTGGCAGCTGTTCAAGTTGGAATACTTAAAAGAGTAGTTGTTTTAGATGTCTCAAAAAATGAAAATGAAAAAGAACCTTTATGCTTTATTAATCCACAAATAAAAACTTTAAGTGAAAAAATGTCTACATATGAGGAAGGTTGTTTATCAATACCTAATACCTTTATTGAGATAGAGAGACCAGAAATTTGTACCGTATCTTATATAGATGAAAATGGTGATAAGAAAGAAATGGAATGCGATGGATTACTCTCAACATGTTTACAACATGAAATAAATCACCTAGATGGAAAACTAATAATTGATTATTTATCTAAAATTAAAAAAGATTTAATAATAAAAAAATTGTCTAAACAAAAAACTTCTAATAGAGTTGTTGTTTAAATGTCAAATATTGTATTCATGGGCACACCGCAGTTTGCTGTGCCTATCCTAAAAAAAATTAATCAAAAATATAAAATTAACTGTGTATTTACTCAGCCTCCAAGTAAATCAAATAGAGGTCAAAAGTTTACGAAATCATCAATTCATATATGTGCAGAGGAACTTAATCTAGAAGTTAAAACTCCAAAAAAAATCGATGAAGAATTTGAATATCTTAAAGAATTAAATTTAGATCTTGTAGTTGTTGTTGCATATGGACAAATAATTTCAAAAAAAATTCTTGATTTAAGTAAAAAAGGTTTTTTGAATATTCATGCTTCATTATTACCAAAATGGAGAGGGGCGGCACCAATCCAAAGATCGATTTTAAACAATGAAACAAAAACTGGTATATCATTTATGAAAATTGATGAAAAATTAGATTCAGGGCCAGTATGTAATAAATATTCAATAGATATTTTTGAACAGGATAATACAGAAACTTTATCAGAAAAATTATCTTATTTGAGTACAGAAAAAATTTTAGAAAATGTGCAAAAAGTTTTAGAAGGAGAGGCAATATTTAAAGAGCAAGATCATGCAAAAGCTACATACGCAAAGAAAATACAAAAAATAGAGGGAAAGATAGATTGGAATAATAGTGCTCGTAGTATAATTGCCCAAATAAATGGATTATATCCAAAACCTGGTGCATGGTTTGAGTTTAAAAACAAAAGATATAAAATATTAAAAGCCAAAATAAACAAGCAGTCAGCAACGATTGGTGAAGTAATCGACGAACAAATGACAATAGCATGTGGTGAAAATTCAATAAATATTATTGAAATTCAAAAAGAGGGTAAGAATCCACAATTAATCAGTGAATTTTTATTAGGGAATAAGGTTAGAAAAGGAACAATAATTTCAAGTGATTAGATATCAGATTTTAATAGAATATGAAGGTACTTTATATAATGGTTGGCAAATTCAAAAAAAAGGTAAGTCAATCCAGGAAAATATTGAAATTGTCTTATCTAAACTATTAAAAGAAAAAATAAAAATTCACGGGTCTGGACGAACAGATGCTGGAGTTCATGCTAAAGAGCAATCAGCACACTTTGATACTACAAACAAAATTATTCAAAAAGATAAATTATTGAATTCACTAAACTTCTTTTTAAATAAAAAAAAAATATCTATTTTAAAAATAAAAAGAAAAAATAAAC
This sequence comes from uncultured Pelagibacteraceae bacterium, assembly GCA_902533775.1. Taxonomy (GTDB): domain Bacteria; phylum Pseudomonadota; class Alphaproteobacteria; order Pelagibacterales; family Pelagibacteraceae; genus Pelagibacter. The sequence continues at coordinate 1,931 of CACANA010000011.1, forward strand.
TTTTTCATTCAAGATATTCTGCAAAAGAAAGACGCTATATGTACTTAATTAGAAATGATGCTTCTCCTTCTGTTATTAATTTTAACAGAGAGTGGCATATTAAAAAAAAAATTGATGTTAAATTGATGAAAAAGGGAGCCAAAAAGTTAATCGGGACTCATGATTTTTCAACTTTTAGAGCATCTAATTGTGCTGCAAAAAGTCCGGTAAGAACCATGAAAAAAGTAAAAATAACAAAAGTTAAAAATGTTATAAAAATTCAATTTGTGTCAAAATCATTTCTTAAGAGTCAAGTTAGATCCATGGTTGGTTCACTCAAATACCTTGGTGAAAATAAATGGAACTTAAAAAAATTTACCACTATATTTAAATCAAAATCTAGAAAAAATTGTGCTCCTATTGCTCCCGCACATGGCTTATATCTTGAGAAAATTATTTATTAGATTTCTTTTTTTTCTTTTTTATTCTCCATCTTGATCCTTCTCTAACTATATAGCCACAACAATTTTTCGAGCCACACTTACAAGGAAAATCCTTATAGTTTTCATCAAAACTAAAACCATAATCATAAGTTAGTTCCTCATTTTTATTTATATCTTTAATAGAACTAATCCATAATTTTAAACCTTTGCCCTCAACTTCGCAGTTTGGATCACAAGAGTGATTAATAAGTCTTGCAGTATTGTAAGCAAAATCACCGTCTAAATCATATCTATTATTTAAGTTAAAAAGATAAATCGCTTTATCATTATCAAATTTTGGATTATTTTCGGTCTGTTTTTTTGTAATTATTTTACCTGTGTAGTAAATAATCTTAGTTCCTTTTTTTATATTTTTAGATGCGAACAGTCCCCTGTTATCAATATTTGATGATTTTTGTTTGTATAGTTTCATGATTATTTATTTTCCGCCTCGATTAATGCATTTACATGATAATTAGCGCTTTCAGCTAGTGCTTTCAGGTCGTATCCACCTTCTAATAAAGATACTACTTTTCCGTTAGTAAATTTATTAGTGGCTTTTAGTGTTCTTCTTGTTATTTCATAAAAATCTTTGGATGAAAGTTCAAATTGAGCTAATGGATCGTTTTTGTGGGCATCAAAGCCAGCAGAAAAGATTAGGTAGTCAGGCTTATATTCAATTAACCTATCTAAAACTCTATCATAAGCATTAAAATACTCTTCAGAATTGGTGCCTGCAGGAAGAGGTATATTAAGAGAATTATTATACTTTCCCTTGTCTTTTTCTGAGCCACCACCTGGATAAAATGGATATTGATGTGTTGATATATAAAGTGAATTTTTGTTGTCATACATTACATCATAATTCCCATTTCCCCAATGAACATCAAAATCTACACATGCAATTCTTTTATACTTATATTTTTTTATTAAATAATTAACTGCAACACCTGCATTAGAAATACAGCAAAAGCCCATTGATTTATTTTTTTCGGCATGGTGTCCTGGTGGTCGTACAACACAAAAAGCATTTTTATACTTTTTATTCTCAATTCCATCTATTGCACTTATAGCTGATCCTGCAGCTTGAAATACTGCATCCTTACTTCCAGGCGATACAACTGTATCGCCATCTAAAAAATTTAAGCCACTTTTGGGAAATGAATTATTTAAATTATTAATATAATCTTCAGAATGTGTCATATTAAGAATATCATTAGGAACAACATCTGGCTTATCCCAAAGCAGTTCTTTATTTTTTTTTAAAGTATCAATTATTGAAACCACTCTCTTCGGTTGCTCTGGATGACCATCGCCTGTTATATGTTTTTCTGAAGATTCAGATGTTATAATTGCAGTTTTCAAGAGAAATAATTATGTAAAATGTTCTTATAAATCTTAGTTAACTTTTTTAAATCTGAGATCGATGTTCTTTCATTAACCATATGAATAGTATTATTTCTTAACCCAAGCTCAAGACGTGGTATCGAACCTAAAAATCTGCTGTCACTTGTGCCACCTCTACAATTTAATTTTGCATTGTTGCCTGTAACTTTTTTTACAACTTTTTTTACCATATAAATTTCTTTATTTGGTACTGTGTAAAATGCTTCTCCGCTTACTTTATAATCTATTTTTGTTTTGCAATTTTCTTTTTTTGCAACAGCATTAATAATTTTACTAAGTTTTTTTTTCAGAGATGTTGATTTGTAAGTTGAATTAAACCTAACATTAAATTTAGCACTTGCAGATTGTGGGACTACATTTTCAGATATATTATCCACATTCATTTTTGTAAATTCTAAATTTGATGGTGGCATATACTTTGTTCCTTTGTCTAGCGGAACACTTTTCAGTTTAGATATTATTTTAGCAAGAGTGGTACATGGATTTATATATGTCCCATAAAATGCAGAGTGTCCACTTTTTCCATACACTGTTACTGTTGCGTTCATAGAACCTCTTCTTCCAATCCTAATTTCATCTCCAACTGATTTATTTGATGACGGTTCACCTACTACCGAAAAATCGATTTTTTCTTTTTTTTTCTTTAAATATTTCATAACGGCTGGACAACCATGACCTGTAGTTTCTTCATCTGCCGTAATTATTATTGATATAGAACCTTTAAATTTTTTATTTTTAATAAAGTTACTTACAGCACTTATCCAACATGCCACACTACCTTTCATGTCCTGGGATCCTCTTCCATATAAATATCCCTTTTTTACTACTGCTTTAAATGGCGGAAAATCCCAATTATTCAGGTTAGCAACAACATCTGTGTGACCCAAATAATTAATGTTAGGTTTTGATTTACCAAATTTTGCATATAAATTTAATGCGGGTTTAGCGCCTGTCCCTTTTGATTTTATTATATGACATTTAAAACCTATTGATGAGAGTTTCCTTGAAAGGAAATTCATAATACCCTTATCTTCTGTTTTAATTGTTTGAAATTTTATTAGCTCCTGAGCTAACTTTAATTCATTATAAGTTTTCATTAGTTTACTCTCTTAAAAGATCGTTAACAGATGTCTTTGATCTAGTTTTTTCATCAACTTGTTTAATTATTACTGCACAATATAAAGATGGTGCTTTTGGATTGTTTTTATCTGGTAAGGATCCTGGAACTACCACTGAGTAAGGTGGAATTTTTCCATAAGTTATTTCACCAGTTTTTCTATTAACAATTTTTGTCGATTGCCCAATATACATTCCCATGCTTAGAACAGAGCCTTCTCCAACTATTACACCTTCTACTACTTCTGACATTGCTCCTAAGAAAACATTATCTTCAATAATTGTTGGTAATGCTTGGGCTGGTTCTAATACTCCACCAACCCCAGTCCCAGCCGAGATATGACAATTTTTTCCAATCTGACAACAACTTCCTGCACGACTGAATGTATCCATCATAGTACCTTCGTCTATGTACGCTCCAATATTTACATAACATGGCATAAGAACAGCATTTTTTGCAACAAAGGAACCACGTCTTGCTGCTGTATTGGGGACCATTCTGAAACCAGCTTTTTCAAAATCTTCATTCGTCCAGCCAGCAGTTTTACCTTTTAATAAGTGACTTTTATCTCTCCATGTTGAATATGGCCCCGCCATGATATCCATTCCATGCATTCGAAAACTTAACATGATAGCTTTTTTTAGATGTTGATGAGTAACCCATTCACCATTGATCTTTTCAGCTACTCTTGCTTTTCCACTGTCTAGATCATCAATAATTTGATTAACAGCATCCTTTAAAGATTTATCTGAATTTTGGTTTACTTGGTCTTTATTTTCCCAAGCTTCATTTATAATTTTTTCAATACTCATAATTTTATGAGTTTTTTAATAACCTTATTTCTTTTAAAAATAAAGAGAGATTTTCGATTTTATAGTCGATGTAATCTTTATCAGACTCTTTTTTACCCCAGTATTCATTATTGATAAGCCAAGCTGTTATAGTTCCTCGCTCTTTACCTATTGATAAATTTTTAGCTATATCCTCAATATAAAGCGTTTCTTTTGGATTAATCTTAAATTTATCAACCATAAGATCAAAAGCTTTTGCTTCAGGCTTTGGGTGATATTTTGCGTCTACGATATCAAATATATCTTTAAATTGGTCTTCAATACCAAGGGTTTTAACTATATTTTTTACATGCGCTCTACTTCCGTTTGTAAATACGAATTTATTTAAATTTATATTTTCAAGCTCATTTCTTAAAACAAGATCTTTTTCCATAAATGAAAGATCAATATCATGAACATACTCCAAAAATTCTTCTGGTGGTATATCATGATGTATCATCAATCCATTTAAACTTGTGTTGTATTTGTGAAAATAATCTCTTTGTAATTTTTTAGCTTTTATAAGATCTAAGTTGAGTTTATTTGAGATATATTTTGTCATCCTCTTACTAACTTGGCCAAAAACTGCTTCTAAATCGTTATATAAAACGCCATCACAGTCGAACAAAATATTTTTTATATTTTTTAGATTATTCATTTTCTAATTAATGTTCCTGCGCCCTTATCAGAAAATAACTCAAATAGTATTGAATGTGGTTTTCTTCCATCAACAATAACAACACCTCTAACACCATTAGATATTGCATCTAAACAAGTGTTAATTTTTGGTATCATGCCTCCAGATATAATATTATTTTTTAACATCTCGTTAGCTCTATAGAGATTAATTTCAGATATTAGTTTTTGATTTTCATCAAGAACACCTTCAACATCTGTCATTAAAAGAAGTCGTCTAGCATCGATCTCTTTTGCAATTGAACCTGCCACAACATCTGCATTAATATTGTAAATTCTACTATCATCACCCACTCCTAAAGGGACAACTATTGGAATTTGTTTATTATTAATAAAATTTAATATTTTCTCTTTATTAATTTTTTTTGGTGTACCGACATATCCTAATTCTTTACTTTCAGGAATAATATTAATTACATTATTTTCCTTAGGTGATATTGAACAAACATTTGTGTTTTTAGATTTTAATTCATGTAAAATCTCTAAATTAAGCTCTAGTAAAGCCTCTTCTATATATCTTATTGTTTTTTCGTCTGAAACCCTAAGTCCATTGATAAATTTTGTTTCAATATTTTTTTCGTCTAATTTTTTTTTAATATTCTTACCTCCACCATGGACAACTATTGCTGATAAACCAATTTTGTTTATTACTGAAATATCTTCTATGAATTGATTGAATAGTTTTTTATCTAATAAAACAGATCCACCACATTTAATTACTATAATCTCAGACTGATATTTATTTATATATTTTTCAACTTCATTAATATTAGGACCATCTGTTGGAATAATCTTATCTAATTCCATCAATTAAACTGTTTTAACTGAAGTTCTTTTCATAATTACATACTGTTGTGCCATTGTAAGCACGTTGTTAATTGTCCAATATATTACTAATCCAGATGGAAATGGTGCAAGTATAACTGTTAAGAATACCGGAAAAAACATGAAAATTTTTTGCTGAATCGGATCTGGTGGTGTTGGATTAAGTTTTTGTTGCATCCACATTGTTACACCCATTGCTACTGGCCAAGCGCCGATAATTAAAAATGATGGAACATCATATGGCAACAAACCAAATAGATTAAATAAACTTGTAGGATCTCTTTCACTTAGATCATGTATCCAACCAAAAAAAGGCTGATGTCTCATTTCAATTGTAACAAACAACATTTTATAAATTGCAAAAAAGAATGGTATTTGAATTAAAATAGGCAAACACCCACTTACAGGATTCACTTTCTCTCTTTTATAAAGCGCCATCATTTCTTGCTGTAACTTCATTTTATCTTCCTTATGAAGTTCTTTAAGTCTTACCATTTCGGGTTGAAGAACTTTCATTTTTGCCATTGATCTAAATGAGTAGTTAGCGAGAGGAAAAAACAAAATTCTTATACAAGCGGTAATTAATATAATTGCAATTCCATAGTTGCCAGTTAGTTTGAAGAAATAATCTGATATTAAGAATATTGGTTTTGTTAAAAAATATAGGAAACCCCAATCAATTGCTAAATCAAATTTATTAATATTTAGTTTTTCCGCATAACCATCAACAACATCCACTTCTTTTGCGGCAATAATCACTTTTACCTGATTAGTTTTACTTTCATTAGCTCTGACTTCTGTTGCAGCTGTCTCTATGAAGTTAGCTTTAAATTTATTTTTATAATCGAAATCTGACCTAAAACTTTTATTACTTTCTGGGATTAAACTTGTTATCCAATATTTATCTGTAATACCCATCCATCCTTTGTTAGCATTTACAGAGTACTTCTTATCTTTTATGTCATCGTAATCTTCTTCAACAAGATTATCATCAAAAACACCTAATAAACCTTCATGTAATATATAAAAATCAGTTACATCAGGAGCTAGGTTTCTAATAATTTGTCCGTAGGGATAAAAGTTATAAGTATTTTGAGTATTATTCGTAATTTTTTGATTAACAGTAAATAAAAATTTATCATCTATACTTATTTCTTTCTCAAAAGTTATATTCTGCTTATTATTCCATACTAATTTAATTGAACTGTTCGGCGTTAGTAATTTATTGCCAACAACTTCCCACTTTGTATTTGAATTAGGAACTTCGATATCTTTATTATTTATAGCCCAACCTGTTTCTATATAATAACCATTTTCAGTCTCTTTAGGATTAAGCAAAACTACATTTTCATCAGAGTCTAAAGTTTCAGTGTATTTCTTAAAAATCAGATCATCGATTAATGATCCCTCTAAAGAAATAGAACCTTTAATATTTTCATTTTCAAAAAGTATCCTTTCAACTTTATTTATTGCCTCCGATCTAGAAATTTTATTATTCTCAATATTTTGCTCTATTTTTGGTGCCTCGTTTAGCTGAAGGTTGTTTTTATTTTGATCAATATTAGTTATCTGCTTCGTATCAGGACTTGGTGGAGCAAAAAATAATCCATAGAGAATAATTACTGCTGCACTTAATGATATTGCTGCTATTACGTTTCTTGTGTCCATTATTTAATATTCTTTTTCTTTACTGGATCATACCCATGTCCTCCTCCAAAAATTTTTATTGGATGACAAGTTAAAATTCTTTTAATCCCTTTGTAACAACCTTTCAAAACACCATATTCATTTAAACTATCAATAAAATACTCTGAACAGGTTGGAACATATCTACAATTATTACCTAGAATCGGTGAAATGAAAAATTTATAAAATTTAATTAATAATATTAATCCTTTTTTAATCATAACTATCTAATTTTTTTTAACTCACTAAAAAGTTTTATTTTAATAAAATTGTACTCATCTTCTAAAACAGATTTTCTAGCAATTAATAAATAACTATAGTTAAGATTAATTTTAATTTTTTTTAAAGCCTCGTTCATCATATTTCTTAATCTTCTTTTAATTCTATTTCTTACAACCGCTGTACCAATCTTTTTTTTTGTAATTAAACTTATATTAAAATATTTATTACTTTTATTTTCTAATCTCCTGTAAAAAATTGTTGAATATCTATTTGAAATTTTTTTACCATTTAAAATAAATTTAAAATCCTCATTTTTGGATAAACTTTTTAATTTAACCTGCATTAAACAGTGAGTTTTTTTCTACCCTTACTTCTTCTTCTTCTTATTAGTTTTCTTCCACCTTTGGTCTTCATTTTAGACCTAAAACCATGCCTTCTTTTTCTCACTTTTTTACTAGGTTGATATGTACGTTTCATATTAAGGCTTTTATTTTGTTAAATTTCGGTAGTTATACAATTTAATGTATATAAGTACAGCGATTTTTAATAAATTAAAATAAAATGGAAAATGAAAATAAATTAAAAATTATTCTCGGTATTATATATCTTTCCATAGTTACTGGCTTTTTGTTGCTTTTTTTTAGCCATTTCTCATTTGATGACTTTTCAAGTTTTGAACTTATAAAAAATAATAGAGATAAACTAAATGATATCAAAAATTCCAATCTTTTAATTGCTAGCATATTATTTTTTATCGGAGTGATTATTTGGGTTATGCTTTTAGGGTTTGGTTCACCAGTTTTTTTAGTTGGAGGATTTGTATTTGGAAAATGGATAGGGACAATCCTTATTGTATTTGGTTTATCTATTGGCGCAACACTTTTATACATTTGTGCCAATTATTTTTTTAAAGATTTAATTAAAAAAAAATTTTCATCAAAGTTTTCTAACCTTACTGAAAAATTTAAAAAAAATGAATTTACTTTTTTTCTGATATATAGATTTGTTGGTGGTATACCTTTTTTTATATCAAACATTTTGCCGACATTATTTAATGTTAAGATTAAAAATTTCTTTTTCGGATCTGTTATTGGAATGACACCTCAGTTATTCGTTGGAGCCTCGCTTGGCGCAGGGCTAAATAATGTAATTGACGATAATCAAGAACTTCCTAGAATATTTGATATAATTTTAACTCCAGATATTTATGTGCCATTAATAGGGATGATAATTCTGGTTTTAATTGGATTTATAGTCAGAAAAAAATTCTACTAATAGCTGGTGCCCTCACCCAGAATTGAACTGGAAACTCATCCTTACCATGGATGTGTTATACCATTTAACTATGAGGGCATTTTTTATTTATAATTAGTGTATAAAATTGTTTTTTTCAAATAAATGCCTTAATTTTTTACGAAAATCGGTTATATCTAAATTAGGTAAATGATATGGGAATTCACTACGATTATAAATCAACAAGAGGAGCTAAGGCTATGGAGAAGCAGGCTAAAAGAGAAAAAAAGCTTGCTGAAAAAAGAGCAAAAAAAATAGCCAAACAAGGTGACCCCAAAAGTTCAGAGGATAAAACAATACCAATCGATCAAATAATAACCTTAGATCACCTTACCAATCCAGACAAAAAATAATCAAGATGGACAGGAAGAAGGATAAAAAAGCTAAACTTGAAGAAGCTTTGCGTAAAAACTTAAGAAAAAGAAAAATTTTCCAAAGAAAAAATAAAAAAAATAAATAAATGTCAGTGCAATCAGATAAGTGGATAATCAAAATGGCGAAAGATCATGCAATGATTTCACCATTTGAAGATAAACAAATAAGGGAAGGAAAAATTTCATTTGGTGTTTCTTCATACGGGTACGATGCGAGAGTATCTAATGAATTTAAAATATTTACCAATGTTAACTCCGAAATTGTAGATCCCAAAAATTTTAAACCAACAAATTTTGTAACAAAAGAGGCTGATGAATGTATTATTCCGCCAAATTCTTTTGTTTTAGCAAGAACAGTCGAATATTTTAAAATTCCCAGTGATATCCTAGTTATTTGTTTAGGTAAGTCTACTTATGCTCGATGTGGAATAATTGTTAATGTAACACCTTTGGAACCAGGATGGGAAGGTCATGTGACCCTTGAATTTTCTAACACAACCCCATTACCAGCCAAAATATATGCAAATGAGGGTGTAGCTCAATTTATATTTTTAAAAGGGAATGAGAAGCCAGATGTTTCATATGCAGATAGAAAAGGAAAATATATGGGCCAAAAAGGGGTAACGCTTCCCAAAATTTAAAATGGATAAATTTAAAATTAATGGTCCCTCTAAGATCAGAGGAGAGGTATCAGTTTCTGGAAGTAAAAATGCTGCTCTACCAATACTTGCTGCAACTTTACTCTTTGATAAAAATGTAACAATTAAAAATCTTCCAAGAGTTAAAGATATTGATACAATGCTTAATTTACTAAAATCACTAGGAAGAAAAATTACCTTTAAAAATAATAAAAAAATCGCGACAATCTCAATAGGAAAAAAAAATAATTCTTTTGCACCTTATTCTCTAGTTAAAACAATGAGAGCAGGAATTTTAGTTCTTGGCCCTTTATTGGCAAAAAATAAAAAAGCAAAAGTAAGTAGCCCAGGTGGTTGCAGTATAGGAGTAAGACCAATAGATATACATTTAAAAGCTATATCAAAATTAGGAGTTAAAATACAAATTGAAAAAGGATATGTTAAAGCAAAAGCTCAGGAAGGATTAGTTGGTTCAGAAATAAGACTTTCAAAAATATCTGTTGGAGCTACCGAAAACTCAATTCTTGCTGCTTGTCTTGCAAAAGGAACAACAACAATTAAGAATTGTGCTATAGAACCTGAGATCAAAGATTTAACAAATTTTCTTAAAACAGCAGGTGCCAAGATCAAATGGATTGGTAAAAGAACTTTAAAAATAGAGGGTGTTAAAACATTAAAAAGTATAACTTACTCAATTATGAATGATAGGATTGAAGCAGGTACTTTTTGTGTTGCTGCATGTTTGAATGGTGGAAGCTTAAAAATTAAAAACTTTGAGCCAAAAATTATCAATACAGAGATAAATTTACTTAAGAAAATTGGTGCAAAAATAAAAATCACAAAAAATACGATTCAAATTAAGGGACCAAAAAAAATTAGGAGTCTAAATTTTTTAAAAACTGGAGAATATCCAAACTTCCCCACTGATTTGCAAGCTCAATTTATGGTATTATTAACTAGAGCAAATGGGAAAAGTACAATTGAAGAAAATATATTTGAAAACAGATTTATGCATGTTCCAGAATTAAAAAGATTAGGTGCAAAAATAAATATTAAAGGTAACAAGGCAATTATTGAAGGAACTAATAACCTTGAGGGAGCTGAGTTAATGTCTAGTGATTTAAGGGCATCAGTAGCCTTGGTATTGGCAGCTTTTATTTCGAGAGGAACAACTATTATAAATAGAGTATATCATTTAGACCGCGGTTACGAAAAAATTGAAAACAAATTAAAAAAAATTGGAGTAAAAATTAAAAGAATATCTTAGTGAATAGTTTTTTAAAGAAAGTAATCGCTCAATCACCGGATGATTTGCAAATCATATCAGCAATATGTGCAGAATCTAAAGTCAAAATTTCCGATATAAAATATTTGCCTTCTACGAAAATTTTTTTACTTTCTGTTTTAAGAATAGATAAGGAAACAGATAGTAGCAAACCTATAAATAGTGTTATAAAATTTGAATTTATTGAAAGTTCCAAGTCTAAAAACATTAACCAGTCCAATGCAGATTTAACTTTAGAATTATTTACAATTGATATTTTTAAAAAAAAAGAAAATTTTGAAATAGTTCTGTTATTTTCAAAAAATGGAATTATAACACTGTCCACAGAAGTTATTGATGTAACGTTAGAAGACCAAAAAATTGAAAATGATAAAAGTAATTAATTGTAAGAAAAAAAATTATAAAAGAGAATTAGAATCTTTTTTGGATAAAAGGAGATCTGGAAAAGCAGTAGACACTTCGATAGTTCCAAAAATTTTAAAAGACATCAAAATTAATGGAAGAAAAGCACTTTTAAAGTATGAGAAAAAATTTAGTAAAAATATAGAGATAGTTCCTTCAAAAGATAAAGTAAACAAAGCAATTAATTCATTAGAACCTAAGATTAAAAAAAGTATCGATTTAGCTTATAATAGAATTTTTAAGTTTCATTCACTACAAAAACCAAAAAATATTAAATATGTAGATAATTTTAAAAATAAACTTGAATATAAGTATGTGCCACTACAGTCTGTAGGTATTTATGTACCAGCTAATTTACCATCCACATTATTAATGAATGCAGTGCCTGCAAAGATTTCTGGTGTAAAAAGAATTGTTTTGGCCAATCCAAAACTTGATGGAAAACTAAATCCTGCTGTTCTTTATGCAGCTAAAAAAGTTGGAATTAAGGAAATTTACTCAATGGGTGGCGCCCAGGCTATAGCAAGTTTAGCGTATATTCAAAAAGTGAATAAAATTGTTGGGCCTGGAAATATTTATGTTGCAAGAAGCAAACGTGAAGTCTTTGGTGATGTTGGGACAGAAGGGATGGTCGCTGGGCCTAGTGAAATTTGTGTTTTAGCAGATGGCAAAACTGACCTAAATCAAGTTATAACATCTATGATTGGACAAGCAGAACATGATGCAAATTCTCAGTGTATTTTAATTACGAAAGATAAAAAATTAGCGAATAAATTTAATATAGAAATAAAAGAAAGTATCAAAAAAGTTCAAAGGAAAAGAGTTGTTTTAAAAAGTTTGAAAAATAATGGATTAATTGTGTTGGCCCAAAGTGATAAGCAAATAGTAGAAGCAATTAATGAAGTTGCTCCAGAGCACTTAGAAATTAATGTGTCTAATTATAAAAAGTATTTAAATCAAATTCATAATGCAGGAAGTATTATGATTGGAAAGTATTCTCCAATGGCTGTCTCAGATTATAATGTTGGTTCAAACCATGTATTACCAACTTTAGGATCTGCAAAATTTTCATCTGGACTAAATCTTAGTGAATTTTATAAAAAAATTAGCCATATAACTCTTACAAAAAAAGGTATTGAGAAATTAGGAGAATCCGCTACACATCTCGCTGAGTATGAAGAACTAGATAATCATGCTCAAAGTATTAAATCTAGAATGAGGAGATTATAATTTGAGTAAACAGGATACGTTGGAGTTTGAAGGTGTGGTAACAGATCTTCTTCCTAATGCTATGTTTAGAGTTAAACTAGACAATGGTCATAACGTTACAGCTCACACGGCAGGAAAACTTAGAAAAAATCGTATTCGTGTTTTACAAGGTGATAGAGTGAAATTGGAAGTATCTCCATACGATTTATCAAAGGGTCGTATAATTTTTAGATCTTAATATGGCTTCGTAGCTCAGTTGGTAGAGCAGAGCCCTGAAAAGGCTTGTGTCGCTGGTTCGAGTCCCGCCGAAGCCACCACTCCCATGTGGTATTAATATCCATCATTATGCTTGCATTCAAAATTAAAATCTAATACCTATCAATCAGCTATTTATAGCTAATTATATAATAACAAAGAAAGAGTAACTAAAGTATGAGTACATTAAAAGGCAAAGTAAAGTGGTTCAACGGTAAGAAGGGCTACGGTTTTATTGAAAGAGAAGACGGAGAAAAAGATTGTTTCGTTCATGCAAGCGCAGTTAGAGAAGCTGGGCTAAGATTTTTGAATGAAAACGATGCTATAGAATTCGAAATTCAAGATGGCGAAAAAGGTCCAAGCGCTGTAAATTTGAAAAAATTAGGTTAATAAAATTTAATTCATCAAAAATATTTGTATAGGAATAGGAGATGTTAAAAAACATAGCTATTCCTGTGCAAAGCTTTTCTTGCTTGCATTTAAAAAAAAAAATGCTAATTAGACAACAATGAATAAATTGGCTATTATTAACATAGAAACTCACAGACATCATTTTCATGCTGGCTGCAAGCTAGCTATTTAATTATTTATAAATTTAATTTTATCCACATTTAGTATAAAACAGTAAAAGGAGCACGGGTAGCTCAGTTGGTTAGAGCAGCGGTTTGTGGAACCGAAGGTCGACAGTTCGAATCTGTCCCCGTGTACCAAAAAATGAATAAAGAAAAAAAATTATCTGCAAATACCCCTTCGGGTTTTGTTGATAGATACGGTAAAGAATTAGCGTTAAAAGAAAATTTAATTGCTAAGATTGAGGAAAATTTTTTAAAATTTGGCTTTTCTAAGCTTGAAACCCCAAGTTTTGAAATATCAGAAAATATAGGAAAATTTTTACCAGATGAAGATAGACCAAGCTCTGGTGTATTTGGTTTTCAAGAGGAAAATAATAGTTGGATATCATTACGTTATGATTTAACTGCGCCATTAGCAAGATATGTATCTCAAAATTATTTAAATATCTCAAATCCTTTTAAAAGATATCAGATTGGTAATGTATGGCGAAATGAGAAACCTGGCCCTGGTAGATTTAGAGAGTTTACACAAGCTGATTGTGATATTGTTGGATCTAGTAATCCTCTAGCAGATGCTGAGATGTGCAATCTTTTAGCTGACACATTATATTTCTGTGGCTTAGAAAAAAATCAATATCAAATCAAATTAAGTAATAGAAAATTAATTCAAGGACTTATTGAAAATTTAAAAATTTCAGAAAGCAAACAACAACTTATTGTTTTGAGAGCTATTGATAAGCTTGATAGAGTTGGAACTGATGGTGTTAAAGAATTACTTACAACAGGACGTAAAGACAAATCTGGTGATAAAACTATTGGAGCAAACCTCTCTGATAATCAAGCTGAAGAAATAGTCAGTTTTATAAATATGAAATCTTTAGCCGAAATTAAGTCAACTATACCAAACAAATTAGTTGAAGATGGTGTTGATGAATTAAATAAAGTATTAGATGGAATAACTTATTCATCTAATTCTGATCAAATAATTTTTTCTCCTGAAGTTATCAGAGGACTTGAATATTATGATGGCCCAATATTTGAGGCAAATTTAACATTCAAAGTTAAAAATCAAAAAAACCAAGAAGTGGAGTTTGGCTCAGTTGGTGGAGGTGGAAGATATAATTCTTTAGTTTCAAGATTTAAAAAAGTAGACTTATCTGCAACAGGTGTTTCCATAGGCCTTGATCGTTTGCTATACGCGTTAGTTCAATTAAACAAAATTGAGATAAAAAATATTTCGCCAATAATAATATGCGTTTTAGATAAAAAGTACCTTCCTTATTATTATGAATTGTTATCACAACTTAGAAATCAAAATATAAGATCTGAAGTTTATCTAGGTGACTCAGGTTTAAAATCTCAATTAAAATACGCTGATAAAAGGAGTTCACCAGCCGTAATTCTTTGTGGGGATGATGAAATTAAAAATAATAAAATTACAATAAAAAAATTAAGCGTAAACTTAGACGAAGCTTCAAAAAATTTATCTAGAGAAGAATGGAAAAAATCTGAAAATACTCAAATTACATTTGATAAGGAGAAACTAATTGATGAAATTAAAAAACTTATCTGAGAATATTTTAAAAATTATTAAGTCTAATGGATATAAATATATTGATCTTGATACAGTAATTGACACTAATTTAATATTAGAAAGGTCAGGAGAAAATTTTAAAAGATTTATATTTTCTTTCAATGATCAATGGGGAAATGAACTTTGTTTAAGACCTGATCTAACAATAGCATCTTGTGTTAGATATTTAAATCAAAATAAGAAAACAAGTGAAAAAATTTTCTATAGTGGTCAAGCATTTAGAAAAGGATTAAATAAAAAAGATTCTGTTATCAGAAATCAAATTGGTTTTGAAATATTGGGATCTTTTACTGAAAAAAAAGATGATAAGAAAATAATAGAAACGTCACTAAAAACGTTATCAAAAATTAAATATAAAAGCGGAAATTTAGTAATAGGTAACATAGAAATTTTTAGGCTTTTGTTAGATAAATTAGATTGTCCGGCAAGATGGAAATTAAGACTACAACGTCATTTTTGGAGAGAAAAATATTTTAATGATTTGCTAAAACGATTGGAGACTAACTCTGACATTGATCCAACAATTGTTGAAATAGATAAAAAAAAATATTCTAGAATGATTAATGGAAACCAAAAAAAAGAAGTTGCTGGAAGATCAATAGAAGAAATTTTATTGAGATTTGACTCTAAAATTAAAGATCCAAGAAGAACAAAAAAAGGAAGTAATGTAGTAAAAATTTTAAAAGAGTACCTAAAAATTGAATGCCCAATTAATCAAGCATCTAAAAAGTTAAATTTATTTTTTAAAAAGTATAAAATTAACCTTAGAGTTCAGGATGATTATTTTCCAATAACTAGAAATAAAATTAGAAAATTGAATGTCAGGTTTAACTCTTCTTTTGGTAGACATCTAGAATATTATACAGGGTTAGTTTTTAAGGTTGATATTAAATCAAAATCTGGGAATTTAAATATTAGAGGTGGTAGATATGACTCTTTAATAAAAGACCTTGGATTTAAAAAAAATATTCCAGCTGTTGGTGCTGCTATTAACTTAGAGAAACTATGATAATTTGGTTGGCCTCATATCCGAAAAGTGGAAATACGTGGTTAAGATCCTTAATTGCCAATTATTATTTTTCTAAAACAGGCAAATTTGATTTTAGTCTTTTAGAAAAAATAGACTCTTTTCCAAGTAGTAGATATTTCAGAAGATATCTTGATAAGTTTAGTGAACCTCATGAAACGTCAAAATATTGGATAAAAGAGCAAGAAAAAATAAATAAAATTAAAGGTTTTAAATTTTTTAAAACACATAATGCTTTATGCAAAATTGATGGAAATCAATTTACAAACATAAAAAACACATCAGCAGCAATTTATATTATTAGAGATCCAAGAAATGTAATTACATCATTATCTAATCACTATCAAATATCAATTGATGAAGCATTTAATTTTATGACAGAGGAAAAAAAAGGAATTTACGCAAAAGAAAATGGTAGATTTGTTAGTTTCCAAGCATTATTTTCATGGAAATTAAATTTAAAGTCTTGGATAGAGAATAAAACATATCCAGTTCTAATTATTAGATATGAAGATCTTTTAAGTGAGTCATTTAGAACATTCAAACTTGTTATTAATTTTATTAACAAAATAACAAATTCAAATAAAAAATTTGATAAGGAAAAAGCTAAAAATTGTATTAAAAATTGCGATTTTTCAAATTTAAAAAAATTAGAAAAAGAAAAAGGTTTTTCAGAAGCAATTACAAAAAAAGGTTCTGACGAAAAAATAAAATTTTTTAATTTAGGAAAAGATAATGATTATAAAAAGTTACTAGATAAAAAATTAATAAGCAAAATGAATAATTTATTTCAAGAAGAATTGGTAAAATATAAATATGAGTAATAATATCATAAAAATTGGAATTCCAAGTAAAGGTCGTTTACGATCTGGAGTATTAAATATTTTTAAAAAAAACAAATTAAAAATTCATTCAGAAAGAGGAGAGAGAGACTTGTTTGGATTTATTAAAGGAAAAAAAAATATTATTATCAATTATCTTCATGCTAGAGAAATAATAGAACGTCTTGCAGATGGATCATTAGATATCGGTTTTTCTGGTTATGATTTATTAATGGAAAGCGAAATTAATATTCAAAGAAAGGTGATTGTAAAAAAAATGTACGATTTTGGAAAAGCTACATTGGTAGTTGCAATTCCAGATGATTGGATAGATGTACAGACGATGCCTGACCTTGAAGAAATAGCATTTGAGTTCAAAGATAAAAAAAGAAATAGATTACGTATTGCTACAAAATACCCAAATTTAACTAGAGAATTCATGTTCTCTAGAGGAGTTACACAATTTAAATTGGTAAAGAGCCTTGGTGCTACAGAGATATATCCATTTACCGGGTCATCAGAAATAATTACTGATATAACTTCAACTGGAGCGACTTTAAAAGCTAACAATTTAAGAATATTAAAAGATGGAATAATCCTTCATTCTCAGGCATGCTTGCTATTATCAAAGGCCTTAGGTGCTAGATCTGGCAAAAAGATTTTAATTAAAACTCTATCTAAGTAATGTTTTTTTACTTGTTTACTTTATTTAAAAGAGGAATATGTAAGCTACTATGCAAGATTCGTTAATCTACATTCTAATAGCCCTTATAATAATTGTTATTTATCTTCTTATCAAAAATAATAAAAGAAACATTGAACTTAATGCAAAACATGAGAATGATGAAATTATCAAATTAAATCAAGAAATTATAAATCTCAAAGAGTCTTTAAATTCCACAATAAATACGACTATGAGTTCTATGTCTTCATCATTTAACAATCTTTCATCTGGCGTTACAAAAGATATGACAAATGCTTTAACAAAAGTGGATGAGAAAGTTGCTGCATTTAATACTCAAGTAGAGACTTTAAATGAGAGTCAAAAAGGAATTAATCAAATTTTAGCAGGTGTAAAAAAGTATGGAACCTTAGCTGAATTCAGTTTGGCATCTTTATTAAAAGATTTGCTACCTTCTTCACAGTATTCATCAAATGTAAAGATGAAAGAAGATACAAGTGAAAATGTTGAATTTGCAATTAAACTTCAAGATGGTGTATTGGTTCCACTAGATAGCCATTTTCCTGTTGAGAGATATAAGGCTATTCAAGATGCACACCAACAAGATGATAAAAAAGCTATGGCTGAAGCTAGAACAAAACTTGCAAGAGCTTTTAAAGAAAAGGCAAAAAGTGTTAACGAAAAATATATAGTTCCCCCCAAGACTGTTGATTTTGCAATTGTTTACGCTCCAACCGAAAGTTTATTTTTAGAGTTAGCTAATTATCAAGATCCTTCAACAAAAGAATTACTTACCCAAGAATTAATGAAGAAATATAAAGTAACTATTATGGGCCCTAACAATTTATCTGGCTATTTACAATCTTTGCATATGGGTTTTCAAAGTTTGAGAATTAAAAAACATGCATCAGAAATATATGATCATCTAAAAAAAATAAGTACAAGATTTAATATGCATTTTAATAATGTTTTAGTTTTAAGAAAAAAATTAGAGGAAGCTATGTCAGTAGTTGATAGTTTTGGTAAAGATGCAAGAGCAATTAATAGAAGTATCGATTCTATAAAAAATCCAAATGATGATGATGATCCAGATCCAGACACACCATCACCAATAAGTAGCTATGGACAAGTTGAAAAAAGAAAGGTTTCATAAAAAAATGAATGAAGTGGAGCAACAAATTTAATTACCCAAAATCTTCCAGATCTTTAGAAGATGGTTATAGAAAGTACTTATTGGGAGATAATAAGCTACCAAGTGTAACAACAATTTTAAGTGCAACAAAATCTGAAGAGGAAAAGGCTGCACTGGCTAACTGGATCTCAAGAGTAGGTGTAAAAGAAAGTAACAAAATTAAAACAGAGGCCTCGAGTAGGGGAACTTCTATGCATACTTATATAGAAGAATTCTTAAGAGGAAGAATTAATGAAAGTTTTTTTGAAAGCAATGAACAATATAAAAATATGGCCAAAGAAATAATAGAAAAAGGAATAAATGGAAAATTAGAAGAGATATATGGTATGGAAGAAACTCTATATTATCCAGAACAGTACGCTGGAACAGCAGACCTTATTGGTGTTTATCAAGGAAAAAATGTAATTATTGATTTTAAGCAGGCCAATAAACCAAAAAAAACAGATTATATTCAGGATTATTTTTTGCAATTGGGAGCATATACCTTAGCTCATGATATTGTTTATGGAACTAAAATGAAAGCAGGAATAATATTATTATGTACTAAAGATATTTTGTTCCAAGAATTTAAAATTGAGGGAGCTGAATTAGAAATGTATCAAAATTTATTTTTAGGAAGGGTTAAAAAGTTTTACGAATTGAATAATATATCTTGACTTTACTTAACCTATCCATAAAAGAGTTATTAATACCTGAGCTAATCGTTTATATGCTAATGGTAAAGTCTTTAGAAAACTTTCCAAAAACCCATAAAACATTAGCTAATTTGAAGATAAAATTATGAATTTAGCAATTTGGGATATAGAGTCATCAAGTGCAAGTACGGACTTCGGGAGCATTATTGAAATTGGCGGAGTTTTAGTTGATGAGAATTTTAAAGAGAAAGACAGATTTAACTTAAGATGCAGGTTACCTGAAGGAGAAATCTTTCAGGCTATGGCACTTATTGTTAATAAGACATCAATAAAGCAATTAACCCAAACTAATCTTTCTCATTATGAAATGTTAGCAGAAGTTGAAAAAATATTTAAAAAGTGGAGTCCCGCAGTATTTCTTGGTTGGTCTAATATTGGATTTGATGATGAAATGATAAGAAAAGAGTTCTTTAAAGGGATTAGATATCCTTATCTTACAAATGCTGCTCCCAATAAAAGACATGATGGTATTAATATTGCTCGTGCAGCTTATGCAATAGATCCTTCAATTTTAGAAGTAGAATTTAACGAAAAAAATAATGCAGTATTTAAATTAGAATCGTTAGCTAGAATGCAAGGTATTGATTCAACGGACGCCCATAGTGCATTAAGTGATAGTATAATGACAGCTAAAGTTTTAAATATTGTCAAAAAAAAACAGCCAGAGACTTGGGAAACTTTTTTTAAAACTGCAAATAAATCTGATATTGAAACTATAATTAAAAAAGGGGAAATTTTTACCTTAAATGAATATTATTATGGTAAATCTAGACTTCATCTAGTTGCACCTCTTCATCAAAAATATTGTATGCATCCAATATATGCTGGTTGGTATTATGCGTTCGACTTAAGGATTGATGTAGAACCTTTATTAAATTTATCTATAAATGAGCTTAAGGTTGAAATGAAAAAGTCTCCTAAGTTTTTAAGAACTATTAGATCTAACAAGGCCCCAATTATTGTTGAATCAAAATACGGCATGAAAGCAGAACCTTATAGTGCCATGGATAAGTCTTTAATTAATAAAAGGGCAGAGATTGTTAAAAATAATGAAAAATTTTCTCAAAATATACTTCATGCATTACGTGAGGTAGCTGAAGAGAAAGAGCAATCTAAATCTCAGGAAATCTTATATGCAGAAGAAAGTATATACTCTCGGTTTACATCTAATAAAGACACTGCTTTATTTCCTGCATGGCATGCAGCATCATGGAAAGATAAATTAAAGCTACTTGATAAATTTGATGACGATCGATTAGTTGGATTTGGAAAAAAAATTATTTTCCAAGAAGCTCCCGAAGTTCTTCCTGATAATATGCTTAAGTCTATTAAAAGAGAGATAGCAAAACGTATTTTAAGTGAAAATAAGGAAAAATGGTGGACAATTCCAACTCTTTACACAGAAATTGATACATTAAGAGAAAAATATACCAATGAGAATGACAATGAAAAGCTCGTGTTACTCGATGAATTTAATGAATATGCAATGTCAATACAGAAGAAGTATGAAAATGTTTAATGTGGATAATTTTAACATATCTCTTTTAACTATTGATAAATAAATTTTAATTTATATATAAAGCCTATGGCAACATTAAAAGTTACAGACGAAAAATTCGAAGAACAAGTTTTAAAAAACGAAAAACCAGTTTTAGTAGATTTTTGGGCTGAATGGTGTGGACCTTGTAAAATGGTAGGACCGATTTTAGAGGAAATTTCAGAGGAGATGGCGAATGATATTGTCATTGCAAAACATGACATAGACTCAGAGCCTAACATGCCCACTAAGTACGGTGTTCGTGGAATTCCTACAATGCTTTTATTTAAAGGTGGCGAATTAAAAGCAACTAAAGTTGGAGCTACACCTAAGAGCGATATTGTTGCTTTTATTAAAGAAAATATTTAATTCAAATTAAGTAGCTCACCAGCAAGATATAAAGACCCGGTTATTATTATCAAATCATCTTTACCTGGATTTATAGAACCAAGAGCTTCTTCAATAGATTTTTTGTAATTAACATTAGGATATTTATTTAATTTTTCTTTTAAATCTTTTCCTTTGATAGCATTTGGTTGGTTAGGAATATCAATTGTTGTTATGGAAGATATATTATTAAAATTGCTTAAATATTCTTCATGATCTTTATTAGACATCATTCCAAGAATTAAATGCTTTTTACAATCAATAGTATTTAAATATTCATTAAGAGCTTTTGCACCTAAAGGATTATGTGAGCCATCTAAATATAATCTATTATCCTTACAAATATTTTTAAGTTTTCCAGATTTAATTTCTTGTAGTCTTGCAATACTTTTTATTCTAGTAATCCCTTCTTTGATATTTTCATCTTTTACTCTCAGTTGTAAATTTCTTACTGTGGCTATAGCAGATGCACAATTATCAATTTGGAAATTACCTAAAACATTTGGTTTTGGCAATTTCAAGCCACCATATTCATCTTCATAATAAATAAAACTATTCTCACTTAATGAATAATTAAAATCATCTTTATAAATAATTTTTTTTGATTGATTATTATTAATAGTTTTTTTTATTAAATTTAAAGTTTCATCTGAGCTTTGTTTACTAACTACAATAGTAGAATTTAGAAGTGATGAGGTTTTTTCATAAACAATTTTTTCAATATTTTGCTCATTTTTCGGTAACCAATCTAAATGATCCAATCCTATTGAAGTAATAATACTTGATAAATTAGTATCAATAATATTTGTTGCATCAAATCTATGAAATAGACCACTTTCTATAATATTTATTTTGTCTTTGAATTTGCTTGCATGATAAAAATATGCTGCAGTTAATATTTCGAAGTAAGTTATTTGTTCCCCATTATTAACATTTTCAACCTCTATTAATAACTTAGACAAGTTATCGTCAGATATTTCTTCGTCATTAAAAATAAATCTCTCATTAATTTTTTGAATATGTGGGCTAGTATAAATATTACAATATATATTGGCTGTTTTTAAAATTGATCTCACTGCTTGGATCGTTGAATACTTTCCATTTGTTCCAACTACAGATATGTATTTTAATTTTTTTTGAGGATCACCTAATTTTCTACAAAGGTTTTTAACTCTATTTAGACTGAGATCAATCTCTTTAGGATGCAGCTTTTGCAAGCGGTTCAATATTGTCTGAAGTTTCATTTATTTGCTTTTCATTTACCGCGTTATCTTTTTTTAACAATATTGATAATATTAAGCTTATTTCAGTTTTTAAATCTTTTCGTTCAACAATTCTATCTACAAATCCGTGTTTTTCTACAAATTCAGATGTTTGAAAGTCAGAACTTAATTCTTCCTTCACCGTTGCTTGTATAACTCTTTTTCCTGCAAAGGCTATTAAACAACCTGGTTCAGCAAAATGAATATCTCCTAACATTGCAAAGGATGCTGTAATACCACCAGCAGTTGGATCAGTAAAACAAACTAAATAAGGAAGATTATTTTTTTTGAGTTCATTAATAGCAAGTGTAGTTCTTGTCATATTTGCTAGTGCAATTGGAGATTCAAACATTCTTTGTCCACCACCACAAGGAAAGAAAACAAATGGTGTTTGATTATCAATAGCGTGTTGAACACCATAAATAATTGCTTCACCTTCTGCAGCTCCAACTGAACCACCAATAAACTCAAAATTTATCGCTCCAGCCGTCACTTCGATTCCATTTACTCTTCCTTTTGCAATCATCACGGCTGAATTTTGATTAGTTTTCTTTCGTGCAGATTTTAATCTATCTTTGTAAGATTTGGTATCTACCCATCCAAGGGGATCTTCTGCAGGAATTGGTGTATCAAGTATTTCGTAAGTATTTCTTCCAAAAATAATATCAAATCTTTGACGACAATTAATTCTATGATGTTTTCCACACGAGCTGCAAACCCATAAATTTTCTTCAAGATCTTTTTTTAATATTGGGCCTTTGCAACAACTAGTCCAGTCTGAGTTTGCAACATCTTCTTTTGATGGCCTTTTTTTTAAAACTTTTTTAATTTTCTCACCAAAACTTAAAGCTTTTGTAATCCAGTTCATAGAATTTTACTTTTTAATTTTTTTACTAGCTTACTTACATTTGTGACAGGATTTTGTCTATGCTTTAAACTCTTGCTAATTTCCTTGCAAATAGCGCTTCCAACAACTAATCCATCTGCAGATTTGAGTTTGCCAATTGTTTTTTCTGTGATTCCAAAACCAATAACAATTTCTTTTTTTGGATCGATTTTTTTTATTTTGGTGTAATTTTTTAATATATCATTGGTTGGCACTTTTAGTTTACCACCTGTTGTACTCAACATTGAAATAAAATAATTCATAGGATGAGAATCTTTTATGATTCTTTCAAGCCTTTGTTTTGTTGTTGTTGGTGATAAAAGTTGAATAAAATAAATAGATTTTTTTTTACATTTTTTAGCGAAATTCTTATTTTCTGGCCAGGGCAAGTCTACAACTATTAATCCATTTACACCTGAAGAATTACACTTATTTAAAAATTTATTTTCACCATATTGAAAAATCATATTAAAATAACCCATCAGTATAATCGGCTTACTTTTATTAGATTTTTTAAAGTCTTTTACGATTTTAAAAATATCATTCATTTTAATTCCGTTTTTAATAGCTCTATATGCGCTTGTTTGGATTTGACTGCCGTCTGCTACTGGAGTGTTGTGCGGAATGCCTAATTCTAGAATATCAGCACTTTTTGAAATTGATTTTAATATATCTAATGATTGTTTTTTTGAGCTATCACCTGCAACGGTATAAGTTAATAGAGCAGCTCTATTTTCTTGTCTCGCTTTTTTAAAAGCAAAACTAATTGGGTTCAACATATTTCTTTCCTAATCTTTTTTTTAAAATTTCTCGGTCTTTGTACGCATCACCACAACTATTAACTACCACTATAGTATCTTTGCTTAATTTTTTTGCCTCTTTTATTGCAACCGAAAAAGCATGACTTGGTTCTAAAGAGGGTCTTAATTTTTCAAATTTAGTGACAGTTTTATAAGCACTTAAAGCATCTTCGTCAGTTGCTGCAGTGTATCTTGCTCTTTTCGCATCTTTTAAAAAACAGTGAAGTGGAGAAATTCCAGGATAATCTAGTCCAGCAGAAATCGACTCGGTTTCTTCTATTTGTCCATCCAAGTCTTGATTAACATACTGAGCTGCGCCATGAAGAATTCCAATTTTTGAACCATAAGTTAAAGGTGCAGCATGTTTTTTACTTTTTGCTGGTCCACCAGCTTCCACTCCAATAAATTCGCACTGTTTTTTATCATAATCCATAAATTCGTTCCAAAAACCGAAACTTGAGCTTCCACCACCAACACAATTATAAAGTTTAAGTTTTTTAGGTATTGATCCAAACTCGTCAATTAATTGAACTTTTAGTTCTCTTGAAATTTGACTAGTACTCCATCCACAAATACGAACAAAAACAGCTGGTCCTACCGTGCTCCCAACACACATTGCTGTAGTATCACAATTAGCAACCCAGAACCTCATACACTCAGATACGGCATCAACAAGTGTTTGACTACCAGAGTAAACAGGTATGACTTCGGCTCCATTTTTTTTCATAGCTTTTACATTCGGCTGTTGTCTTGCAATATCTTTTGCTCCCATGAAAATCTTGCATTTTAACCCAAATTTTTTGGCAGCCATACTCAACATTTTGCCTGCATATCCAGCGCCAGTGTCTCCAATTATAAATTTTTTACCAGATCGTTTGGCAAGTAGACAATGTACAGTAGCGTTATATATTTTGTGCGCCCCTCCATTTGCGTCAGATACAATTTTAGACCAAATTTGAGCACCACCAACGTGGTTTGTGAGATTTTTTAATTTTATAAAACGGGTAGGAGTACCAACCCAATTTTTGAAATAGTCATCTCTTTCATCTATGAATCTTTTGTCATTTTTTAACTTATTAAATAGAATTTCTAGATCTTCTATTGGTTTTTTCAACGTCTCTGGAACGTAGTTGCCTCCAAACTTTCCACCCCAAAAACCAAGTTTGTTTGCTTGATCAATTAATGGAATTTTTTTTTTAATTTTCATATTTTTGCAAACAAATTTAACAACTTATCAATTTTATTAATATCTTTTTTTCCATTAGCATCTTCTAGTGATCCACTTAGGTCTATAATGAAATCTTTATTTTTAAAATTAGAAATATCGTCTATTTGTATATTACCTGCAATCATTTTATTTAATTCATTTGGCACAATATCTAGCAGATTATGATCAAAACTTTCAGATTTATGATAACCTTTTGAGTCGAACAAAATTATATCTGAGATTTTTAAATAATTTTTATAGTTAAGCACATCATCTTTATTTGATACAGTAATCGCTGTAATAATTTTTTTATCATATTTTAATTTAATATCTTTAGTTCTTTTAGGATCTACATCATATAGTTGATAGTAATCAAAGTTTAATTCTTTTATTCTTTCCAAGATTTCGTCATTAGGATCTACCAAGACTGACGTAAAATTTGTGTTTCGTTTATCAACTTTAATTAATTTTTTTAGTTTATCATATTCAACAAATCTTTTACTTTTTTTGTAATTCGTTATAAACCCAACAAATTGTGGTGGGTGGGCATGACTTAAAATATAATTTAAAGTCTCAGAATCTGAGATACCACAAATTTTTAAACCTTTAATCATTGATACAAGTGATCAATTAAATTTTGAATATTCTTTTTTATGTTACCTTTAGTTATTGGTCTGCCCATAACAATCCAATCACTGCCATTTTTATAAGCTTGTTTGGGATTTAAAACTCTTTTTTGATCATTCAATTTTGAATTAAATCTTATTCCAGGTGTTATAATTTCTTTTTTAAACACTTTTTTTACCATCCTTACTTCTTTTGGACTACACACTATTGCATCTAAGTTTGCCTTTTTCGCTAAGATTGATTGCTTTAAAACTACCTTATTTAGATTATTGTTATATCCAATCTCTTTAAGAGATTTGTTGTTAAGTGAAGTCAGGGTTGTTACTCCTATAAGCTTTGTTTTACCGGCAACATTCTTTGCGGCTTTTAATGCATCTAACCCACAGTTTGTATGAATTGTTATATAATCAAAATTTAAATCCTTGATTGCCTTAACTGTTGCTTTACAGGTATTTGGTATATCTGAAATTTTGTAATCTCCAAATATAATTTTACCTTTTAATTTAGATATAAAGTTTCTACTGTTTTTTGAGTTTAAAAATTCTAGTCCAAACTTGTATCCAATAATTAATTTATTGTTTTTTGTTTGTTTAATGATTTGCTTAATTTTATTTATATTCGTGGTATCACACGCAATAAATATTTTAAATTTTTTCATTAACCTTTTTTTTCCACATTTTTGATGACTTGAAAATAATTGAATATTTTTTGTTAATAAATACTCGCTCATTTGTTTTTGGATTTCTGGCAAATCTAGATTTTCTTAATTTTGTTTCTAAAGAAAACACATCTCTAAGTTCTACTCTCTCATGTCTTTTTAGAGAATTCTTTGTTTCTGCTATAAAAATTTCAATTATTTTCTTAAGGTCTTTTTTTAAAAAGTTTGGATAATTATTAGAGAGAATATTTATTAAATCTGACTTTTTGCTAGACAATTATTTACTCATCATCCTTATTTTTTTTTTCACCTAATTTTTCTGATAATGATGAAAAAGGAAGGTTTTTTCCGCTTAAAGGGCTAGAAAATTTTGAGACAGCTTCTTTATTTTGTAATTCCTCAAGCAATTTAATACTTAAACTCACTTTCCTCTTTTCCATATTTAATTCTGCAATAGCAGCATCTATTCTTTCGCCACCAACAAATCTAGATGGTCTTGCATCCGAAGAGTTAACAGCGATATTGGATTTTTTTATAAGAAAATCTAATTCGCAATTTTCTGGTTTTACAACTAATCCTTTGTTATCAGATGATATTACCTGTACTGTAATAATATCGTTAACTTTTTTATCCAAAAACCAATTGAAAGGATCAATACTTAGTTGTTTCAAGCCAACTCTAACTTTTTGTTCTTCTTTCTTTATTTCCAAAATTTTTACTTTGACTTTATCTCCTTTTTTAAACTTTTTTAACTCTTCATCAGGATTATTTAGATAACTTAGATCATTAGCATGTAAAAAACCGTCTATATCAAATTCATTGAGTCTTACATATAAAGCATATTCGTTCAAGCTTGATACAATACCATCAATCTCACTTCCAACAGGATATTTTGATACTAAAGTATCATAAGGATTTTCTAAAGTTAATTTATGGGAAATTGCAACTCTTCTTTTTTCTTTATCTATTTCTGTGATCACACAATCTATCATATCACCTATTTTGAAAATTCTTTTGGGAACAATACTTCTCTTTGTCCAGCTCATTTCACTGCTGTGTAACAAAGTACTTAAACCAGGCTCCAAAGAACAAAAGCAACCATAATCAGTAATTTTTTCTACTTTAACTTTATATTTTTTTCCAATTTCATAATTAGTTATGTGTTCAAAAGGATCTTGTGATAATTGTTTTATTGAGCAGCCAATTTGAAGTTTATCTTTATCTATCGATATAACTTTTAAATCATGTTTCTCTCCAATATTAAAAATTTCATCAGGATGGTTAACTCTTGAATAAGATATCTCTTGCAAATGAACTAAAACATCTATTTCATTATTTACTTCAAAAAAACAACCAAATGAAGAGTAGCCTTTTACAACTGCATCTTTAATAATGTCTCCCACTTTAAATCTCTCGATAATTTTGGCTTTATCTTCTCTTTTATTTGACGAAACTATTTGTCTTCTAGATACGCATGCATTTCCTCTTACTTTATCTAATTTAATTATTGCAAATTTTTGCTCAACACCAATAAGATGATCAATGTTCTTTAGTGGTTTATCGCTTATTTGAGAGCCTGGACAAAACATTAGAGAACCAGTATCTACATGTTCAACTATTACACCCCCCTTACATTTGCTAGTAATTTTTCCAATTATAGATTGATTATCCTCGTAAGCCTTTTCTAATTTAAACCAACCTTTAATTTTTTGAGCTTTAATAGCAGAGACTATTACTTCACCATTCTTGTCTTCAATTTTTTCTAATAAAACAGGTATAGTTTCACCAATTTTAATTTTATCTTTCATTCCAATCATTCTGATTTCGTTGACATCTATAATTGGTTCACTTTTTAATCCAGGGATAAAAATAAAAACAAACTTTTCAGTAATTTTTGTTACCTTTCCGTCAATTATTTTTCCCTCTTCAATCTTTTCTTTTGAAAGTTGAGAATTTAAGAGTTTTTCGAATTTTTGTATCTCTGGGGATTTGAGGTCTTTAAATATTTCCATTAATTTTCAGTTTTTTGTCCATTATAGCTTTTATTTTATTAAAGCACGCTTTCTTACTTAATTTGGAAGTATTAATCAAGATTGAATCTTGAGTTTTTTTTAATGGACTATATTTTCTTTTTTTATCTAAATAATCCCTATTTTTTAGGCTTTTTAACACCTCAGAAAATCTAACTTTTTTATTCAATTTCTTGTATTCAAGAAATCTTCTTTTTGCTCTAATTTTTAAATTTGCTGTTATATAAAACTTAAACATTGCATCTTTCATAATAACTGAAGTGATATCTCTTCCGTCAAGAACTGAACCAGAATATTTCTCCGGTGGATTATAAGCGCATATTATTTGAAAGTTTTTTACAATTTTCCTTATAATTTTATCTCTAGAGATTATAGATGCCGAGACAGCAACTTTGTCGAATAGTAATTTTTTTTGTTTTAATTTTTTAATATTTAAAGTTTTTATTTTATTTTTAACCAACTTGTGACTGAATTTTTTTGAATTTTCCAACTTTAAATTACCAATGTACCGATAAATTTTTCCAGTATCTAAATATAAAAGGTTATATTCCTCAGCTATCATTTTAGCTTGAGTACCTGCTCCAGCTGCAGCAGGAGAATCTATTGCAACAGTTATTATATCTTTTCTTTTTTTCAATATATTTTGGCTCCTAAAAATTTAATTAGTTTAAAAAATTGAGGGAATGATGTTAATGTTGAATCAGCATCATTTATTATCCACTCACCACCAAGAACTAGTGCCGCGATACATGACATCATACAAACCCTATGATCTTTTCTAAAATTCTTTATTTCGTATTTCCCATTTAATTCTAGATTGGGATTTCCAAAAATTTTTAAGTTATTTTTACTTCTGACAACCTTTACTCCAATATTATTTAAAAAATCTACTGCTATATCAAGCCTTGGACTTTCTTTTTTATTTAGTTCACCAAGATTATAAAAATATGATACTCCTTTTGCTTTTGCTGCCACTATAAAAATTATTAAAAATTCATCTATTGCGGAACTATTGAATTTACTAGGGCAATTTATTCCTTTTAGATTTTTGCAACTTTCTACATATATATCTGAAATCAATTCACCTTTATAAAACCTTTTATTTTTAAAGATTATTTTAGCATTCATTTTATTTAATATCTTAACTATTCCCATTCTAGTTTTGTTGATGTTTACTTTTTCAATAATTAATTTAGATTCTTTTGATAAAAGAGTTAAAACTAAAAAAAAAGAGCATGAACTAATATCGCCAGGTATTCTGTAATTGAAACCACTAAAATTAGATAGACCTCTAACTTGAATAAAGTCAAAATTTTTCTTTTCTTCAATTTTTATGGGTATATTTAATTGTTTGAAAAGAATTTCAGTATGATTTCTAGATTTTTTTGCTTTTATTTTTGTTAACCCGGGAGTTTTCAATGCAGCCAACATCACAGAACTTTTACATTGAGCACTACCCAATTTTTCATAATAATTTATCGGTCTTAAAAACTCTGAACCCAATACTTTAACAGGCAAACAACCTTTATTGGCTTTCACTATTGCACCAAATTTACTCAAAGGCGTTACTACTCTATTAAAATCTCTTCTAGATAAACTTTTATCACCAACAACAGTTATTTCATTTTTTGAGTTTACTAATAATCCTAAAATTAATCTTGCTAGTGTTCCTGAATTACAAGCATCTATTTTAATTTTTTTTTTTGTTAAAAAACCTTGAATACCAAATCCATAGATTTCATAAAAATCTTTAAATTTTCTGTATTTTATTCCTAATTTATTTATTGCTTTTAAAGCAGCCATTACATCAGATGACTCTAACAAATTGTATATCCTTGATTTACCAATTGCTTGTGAAGCTAGAAGTACACATCTAATTGAAATACTTTTATCTCCGCTAATTTTAATTTTTTTATTAAATTTTTTAATTTTACTAATTATTTTAACTTTATTCTTCATTGATGAATTAATTTATATTGAATTCATCTCCGAAATATTGTGTTTTAGCCGTCTTATCACTTATAACTTCGTCGGGGCTTCCTGAAGCTATTATTTTTCCATTAGATAAAATTATTGCTCTATCGACACAACTTAAAAGATCTCTGGCTTGATGATCGCAAATCACAACCGAAATTTCTTCTGAAGATTGTAAATTTAATATGATTTCCTGAAGCATTTTAATTGTAAGTATATCCAGAGCTGCAAATGGTTCATCTAATAAAAGAATTTTTGGATCGTTTATCAATGCCATAGCAATCACCATTTTTTTCTTTTGTCCTCCTGATAAATGTTTGGCTTTTATATTTAAAAGAGCTTCAAATTCAAATTGTGATATTAGTTTATCAATCTTTTGTTTTCTTAGTCCTGGATCTTTTATATGTATTTCTGCTACTAAAGTTAAATTATCTATTAATGTCAGATCATGTATTAGACCACCAAACTGTGGAACAAATCCTAGTTTAAATTTTGTGAATCTTTCATTTATTGGTAAATTCGTGCAATTTATCCCATTGATATTTATTTTACCATAGTCGGGATTTTTTAAACCTGTAATTAAATTGAATATTGTAGATTTTCCAACACCATTAGGTCCCAATATACCTAGTATTTCTTGATGGTTAATTTTTAAATTCAAATTATTTAATATTTGTCTTTTATTGTAAAAGACAGTGATATTTTTCAGATCAACTATAGTCTCATTGTCTTTATAACTTTTGATATTAAATTTTTTTATAAGCGCCATTAGTTTTTAATTAATTTAGTAATATTTTCAGAGTTTAAGTTAATATCTTTTGTAATTAAATTAATCTGAACATTATCTGCTTTTATCATAGATTTATTATCTTTTATAACAACATTATTATATGCAATAGCAATATTTTCGTTTATTTTAATATTAAGATTATCACAACTTATTAATTTCCCATCGTAATTTAATTTTATATTATTTATGAAATCTGTTTGTTGATCATCATAGTTATATTTAGCATAATCAGATGTAATATTAATCTTGGAACCACTTGATAACATTATAGTTCCATTAACATCTTCTAAATCAAGTATACTGGAATTTTTTAGGTT
>CACANA010000012.1 GCA_902533775.1 uncultured Pelagibacteraceae bacterium
GTATTAAGAAGTACCCAAATAAAGTGGATAATAATGACCCAGTTAAAACTCCTATTTTAACTCCATCCATGTATTGCATATTTTCAACAAAAGCTAAATTCCCCACAAATAAGCTCATTGTAAATCCAATACCCGTTAAAACACCAACGCCATAAAAATTAAACCAGTTTGAATTATTAGGCATCTGGGCTATTTTCATTTTTATTGAAACATAAGAAAATACAAATACTCCTAATTGTTTACCAACAAACAATCCTAACAATATTCCTAATGGTACTTTATCAAGTAAAGATGCAAATGATAAACCTTCTAATGAAACACCTGCATTTGCAAAAGCAAATAATGGCATAATACCAAATGCAACATATGGACTAATCGCATGTTCAATTTTTATTAGTAGTGAAAAGTCTTTGTCTTTTTTTCTATGAGGTATAGTCATTGCTAGCAAAACACCAGCAATCGTTGCATGAATGCCAGAATTGTGAGTGAAGTCCCAAAGAAATATTCCAACAATTAAATAAGGTAAAAATTTCTTTATATTAAACTTATTTATTACTAGAAGAACAATAAAGGCTAAAAGCATTAAGCTTAGATATTTAATACTCAGATCACCTGAATAGAATAATGCAATAATTACTATAGCTCCTAAATCATCTATAATAGCTAAAGCAGTTAGAAAAACTTTTAATGATAATGGAACTCTTTTACCTAATAATGAGAGCACTCCTAAAGAAAATGCGATATCAGTTGCGGATGGAATAGCCCAACCATTCATTGTTTCACTGTCCCCAAAATTTATGAAAACATAAAATAATGCAGGTACCAACATTCCTCCTACTGCAGCTATAATAGGAAGAAGTGCTTGTTTTATATTTGAAAGTTCCCCTTGTAAGAATTCTCTTTTAATTTCCAAAGTTACAAAGAAAAAAAATATTGCCATCAAGGCATCATTTATCCAGTGTAAAACAGATAATTTTAAACCAAAATTATTTATTCCTAAAAATAAATATTTATTCAATGTAGAAAAATATATTTCTGCTAAATTAGAATTACTTACAATTAAAGCAATTATCGCTGCAAAAAGTAAAACAAGACCACTAGCAGCTTCTAATTTGAAAAACCATCTAAATGGTTTTGTAATTATCTGAATCATTTTTACCTGACTAAATCTTTAATAAATAATTTCAAGTCATTTATTACAAGATACAAACTATCTGACATTTGTAATATGCCAGGAAATATAACAGATATTTGATTTTTAAATGTGTCTATAAGTAAAATAAATGCGATAATTGAAACAATAATTAGAAATATTTTTTTAATAATATTGTTTTCTCTCGAAACTGAACTTTTATCAATAGAGACTAATTCTTTTGATGTGCTCTCTTTTGTTGATGTTTTTTTTGAAATTTTTTTTCTTATTTTTTTTGTTTGTTTTATAGGCTCTTCAACTGGTTCTATATTGATCTCTGATTTATTTTCTTCAATTTGACTTATTTTTTTAGTTTCAGCCTTTAAATTTTTTTTTTCTTCTTTTTTATAAAACCAAGTATGTTCGCAATTGCCGCACTTTAAAAGTCTACCTTCAGCCGGTATTAACTTTTCATCAATATTGAACTTCTTAGAACAAGCTGGACATTCAATGATCATAGATACTTATATATAGCAAATTTTATAAAATATCCTTTTAAATAGTGATTAATATACTTTGAAATTTTTTTTATCTACTGTATTAGTACTGCATTCGGGGTGTAGCGCAGCCTGGTAGCGCACTTGGTTTGGGACCAAGGGGCCGTAGGTTCAAATCCTACCACCCCGACCATTTTATGAAAAAGGCGAAAATTTATAAACCATCTAAAACTGCTATGCAGTCAGGATTAAAGAAATTTGATAAATGGATTATTGAATACATTACTGATGATCCGGGTACCAATCCTTTAATGGGATGGGAGAGTTCTACTGATACTTATGGTGAATTAAAATTAGAATTTTCGACAAAAGAATTAGCAATTGAATATGCAAAAAAAAATAATATTGATTTTGAAGTAATAGAGCCTAACAAAAGAAAAATTACTATAAAGTCTTACGCTGATAATTTTATAAAATAATGTTTAAATTTTTTACAGAAAGAAAATGGTATGGATGGAGTATATTTGGATCAATCTTCATATTAGTTTCAACTTGGTATCAAGTACAATTAGATGTAAAAATTAATGAATGGTTTGGTGAATTTTACGATACTCTTCAAAAAGCTTTAACAGAACCTGGTTCAGTCACAGAAACTGAATTTATTGGATATTTGTTTACATTTGCAAAAGTTGCAGGACTTTGGATTATAATTGCAATTATAACAGGATTTTTTGTATCTCATTGGGTTTTTAGGTGGAGAACTTCAATGGCTGAATATTATCACTCTCAATGGCTAAAAGCTCGTTTAACTGAGGGAGCTTCACAGAGAGTTCAAGAAGACACTTTAAAATTTGCAAGAATAATGGAAGGTCTAGGTGTTGGACTTTTAGATAGTATAATGACACTAGTAGCCTTCCTACCAATTTTATGGGGATTATCTAAACAAGTCGATGTACTTCCATGGATTGGTGAGGTTGATCATGCTTTGGTTTGGGTTGCAATAATATCTGCACTTGGTGGAACAGTTTTATTAGCAGCTGTAGGTATAAAATTGCCTGGTATTGAATATGATATTCAAAAAGAAGAAGCTGGTTATAGAAAAGAATTAGTTCATGGAGAAGATGATCCTATAAGGGCAGCTCCACCAACTATTGGTCAATTATATGATAGAGTAAGGGGCATTCACTATAAATCATATTTTCACTATTTATATTTTAATGCAGTAAAATGGAGTTATTTCCAAGGTATGGTAATAGTTCCATATTTGGCACTAGCACCAACCATAGTATCAGGTGCAATTACATTAGGTTTCGTTCAACAAATAACTAGAGCATTTGGACGAGTTGAAAATTCATTACAATATTTGGTTAGAAGCTGGTCTACAATAGTAGAATTGATTTCAGTTTGGAAAAGATTAAGTGAATTTGAAGCTAGATTGAAATATAATTCAGATGAATCCACTGTTGAAAATATTTAATGACTTTAGATAAAGATCTGGTTAATAAACTTGTAAAAGTCACTTCTAGAGCTGCAATTAATTGTTATCAATTTCTTGGCAAAGGAAATAAAAAAATAGCTGATAAAGCAGCTACGGACTCAATGAGAAATGATTTAAATAATCTAGAAATTAATGGAGAAGTAGTTATTGGTGAGGGCGAACTTGATGAAGCACCAATGTTATATATAGGAGAAAAACTGGGAAAGGGTAATGGTCCGAATCTAGATATAGCCGTTGATCCTCTTGAAGGAACAAATTTTGCTGCAAAAAATATTCCAGGAGCCATATCAGTTTTAGCAATTTCGGAAAAAGGAAATCTATTTAATGCACCAGAAACTTATATGAATAAAATTGCAGTAGGTAAGGATGTTCCTTTTGATGCGACAGATTTAGATTATTCGATAAAAAAAAATATTTCTAATATTGCAGAAGCAAAAAACAAAAATATTAATGAATTAACAGTATGTATTCTTGATAGACCAAGACATAAAGAGATTATTGATGAATTAAAATCATTAAAAGTAAATTTAAAATTAATTTCAGATGGTGATATTTGTGGTGCTCTCTTTGTTACTGATAATAAGTATAATATAGACCTATTTTTAGGCATTGGTGGGGGTCCTGAAGGAGTAATTTCTGCAGCAGCTTTGGATGCTTATGGATGTAAATTTCAGGGAAGATTTTTATTTTCAACTGATCAAGATAAAGCTAGAGCTAAAAAAATGGGAATTTCTGACCTAAATAAAAAATATGAATTAAATGAAATAGTTAAAGGAGATAGTATTTTTTGTGCGACAGGTATTACCAGTACCGAAATGGTTGCAGCTGTAAAAAAAGAAAATACAAAATTTATTACTGAAACTCTTGTCACACACAAAGATTCTACAATAGAAATTATAAAAAGTGAGGAACCTATAGCTTGATTATTTTTAATAATTGCAATAGAAACTCCATCTCTGGTCCCTTCGTCTATCGGTTAGGACACATGGTTTTCATCCATGAAAGAGGGGTTCGATTCCCCTAGGGACCGCCAATTAATGAGATATTTTGTTTACTTAATAATAAGTAATAATAATCAAAGGTTAATTAGTTATGTTGGCTACACAAATAATATTAAAAAAAGATTAAAGGATCATAATTCATCTAAAGGTGCTAAATTTACTAAAGGAAGAAAGTGGAAATTAGCTTATATTAAAGGCTATGATACAAAATCAAAAGCTATGAGTGAAGAACATAATCTAAAAAAGAATTCTAAATTAAGAAACATAATTAAAAAAAATTTTAAAAATGAAAATATCAGTTATACTCCCTTATAAAGAAAATTTTTCATCTGAATATGCTGGTGCCGTATCTTTACAATTAAAAGATACAATCAATTTGAGTAAATATAAAAAGAATATTAAAATTTTTGGACATACAACTTTTAAACAAAATATATTAAAAAAAAATTATGTAAATTTAAGTACGAAAAAGTTTTTTTTTCAGAGCACAAGCAATGTTTATATAAGAAATTTTCTTGATCATGAAAATAAAGAAACTTCGAATCTTATAGAAATACACAATAGACCTAACTATGTAAAAAATATCTACAAAGTTAATAAAAATTTAGTGTTATATTTTCATAATAATCCATTGGATATAAAAGGTTCAAAAACAATCGGTGAAAGAAATGACTTAATAAAAAAAGTTAAAAAAATTATTTTCATTAGCGATTGGACAAAAAATCAATTTCTAAAAGGTATCGACAAATCATTTATCAAAAATAAACAATTAGAAGTAATCTCACATTCGACTAATAAGAAATCTATTTCTTTTAAAAAAAAGAAAAAAATCATTCTTTTTGTTGGAAGATTAAATAAATCAAAGGGTTATGATATTTTTGGAAATTCAATTACAAATGTACTTAATAAATTTCCTAATTGGATTGCTATTGTTATTGGTGATGAGCCTAGAGAAAAACATATTTTTAAACATAAAAATTTAAAAATTCTAGGCTTTCAAAAGCATAATGTTGTATCTAAATATTTTAAAGCTTCAGATATAAGTGTTGTATGTTCTAGATGGAATGAGCCTTTTGGGAGAACTGCTCTCGAAGCTTCTAGTTGCGGATGTGCTGTTATAATAACAAATCGAGGAGGTTTACCTGAAGCGTCACCCTATGCTATTAAAATTAATAAATTAAATATTCGTAATTTAGAAAGCAATATTTCTAAAATAATATCGAATACAAAATTTAAAAAAAATTTACAAAAAAAAATTTATAATAATTTTAAATTGACTAATGAAGTAATTGCAAAAAAAATAGATCAATATAGATCTAAATTAATTAAATCTTGATTTTATTTAATGCATTATTTTTAAATATATTTGCATCTCTAATATATCTTCTAACCATTTGTGTTGTTTTATGACCTGTCATAGCCATTATGCTTCGCTCATCAGCACCTGAGTCAGCAGCGACTGTTGCAAAACCCGATCTTAAGCTATGTCCTGCAAAATTTTTGTTTTCGATACCTGCTAATTTTAAATATTCTTTCATTAATAAAACTACAGATTGATCGGTTAATCTTTTATCTGTACATGATAAACCTTTAGAAAATCTTCTAAATATTGGTCCAGACTTAATTTTAGAAATTTCTAACCATTTTTTTAGATTTGTAACAGGACAGTAAATTTCATTATCGAAGTAGGGTAGTCCTTTAGTCATTCCTTCGCCAAATTGGTCAGTTTTTGATCTTTTAATAGTGATTTTTAGACCCTCTGGAACAAATTCTAAATCCTCATGATCAATTGAAATGAGCTCGGTTCTTCTAAAGCCTCCTCCAAAGCCCACTAAGATTATTGATTTATCTCTAAGTTTTTTTATATCCTCAGTTTTTTGTTCATTTATTACATTAATAATTGATTTTAAATGATTGATTAATATAGGTTTTTTGCCTTTCTGAATACTTCCTTTGACTCTTTTTATTCCCATTAAATTTTCAACAATGATTGGATGTTTTGTGTCTAGATAATGCCCTTTCAATTTGTGAACCATGCTTATTGATACTAATCTTCGTCTTAAAGTGCTTATTTTTGAGTTTTTAGAGAGATAGGTTAGGTATAAGGAGACTATTTTTGGTTCTGTGGGCAATGAGTCTAATCCATGCTTAGCGCAGAATGTACCAAAGTCTTTAAAGTCAGATTTATAGGCTCTTAATGTATTATTTGCCTTTGAGCTTTTAAGGTTATTTAGCGTTGCCTCATGAAGCGATTTTAGGTCTGTTGTCAGCTCATTCATATAATTACTATTGATAACAATTAATTATCATTAGTAATATATCAAGTGATTTTAAATGTCAAATGAATTAAAACTAGATTTTATGACTATAGATGGTGAAATTCCTACAAGCTATTTTTTAATAATATCTATAGGTTTAACTATACTGAGTTATTTGGTTTACAAAAAAAATGGGAAATCTTTAGAAGTATATTTCTTATCTGTTTTAACAATAATTTTCTATTTATCCTATATTATCCTCATTTTTGTTGGACCTCGATAGTTTATTAACGCTATCCACAGCTGTTAAAAACCCCTAATTATCAACTATAAAGTGATACTAATATAATTTGCACTGTGATAATCTCGTAAATGAATTAAGAGGCAACTCTTAACTGACCATCTGGGGAAAAATCGAGAGATTCAAGCCCAGAGGGCAGAAAACCACGCAGAGTAGCGCTAAAATTGCGGGGTGGAAGGCATGGCGGTAGCGCATACAACGACGTGCCAAAAAACTACTGATCTTTGTACCTGAAAAGGTGCAGAGATACAGGGTTTTTTCTTTATATGATCCTTAAAGGTACAAAATTTCAAATTAAAGTTTGGAAATACTTAAAAACAATAAAAAAAGGTAATGTTTTAACCTATTCTGACGTCGCAAAGGGCATTAATAGGCCTAATGCTGTTAGAGCTGTAGCGAATGCTATTGGAAAAAATCCATATCCTCCTAAAATACCATGCCATAGAGTAATCAGGTCTGATGGATCCCTTGGAGGATATTCTGGAAAAGGTGGTATAAAAACCAAGAAAAAACTGCTCAAATCTGAGGGAATTTTGCTCTAAAAGTTAGCAATACCAACGTTTTTTTAAAATTTAACAACATTTAGTATTACAATTTTAAATTCCCCTATTGGTTGCAGCTTATAAAATGAAATCTTTAAATTAGGCCTATATTTGGGGCATTAAACGCTATATTCATAAATTGCATTACTTTGGTAATTATTTAGAAAATTATTATTTTTTAGTATATTTATATCGATTAATATTAAGAAATTCCCATATCAAAATAAAACTAGGTTTTTATTAGCAATAGATTTGTTCTAAAATTTCATCATTATTGTTGATTTTATTGAATATTGTCCCCTATCTCATAATCCAATTTCAATATATATTTTTATAATTCAAATAACCCTATATTTATTGATTATTTTTAATTACCAGGACATGTCTAATTGACAAATTTTATAATTTTTATTTCATTATTTTGTATTTTATACTAGTTTTACTAAAGTTTAAATATTATATAAAATGTTATAAATACAATAGTTTACACACATTAATTAAAGTATTATATTAATATATAGTACATATAAATTTACTTATATTTATGATAATATTCTCTTTTAAAAACATATAATCCAGATGAAACAATTATGAAAAGACCAATAAAAGTATATTTATCTGGAAAATCCGAAAACACATAATATCCTAAAATAAGGTTAGTAACTATCTCAAAATAACCAAATGGTGCTAATTTTGAAGCATCAGCGTGACGAAGAGACAAAATGATTAATATATGGCCTAAACAGGCAAATATACCCATTAGAGCCA
Organism: uncultured Pelagibacteraceae bacterium; assembly: GCA_902533775.1. Classification (GTDB taxonomy): domain Bacteria; phylum Pseudomonadota; class Alphaproteobacteria; order Pelagibacterales; family Pelagibacteraceae; genus Pelagibacter. The sequence goes on from CACANA010000012.1 coordinate 7,998, forward strand.
TCCAAGACCATTGAATTGGATTAGGATTAATCCAAACAATAGGAACAAAAAAAGATGCGATAATGACCCCTACTACGCCTGTAATCAGCAATGTGAGTAAAGGACTATCTGTTGAATGTAATTTTCGAGTTATTATTAGATAAAAGCCGTAAAAACAGCCTGTTCCAACAGCTGCTATACTAGCAAGATTAATCTCTATAATTCCAGGTCTTATGACAACTAAAATACCAAAAAAACCGACTAATACAGCAGTCCACCGTCTATATCCGACCTTTTCGTTAAGTAAAAATGGAGAAAGAGCAGTTGTGACTAATGGAGCAACGAACGCCAATGTTAATGCTTTAGCCATAGAGATCACAGAAATGGAGTAAAAAAAACATATATTTGCAAAAAATAAAGACAAACCTCTAATTATTTGTAATTTGATATTTTGAGAAAACTTCAATTGTTCCCTAAAAAATAAAAACATAAAAAAAGTTGTGAATACAACTGTAAAAAAATATCTAACCCAAGTTATTTGAAAAAAAGACAAATCTGAAGATAAGTATTTTGCAATTGCATCCATAAAGGGCAAAACCATCCATGCGGATAAATTTAATAATATTGCTTTCATTTAAGCAAAATATTTAAGGGCGATAAATACTGTAATTGGTACTGTGACCAATGACATTAAAGTAGAAACAACAATAGTACTGGAAATATTATCTACATTTTTTTTTGGTGAATACATTGAAGCAACCAAATAACAAAGTATTGCACTAGGCATTGAAGATTGAATTAGTAAAACTCCAGCTGCAAAACCAGATAAATTAAAAAATTTTATAATAAAAAAACCTACAATTGGACCAAGAATTACTCTACCTATGGACGTTATGATCGAGTCTCTCAAAGAAAATACTTTCATTTGAGTTAAGGCAATACCTAAAGACATTAAAATCATAACAATCATAGCATAAGATAAAAGCATTGTTGTATTAATCACAAAAACTGGCATTTCTTTGCCGTAGTATAAAAAGATAACGGTCAAAATAATTGTATAGAAAGAAGGACTTTTTGCGATTATTGAAAAATCAAATTTTCGTTTTGCAAGAAATATATTAGCAGTAAAATGTAGAAGTATTACCAATGATGATATAGCTGCAGCTACGCCCATTCCCAATTTACCATATGCAAAAAGACATATAGGTATACCCATATTGCCTGTATTAGGTAAAAAAAAAGTAGGTAATTCTCTGATATAATCTTTTTTCATAAGAATTAAAAAAACAAGACCGATTAAAGCAAATGATGTAAGTAATATGAGTCCGTAAATAAAATATTCTGCAAATATATCAAATGTGACACCTGTAGATGTAAGAGAGAAAATTACTAAAGCTGGAGTGCCAAAATTTCCAGCATAAGATGTTATAAACGAAGTATCAAAATTTGGATTTTTTTTCCCTAATAAAAAACCAATTCCAACAATAAAAAATACAGGAAATAGAACTTCAAAGAGCTTTAAATAAAGTTCCATTAAAAAAGTCTTAATAATACTGGGTTTTTAATAATATTTAAATTTGATTTAAAAGATTTAATACATTTCTGATAATCTTTTTCCAAAGATTTATGAGTTATAATCACAATAGAAGCAGTTTTATTTTTATTATTTGGTATTTGTATTAATCTTTGAACGGATATTTTGTGTTTAGCAAATTTTTTTGTGATTTCAGATAGAACACCCGGTTTATCTTTAACTTCAAGCCTAATATATAAAGCATTTGAATAATTATCAGTATTATATATTGAAGGAGATTTTCTTTTATTATCAGAAATCCCAAAAGGGTATTTGATATTTCCACGTAAAATTGACAAAAGATCAGACATTAAAGCAGATGATGTTGGACCAGGCCCAGCACCTTCTCCTTGCAAAACACTCTCCCCTACTGGATTACCTTCAATTATAACAGCATTCATAACACCATTAACATTTGCAATGTATGTATTTTTTTTAATTAAACACGGATGAACTCTTTCAAATAATTTATTATTAACAATTTCTGTTATTCCCAATAATTTAATTTTATAATTTAATTGATTTGCAATTTCTAAATCCTTGTATTCTATATTTTCAATACCCTCCATTAAACATTTTGAATTTGATACTTTATTATTAAATGCCAAAGCAGAAAGAATTTTGACTTTAGCTAAAGCATCGTAACCATTTAAATCTAATTTTGGATTACCTGGTTCAGCATAACCTAATAGTTGAGCTTTTTTTAATACAGTTGAAAAGGCAGACTTAGTTTCTTCCATTTCAGATAATATATAATTACAAGTGCCATTTAATATTCCATATACTTTTTTTATCTTATTAGTTGCCAGTCCTTCTTTAATAGTTCTTAATACAGGGATGCCACCTCCTACTGACGCTTCAAATTCTAAATTAACTTTATTTTTTTCAGCAAGTTTAGAAAGGTTATTACCGTGTTTAGAAATTAATGCCTTATTAGGAGTTACAACGTGAATTTTATTCTTAAGTGCAAATTCTACAATTTTTTTAGATATACCATCAGATTGACCAATGGCTTCAATTAAAATATCAATTTTATTATTTTTAAAAATTTTAAAGGGATCTTTATAAAATATTTTCTTATTAATTCTAAATTTTCTTTTTTTATTAATATTTTTAGCTGAAATTGCAGAAACAGAGATAATTTTTCCAGTTTTTTTTAGAATATCTTTTTTTTTTGTATTTAATTCATTATAGAGATAATTACCAATCTGTCCTAATCCAACAATTGCTATATTAAGCTTTTTAGTCATATCAATCATCTAAACTCGGAAAACTACTATTTTTTCCATAATTAATAATTTTATTTTTAAAATCCTCGAAAGAAATATTTTTATCAATATCTAAATTTGGTTTTTCAACCATATCATCATTTTTTTTCTTTAAAAATGAACCAAAGTTTTGGTTAGAACAATTATTTATAAATAAAAAAATTAATAAAATTAATAGTATTCTCATCAATTTAATCCTTCATCAGACTTATATCCAAATAAAATGTTCATATTTTGAACAGCCTGTCCACTACCACCCTTAATCAAATTATCTATTGCTGACAATATAATAATTTTATTCTTATATTTACTCTCACACACGGAAATATAACAATTATTTGTGTTTATTACTTCATTAGTTCCTAAAAAAGTATTTGGTTTCAAAATTTTAATGAATTTATGATTTTTGTAATATTTTTTTAGAAAAGAATAAATTTTTTTAAGAGAATCATTTCTTTTTAGATCTAAATACATAGTAGTTAATATTCCTCTAAACATTGGTGAAAGATGAGGTGTAAATTGAAATTTTACCTTTTTGCCAGTTTTTATTTTTAGTTCCTGATCAATTTCTGAATTGTGTCTGTGAAAAGCTAAACCATAAGCACTCAATGTCTCATTTAAAAATTTGTTGTTATATTTTTTATGAACATTTCTGCCTGCACCTGAATAACCAGATTTAGAGTCAATTATGATATTGTTTGATTTAACAATATTTTTATTAATTAACGGCACTAGGGGTAATAAAATTGATGTTGGATAACAGCCTGGACAAGAAATTATCTTATATTTTTTAATGTTCTGATTATTTAACTCAGGTAAAGAATAAATACTTTTTTTGATTAATTTAGGTGCATTGTGTTTGATTTTATACCATTTCAAATAATCACTGGCTGATTTAAGTCTAAAATCTGCTGCTAAATCAATTAAAATATTTTTATTATTTAAATTTTTTGAAATTTTTTGAGCCTCTCCATTGGGTAAAGCAGTAAATATAACATCAACACTTTTTAATAACTCTTTATTAAATTTAACAATATTTGGTAGTTTATATTTATTAAAGTATTTATCATAAGAGCTAATTTTCTTACCTACAGAGGTATCTCCACAAAGATATTTAATTTTAACTCTCTTATGTTTGGTTAATAATTTAACCAATTGAATACCTATGTATCCTGTAGCTCCAGCAACTAATGCATTTATCTTAGACATATTGTAATATAACAGTTGTTTATTAAAATGATATTATCTTTTAGAAAACTGATAACTTCTTCTAGCTTTTGCTCGACCAGGTTTTTTTCTCTCAACTGATCTAGAATCTCTCGTGGTAAGTTTTTCTTTTCTAAGTGTTGGTTTTAGATTTTCATCAAATTGTAATAGTGCTCTTGATATACCATGTACTAATGCTCCCGCTTGACCTGTATGACCACCACCAACAACTTGAGACCTAACATCGTATTCTGTAGATTGATTGATAATTTCAAAAGGTCTTAGTATTTGCATTTTATGAGTAGCTCTTGTGAAATAATCATCTAGATTTTTGCCATTAACGTAAATTTTACCAGTTCCTTTTTTTAACCAAACTTTTGCAATTGAAGTCTTTCTTCTACCAGTTGCATATTTTGCATCTTTAAAATCTAATTTTAGTTTTGAAGATGTTGATTGATTTGTTTCCATTTTAATTTCTTACTATATTTTTTGAATTAAGTTTTCCAATCTCTATTACCTCAGGGTTTTGTGCTGAGTGAGGATGATCTGATCCTGAATAAACCTTAAGTTTAGTCAATTGTTTTTTAGCTAAAGGACCACCAGGCAACATTCTTTTTACAGCCATCTTTAAAACTTCACCTGGTTTTGAAGATTGTAATATTTCAGGTGTTGTTTCTTTAATTCCCCCAGGATGGCCTGTGTGTCTATAATATTTTTTATTTGAAAACTTGTTTCCTGTAAATTTTAATTGATCTACGTTTTTAACAACAACAAAATCTCCACTATCCATATGAGGAGTAAATGTTGCTTTATTTTTTCCTCTAAGAATTTTTGATACAACGGTTGCTAGTCTTCCTACCACAGCTCCAGTTGCGTCAATTTCAAACCATTTACTATTTAGGTCATCTTTTTTAAGAAATTTAGTCATAATTGCGGGATTAATACTTATAAATCGATATATTGTCAAACGATATACATTTAGAACTTAAGTCATTTTTGATAGTTTTAACTAATAAATAAGCTATAAATAAGCGATAATATTTGATTATAATAACATCTTAAAAATTTATACAGGAGCAACAAAATGTCAGACAAAAAAGGAATGGATCCTAAAACATATAAATTCGATACCCTTAGTTTACATGCGGGTTATCAACCTCATAAAAATGCTGGTTCAAGACAAGTACCAATATACCAAACAACTTCATATCTATTTGATGATGTAGATCATGCTGCAGCATTATTTAATTTAGAAAGAGGTGGACATATTTATAGTAGGATATCAAATCCGACAGTTGCTGTTTTAGAAGAGAGAGTTGCTTCATTAGAAGGTGGAACAGCTGCACTTGCTACATCGTCTGGTATGAGTGCAATATTTCTTGCAGTAATGACTCTTTGTGAAGCAGGAGATCATTTAGTTGTATCATCCCAACTTTATGGAGGAACTGTAAATTTATTTAGATTAACACTTCCAAAATTTGGAATTAAAACAACTTTTGTGAAACCAAGAGACACAGAAGGATTTAAAAAAGCAATTCAAAAAAATACAAAAGGTATTTTTGGAGAACTTGTAGGTAATCCAGGAAATGAAATAATGAATATGCCTGAGATTGCTAAAATAGCTCATGACGCAGGTATTCCTTTAATGGTAGACGCAACTTATCAAACACCTTATTTATGCAAACCTATAGAGCACGGTGCTGATATTGTAGTTCATTCACTTACTAAATGGATGGCAGGTCATGGATCTTCAATGGCTGGTATAATTGTTGAAGGTGGTAAGTTTGACTGGATGCAAAATGATAAATTTCCAACAATGACTCAACCATATGAAGGTTATCATGGATTATCTTTTGCTGAAGAATTTGGACCAACAGCTTTTACAATGAAAGCAAGAGCAGAAGGTATGAGAGATTTTGGTCCTTGTCTAAGTCCTCAAAATGCATGGAATGTATTACAAGGTATAGAGACACTTTCTGTCAGAATGAAAAAACATTGCGAGAATGCTGAAAAAATGGTCGAGTATTTATTGGGTCACGAAAGTGTTGCTTGGGTTTCACATCCGAGTGTACCAGATCATCCTGATCATGATTTAGCAAGCAAATTATTACCAAATGGCAAAGGATCAATGATAGCATTTGGTATTAAAGGAGGAAAAGCTGCAGGTGAAGCATTTATTAATAACGTTAAACTTGCTTCTCATTTGGCAAATGTTGGGGATACACGAACATTGGTAATTCATCCAGCATCAGCAACACATTCTCAAATGGATGAAGCTACATTAAAATTTGCGGGTTTATCTCATGATATGATCAGATTATCAGTAGGTATTGAAGATATTGATGATATTAAAAATGACTTTGAAAATGGATTTAGAGCTGCTAGGAAACCTAGACTCGTATCCAATCAATGAAGTTTCAGGTAAATAATAACGAGGTTTACGCTTCTACGGGAGGTAGACCTTTCGATAAAAATAAGCCATTAATAATATTTGTGCATGGTAGTGGACTAACTCATATGACATGGGTTTTGCAAACAAGATATTTTGCTTTCCATGGATATAGCGTTTTAGCTTTAGATATGCCTGGTCATGGTTTATCTGGAGGTGAAAGTTTAAAATCAATTGAGGATATGGCCGATTGGGTTAGTGATGTAATTGATGCAGTTGGATACAAGGAAGCTTCTTTAGTTGGTCACTCACAAGGATGTTTAGTTACGGTTGAGTGTACAGCGAGAAATCCTGATAAAATAAAAACTTTAAGTTTAATGGGTGGAGCTGGTGCAATTCCAATGAATCCTGAATTATTATCATTAGCGGAAAATAATGATCCTAAGGCCGTTGAACTAATGATGGACTGGGCACATGGGCCAGCTGGCCATTTTGGTGGTCATCCTGTACCGGGATTATATCATATTAATACTGGTTCAATGTTAGCTAAAACTAGAACAATAAAAAATACCCTCGGTGTAGATTTTAGAGCATGTGATAATTACAAAAATGGTTTTGAAGCTGCTAAACAAATTAAAATACCCACCCTCTCTATACTTGCTACTGACGATAAGATGTGTCCAGTAAAAGAAGGTAAAAAACTAGCTAATTTAATTGAAGGAAGTCAAATAGACATAATCGATAATTGTGGACATATGATGTTATTAGAGGAAGCAGATCGAGTATTAAACGTTTTAAAAAAATTCATAACAACAAATTATCCAGCAAATAAATAATTGCATCTCAACACTTATGAAAAAGAATTTTAGATTTTTTGATAATAGGCAAAAATACTTACTTTTTGTTACAACAACTAATGAAAAGAATAAGATTGCTGATGCTTTAAAACCTATTGTACAAAAATTAAAACCAAAATTTCCTGCATTAAAAATTTTTGATGCAGGTATGGGTGACGGTTCATTATTGATGAGCGTAATGAGGCAATGTCATCAGAAAATGCCTCATATTCCTCTACTGGTAAGCACAAAAGAGATAAGTATGGAAGATGTTAGATTGGGGCTTGAAAAACTTCCAGATCGGTTTGTCGAACATAAAAATACAGTATTTGTTATTTCAAATCTGAATTACGTAGAATCAACATCACTTAAATCAAATGACAAAAATAAACAAAAAAAATTGAATTGGAAAATAGTTAAACTTAAAGGCAACTCTTCGCTCGATTTTTCAAATCAATTAAGGAAACTAAATCAAGAATTTTTAAATAAAAAATGGCAAATTGAAAGAAATCCGAAAAATGGGAATCCCACATACAAAGAACCGTCTGTAATTGTGATTTATAGAAAAGATCAAGAATTTTCTTTGAAAAATGTTATTCCAAAAAAAAATAATGGGAAAAATAGTTATGACTTAATCATTGCATCACAACCATATAGATCAAGAATATCTGCAGAAAAAAAAGTTAAATATGTCATTGATCCAATGATAAAATCATTGGATAAGAAAGGTAAATTAGTAGTAGTTCATGCATGTGGAAATGATCCAGGAAATAAAATTATTAAGAAAATCTGGCCAAAAGAAAAGCCATTTCCTTCTCTATACAATTCAATAATAAGATATATAAAAAATAATACAGACAATGAAATTTTGAAAAGTTTAAAATTTAATAAAAAACAAACTATTAAATATGTCCTACGTGCATTACCAAATGAAATTAGCGGTGGTATTGCTACTTCATTAATATTTTCAGCATGGAATGCCGCAGTATATGTTAATCAAATATCGGATGAGCAAATAATGAATGCTGAAAGAAAAAAATATTACCAAAAAGTTGTTAAAGATATAGTAAATAAAAACAAAGGACTATATTTTAACAACGAACTATTTGTAATTGAAAAAAAATAATCAACTAAATTTATTATTGTATAAAAAATACAATGATGATGTAACTAATAATATTGAACTAAACTGATGTAAGGAAGCTGTTAAAATACTTGCACCACTCAGAACTGTAAAAATTCCTAATACAATTTGTAGTAAAATAATTAAACCTAAAATAATTACAGGTTTAAATAAATAATAAAATTTATTCCGATAAGTTATATAAGAAATTACTATGTATATAATTAATATTAAATAAGCTAAATTTCGATGCAAATATTGAACTAAAGATGGATCACTAAAAGCAGATAATTTAAATAAATTTATAAAGTTATTATCATCTGGAAAATAAGAGTTGCCCATTAATGGCCAAGTGTTATATATTTTTCCAGCATCCATACCTGAAACAAATGCGCCAATAATAATTTGCAAAAAAATTAATAATAAAAAAAATTCAGGTATGTAGTTATTAATTTTTTTTTCCTTTTTGTTTGAATTCACTAAACTTAAGTAATTCCAAAAAATTAAAGATAAAATTACAAATGCAAATAGAAGATGCATTGATAACCTAAAGTGACTTACATCAATATTATTCACAAGACCACTTTGTACCATGTACCAACCTAAAAAACCTTGAAAACAAATCAAAAAAAAAATTAAATAAAAATTATAAAGTCTTTTTAAACCTATTTTGATAGTAAAATAAATTAAAGGTATAAGGAAAGTAAGACCAATAATTCGACCAAAAAATCTATGTACCCACTCCCACCAAAAAATCACCTTGAATTCACTTAAAGTCATTGAATAATTTTGAATTTTAAATTCAGGTATTTGCTTGTAGGATTCGAAATATGCTATCCAAGAATCATTATTGATTGGTGGAAAAAAACCTTTAAAGAATTCCCATTCAGTGATTGATAATCCAGAGTCTGTTAGTCTAGTTAAACCTCCAACTACAATCATTGAAGCAACCAAGATAAGCATAATTAATAACCAATTGGATATGTATAATCTGTATTTTGTATTTATTTCGGTATACATAATTGTTTAAATATAATATTTATTTATAAATCCAATTGATCAAATGTCGCCTGATAAAAGAAAAAAATTAAACATACTAAGAAAAAAATTAGATATACTTGATAATAAACTTATTAAATTGATTAAAATAAGAACAAATATAGTTAAAGATGTACTTAAACTTAAAACTTTCAAACATGAAATTGTAGACAAAAAGAGAATATCCTTAATACTTAGAAATATTAAAAAAAAATCAATTAAAAATAAAATTGATCCTAAAATAACAAATCGAATATGGAAAAATATGATTATGTCTTACATTGATTTTGAAAGAAGAAATTTTAAAAAAAAGTAATTTATTTACTGTGGGGCGGCAGTTTTTTTTCTACAAAAACTTCATGTTTTCTAGTTGAAGGATTATACTTTTTTGCTTTCAATTTTATTTTAGCCTTTTCACCACCTGCAGGTTTTTTTACATAGTAAAAAAAAGGGCTGTCTGGTTTTGTTTCAGGAACAAGTCGTACTTTAATATGTGTTTTTTTAGCCATTATTATTTAAGTCCTTCAATAATTTAGATATTTTATGTAACTTAGTTTTTATAATTCTTTTGTTTATAGTTTTATTACTTGCTTCGTCAAGGTCTGATTCATTATTATTCAAATATTTTTTTACTCCTTTTATTGTCATTCCTTTATTTTTTAAAAGGAAACAGATATTTTTTAAAATTTCTATATTATTATCATCGTAATACCTTCTATTACCTGAAAAGATAAATGGTTTAATTTGTTTAAATTCTTTTTCCCAAAATCTAATCGTGTGTGTTGATAATTTGCCTGTTTTTTTGTTTATTAAATTTAAAATTTTAGCCACTTCACCTATCGGTTTATATTTCTTATTAATCTGTGTCATTTTTATTAATGTAATTTTTTAATTCTTTAGAAGGTCTAAATAATATGACATTTCTATTTAATATTATTTTTTTTTCTAAAGTTTTAGGGTTTCTACCAATTCTACTTTTTTTATTTCTCAGTATAAAGGTTCCAAAATTAGATATTTTAACTTTTTTTTTTATAATTATCTCTTCAATAATTATAGATAAAAAATCTTCTAAAAGGTTTTCTGAAACTTTTTTTGAAAAACCCAATTGCATATATATTGAATTAATTATTTCTTTTTTTGTTAAATTAATTCTCATTTAAATAATATTTTTTTTTATTTTATCAATAAGATTACCATGTATTATTTTTTCACCAACTTTTAAGGAGTTTGCAAAACCAACTTCATCTGTTGAGCCATGACTTTTTATTACTGGTTTATCTAATCCCAATAATATTGCACCATTGTACAATCTAGGATCTAATTTGTTTTTAAATTTTTTAAGATTACTTATATTTAAAAATGCAGATAATTTTCCAAAAAAATTTGAAGTTAAAGCTTTTTTCAATTCTGAAGTTATAAAATTAGCTGTGCCTTCTGCAGTTTTTAAAGCTATATTACCTGTAAATCCATCTGTGACAATCACATTTACGTTTCCATCCATAATATGATTTCCTTCTATATATCCATGGAATTCATATAGTGAATTTTTTTTGTCATTGAGTAATTGATATGTATTTTTAATAATATTATTTCCCTTTAATTCTTCTGAGCCAATATTAAGTAATGCAACTTTAGCATCTTCGTTTTCAAACAAAGACTTATGTAATGCAGATCCCATTAAACTAAAATCAATTAAATTTTTTTCATTACATTCAATATTAGCACCTAGATCCAAAACAATATTCATGCCATTTTTATTTGGCCATAAAGCTGATAGAGCTGGTTTATCAATATTTACAATCATATTTAAGTTTAGCTTTGCTATAACAAAAAGTGCCCCCGTATTTCCCGCTGATACAATTGCATGTGATTCATTTTTTTTTAAACTTTCAATTGCCATCCACATACTTGTATCCTTGCCTTTTTTTGCTGCTGACAAAGGACTATCTGTATCTTTAATTGAATTTTCAGTATGAATAATTTTATATCTATCTTTTGATATTTTTGATTTTAAAATTATTGGATCTATAATTTTTTGATTACCAAATATATTATAAAATATACTATTTGAATTTAAACTATGTAATACAATTCCATCTATTACTTTTTTTGGAGAGTTTTCACCACCCATTGCATCAACAGCAATATTGATTGGGTTGTTCATAATAAACCTTTTTTATTCTTTAGGATCTATTACTTGTCTTCCTTTATAGAAACCAGTTTTAAGATCCAAATGATGTGAAAGTCTATATTCACCTGATTTTTTATCTTCGATAATATTTTTAGAACTCAATTTAATATGAGATCTTCTTTTACCAGCTCTAGATTTTGTTGTTTTTCGTTTTGGTACTGCCATAGTAATTTAATGGGTTAATATATCTTTTGTGAGATTTTTGAAAGAGTTTTTTGTCAAGAAATTGTTATATTTATCAAAATAATCTAAGTAAATATCGTAATTTTCAGCATCCACAATAAACAAATTTATTATTTCCTTTTTTTCATCACTATTTTTGTTATCCCAGTTGTGCAATTTATCAATTATAGAAAATAATAAATTAACGTATTCTTTCATTTTTTTATTAATTGTTGCATCACCATATCCAATTTCTCTTACAGATAATTCTATTTGCCTAATGCAGTAATCAAAAAAATTTTGCATATTAGACTTAGACTCTCTTTTTTTATAATTTTTAAGCAAAAAACTTAAATGAAAAAAAAGAATTATCATTCTATCATAAAAAGTGTCTTGCTTATTTAGATTATATAATTTTTTATTTCTGGTCAGTTTAATTAAATTATTGTAAATATTTAAGTAGATGTCGTTCATTAATTTTATTTTAATTGTACTATTTATTTTTACAATCAATTGTTCTGGAAATAAAGTATCCAATTTTCATGGGTCAAAATCATTAGATGATAAATTTAATAAAATTAAACTAAATTACACAAATAAAAATGATATAATTAAAATTATTGGACCACCTTCTAGTATAAGTGATTTTAATGAAAATAAGTGGTTCTATATAGAAAGATTAAAAACAAACCAATCTTTATTAAAGTTAGGCACACAAAAAATTGAAAAAAATAATATATTAGTTGTTACATTTAATAAATCTGGAATATTAGAAAATAAAAAACTACTAGATTTAAGTAATATGAATGACATTAAGTTCTTAGAAAAAACCACACAAAAAGATTTCAAAAAAAATAATGTTTTGTATGAAGTTTTTTCATCTATGCGTGAAAAAATTAATGCGCCTAGTAAAAATAGAAGTAAGTAAATTTATCCTGCAATCACGGCTAATAATAAAAGTGCAACTATATTAGTAATTTTAATCATTGGATTTACTGCTGGGCCTGCAGTATCTTTATAAGGATCTCCGACAGTATCACCAGTTACAGCTGCTTTATGAGCCTCAGATCCTTTACCTCCAAATTTTCCATCTTCTATATATTTTTTTGCATTATCCCATGCACCACCACCAGCAGTCATCGAAACAGCTACAAATAGTCCAGTTATAATCACTCCTAATAACATTGCACCAACTGAAGATAATGCAGCTACTTGTCCTCCTATTGGTAAAATAATCAAATATAAAACTATTGGTGATAAAACAGGGAGTAATGATGGAACCACCATTTCTTTTATTGCAGCTTTGGTCAATAAATCAACTAGTCTTCCATAATCAGGTTTTGCTTTTCTTTTCATAATACCAGGAATTTTCTTAAATTGTCTTCTCACTTCTATTACGACAGCACCACCTGCTCTTCCAACTGCTTGCATTCCCATAGATCCAAAAAGATATGGCAACATTCCTCCAATTAATAAACCAACTACAACAAATGGATTTGATAAATCAAAAGTAACAACTATACCTTCCAATTTAGATCCTGCTTCTTTTGAGAAATGTTTAATATCTTCGGTATATGCAGCAAATAAAACTAATGCTCCTAATCCAGCTGAACCTATTGCATAACCCTTTGTTACAGCTTTAGTCGTATTTCCAACAGCATCTAAGGCATCCGTGGTTTTTCTTACATTTTTTGGAAGATTTGACATTTCAGCAATTCCACCAGCATTATCTGTTACGGGACCATATGCATCAAGTGCTACAACCATACCGGCTAATGCAAGCATAGTTGTGACTGCAATAGCAATACCAAATAATCCAGCAATAGAATTAGTTAATAGAATTCCTGCTACAATTATTATTGCAGGAATTGCTGTCGCTTCCATTGATATAGCTAAACCTTGAATTACATTAGTACCATGTCCTGTAGTTGACGACTCTGCAACACTTTTAACAGGTCTATAATCTGTCCCAGTGTAATATTCAGTTATCCAAATTAACAATCCTGTTATAATTAAACCTATAACACCACAATAATATAAGCTCATACCATTAAAAGAAACTCCATTTACAGAGTAATTAGTATCTAATCCGATAACATAATCTGTAATTGGATATAAGATGATTAGCGATAAAATAGCTGTAGCAACAAAACCTTTATATAATGCATTCATTATATTTTTTGATTGTCCAAGTTTTACAAAAAAAGTACCTACTATAGATGTTAAAATACAAGCTGCGCCAATACTTAAAGGATAAACCATCATATTTAAATCTGACACAAAGAATATTGATGATAGAACCATAGTTGCAACAATTGTTACAGCATATGTCTCAAACAAATCTGCCGCCATACCTGCGCAATCTCCTACGTTATCACCTACGTTGTCTGCAATAACAGCTGGATTTCTAGGATCGTCTTCTGGAATACCTGCTTCTACTTTTCCAACTAAATCTGCACCAACGTCTGCACCTTTTGTAAAAATTCCACCACCTAATCTTGCAAAAATTGATATTAAAGAAGCACCAAATCCTAAAGCCACTAAAGCATTTACAATTTCTCTTTCGTCAACACCTGCTGATAATAATATATAGTAATAGACTGCTATTGCTAATAGTGCTAAACCTGCAACCAGCATTCCTGTTATTGCTCCAGACTTAAATGCTATTGAAAGACCTTGAGATAAACCTTTTCTTGATGCTTCAGCTGTACGAACATTAGCTTGAACTGAAACTAACATTCCTACATAACCAGCTATACCAGATAATGCTGCACCAATTAAATATCCAATTCCAACTAATAATGAAAAAGCAAAACTAATGATAACCAAAACAACAACCCCAACTATTGCAATTGTTTTATATTGTCTATTTAAATAAGCCTTTGCCCCTATTTGAATCGCAGATGCAATTTCCTGCATCTTTGCATTTCCCGCGCTTGCATTCAAAATTGAAGATCCTGTTACAAATCCATATACAATGGATAATATTCCAGCAAAAATTGTGTATAATAAAATAGTATCAACAGACATATAATTCCTTAAATAAGTGTTTTAGTTATTTTTTAAAATGCGGACATTACAAAAAAGATTATAAAAGGCAATATTTAACTTATTAGAATTTATGAGAATAACCATGGAATTTGAGGTATTTTGTTGGAATTCTCCTATTATCTAATAGGAGATTTTTTGATTTATTATTAATTTCCCCAATAATAGAAACTTTTTGATTCATTTTAGAGGATAAAATTTTTATATATTTTCTCTTTGACTTAGAAGCTGTAAATAAAATTTGATAGTCATCACCATTGGACAAATAGTCTAATGTCCTCAGTTTTTTGCTTTTAATTAATTGTTTTAAATGATTTGATATTGGGATCTTATCTATGTCGATTAAATAACCAAGTTTTTGTTTATTTATTAATTTATTCAGATCAATTATCAATCCATCCGAGACATCCATAGAGCAGTTTGCAATTTTAAAAAGATGTAAACTAAATTTTATAGGTAGATCGGGTGAATAATATTTATCAATAAAATATTTTTTTTGATTAAAGTTTAAATTAATTTTCTTTTTTAAAGCTTTTAAACCAATATGACTATCACCTACATTACCAGTTAAATAAATGTCATCTCCAATTTTTGCTTTATTTCTATAAACGATTTTATTTGAATATCCTAAAGATATAACTGTAAAACTTAGATTTTTTGATGATGTAGTATCACCACCTGATAATTTTATATTAAATTTATTTTGTTCATTGGACAAAGATTTGTTAATTAATGACATATTTTTTTTTGTAAAATATTTTTTGTTACCTGAGCCAGCTAAAAAGAAATAATTTGGATTTACCCCTTTAGCATAAATGTCTGATATAGATGATCTAATTATTTTTCTTATAACAAGATCTGGTTTATTAAAATTTAAAAAGTGTATACCCTCATTGTAAGTATCAACAGAAATCACTAATTTTTTATTTTTATCAAAAAAAACATCATCATTTAAATTAAGCGAAGATGGATTATTTTTAGTTAATTTTTTTAAATAAGTATTTATTAATAATTCTTCATTCATCAGTTTCTCAATTTCTTTGAAATTTTATCAAGCAAAGCATTCAAATATTTTGTTTGTGATAAATCAATAAAGAAATTAGAGGCATTAAGGTATTCTTTAATAATTATTTTTGAAGATATTTTTGGTTTATACATTAATTCAAAGATTGCACTTTTAATTATTACTTGAAAAACTTTATCAAGGTTTGATATTTTTAAATCTTCATTTAAATGATTTGTAATTTCTTCGTGAATTATATCATCTCTTTCAATTGTGCCATTGACTACATCTTTTATAAATTTTTTGAAACGATGTTTTGGAAAATTTAATTCTACTTCATTGTTATAATATTTGCTGTAAAGCTTTTGTATTATAATAACTCTTGGGTTATTTTTTTTACTGAAATGTAGTGGCATTCTATAATGATAATATTGTTTTTACTGCTATGGCTGCCTCTCTACCTTTTTTACCACGTGCTATAGCTTGGTTTTTATTTAAACAAGTAATTATTCCATTACCAACAGGTTTTTTCGCCTCCACAGATATATTCATAATTGCATCAGTCGTTGATTTAGATATGAAATCAAAATGAGGCGTTTGACCTTTAATTACACATCCAAGTGCTACAAAACCATCATATTTTTTTAAATTTTTGGAAATAACTACAGGTATTTCAAATACACCCGGAACAGAGATTATATTGATTTTTGCAAAATTCTTTAATTCATTCTTAGCACTTTTAAGAAGAGCAGTTGAAATATCTTTATAGTAGTTTGCTTGTATAATTAATACTTTATTTTTCATTTTATTATTTCTTGTTTAACAATCTTGATACCATAACCATCCAACCCAACAACCTTTTTTAGAGTTCTAGTAACTAATATCATTTTCTTTATTTTTAAAGATTTAATTATTTGAGCTCCAATACCATAGCTTTTAATTAATTGATCCTTTTCCTTGGTTTTAGACTTTTTATCTTTAAATTCTTTAAGTGTTTGAGTAACAGATTTTAAATTTGGATCTCTTATAAAAATCATAACGCAATTGCTATATTTTTTAAAATATTTTAAAGTTTTTTCAAATGAGTTAGGAAGTTTTTGATTAATTAGGTAATTTTGAACTACGTTAGATGAAATAACTCTAACTCTTGGTGATTTACTTTTATTAACTTTACCCTTAACTAAAGCAAAATGTTCGGAACCATCAATTGAGTTCTCAAAAATATAAATTTTAAATTTTTGATTATTTAAATTAATTGTAGATGTTTTTTTTAATTTAATAAGATTTTCTTTTCTTAGTCTATATGAAATTAAATCTTCAATTTTGGCAATGTGAAGTTTATGTTTAGTTGCAAATTTTAATAAGTCATCACCTTTTGCCATCGAACCATCTTCATTCATAATCTCACATATTACAGCAGCTGGAATTTTGTTTCCAAGTCTAGCTATGTCGACAGATGCTTCTGTATGACCGGCCCTAACTAGCACGCCTCCTTCTCGAGAAATAATTGGAAATACGTGACCAGGAGAAACTATTTCATTTTTTAATACATTTTTTTTTGTAGCAACTTTTATTGTTCGTGATCGGTCTTTAGCTGAAATACCAGTAGTTATACCCTTCTTGGCCTCTATTGAAATGGTAAAGGCTGTTTGATTTCTGGATTGATTAACCGGAGCCATAAATGTTAGCCCAAGTCTATTTGCTTGATTTTTATTTAGTGTTAAACAAATTAAACCTCTGCCGTTTTTCGCCATAAAGTTAATTTTTTTAGAATTAACATCACTGGCATTAAATACTAAATCCCCCTCATTTTCTCGATTTTCATCGTCAACAAGAATATACATTCCTCCTTTTTTTGAGATAGAAATAATCTTTTCTATTGGGCTAAATTTATTTTTTATCATTAATAAATTTTTTTACATATTTAGATAAAATATCAATTTCAATATTAACTAAATCATTTTTTCTAATGTTTGCTAGATTTGTAAGTTTTAGTGTATGTGGAATAACCCAAATTTCAAATTTATACTTCTTTATATTGGCTATGGTTAAAGATACACCATTTATCAAGATTGATGCTTTCTCAACTAAAAATTTATGAAATTTTTTATCAATACTAAATTCGTAAATTGTAGATTTATCTACATTTGTTAAATTTGTAACTTTGCTCACTGTATCAACATGACCTTGACAAATATGACCTGAAATATTTTGTCCATACTTTAAAGGTAGTTCTAAATTAACATAATCACCAACATTAGATTTCTTAAATTTTGATTTTCTAATAGTTTCATTTGATAAATAAAATTCAGATATACCTTTTTTATATGATATTAATGTTAGGCAGACACCATCACAGGAAATAGATATACCTAATTGCTTATTAGTTAATTTTAATTTTGACTTGATAAAGAGGTTTATTCCTTTAGCTCTTTTTTTAATATTAGTAATTTTACCTTTATTAAAAATTATTCCATTAAACATTTACTGATACCTAAAAAGTTTTTCTTTATCTAAAAAAGTATTAATTTGAGATCTTTTTTTAAATTTTTTAAACAATAAATCAATAAAAGAATTCAAAGCAACTGAATTTTTTAAATTAATTTTATATTCAGCTTTGAATAAATAGAAATCATTTATTAAATTGTTGTTTAAAAAAGAATTTAAAAGATTTGGACCCGACTCAAGTAATAAATTTGCATAACCTAATGAGTATATTTTTTTTAAAATTTTATTTAAATCAAAACTATTATTTTCTATTTTCATAAAAATAAGTTTTGCATTTTTATTCTTAAATTTATTAATAATATTTTTATCTTTTTTATTATGAAAAATATAAGTTTTATTTGAGCTAGGTTTTAACACTTTGGAATTTATTTTAGTCTTTAAATCTTTATCAATAATAAATTTTACTGGTGAAAACTTTTCTAAACCTTGAATTCTACAATTTAAATTAGGATTGTCAGAGTTAATAGTTTTATAAGATGTTAAAATTGCTTGATTTCTATATCTTAATAAATGAGACACTTTATGAGAATGTTCATTTGTAATTTTTTTTTTAAATAAATAAATTCTATTATTCTTAGAAACAGCTAATTTTCCAGTAACGTATGGAATATCTTTAAATTTTGAGAATTTATAATCTTTGTAAAATTGATTTACTTCATTTTTAATTAAACCAATTTTAGCATAAATATTATTTTTTTTTAAAACACTTTTTGTTTTTTTTGCTGTTCGTTTATCAAAATCGTCAATTGAATAATTAACTAATTTAATCTTTTTTTTTATAATAATGTTTGTGCAAGGTGGTGTTTTTCCATAATGGATACAAGGTTCTAAAGTTACATACATATTTGAATTTTTGAAATTTATTTTATTATTTTTTAAGGCTGCTACTTCAGCATGAGGTCTACCATTAATATCTGTCTTTCCGTAAGAAATGATTTCATCTTTGTGTGTTACTACACATCCGACTGATGGATTTAGTCCTGTTAGTCCTTTATTTTGATTGGCAAGTTCTAATGCCAATCTCATGAATGCTTTATTTTTTTCTGATGATTTATCTTTTCTTAAAGACATCGATTTTATCAACAAATTGAACGAAGTCTTTTTCTTCTCTAAAATTTCTATATACTGATGCAAATCTTACATAAGCTACTGGGTCCAATTCTTTTAATCCTTCCATTACCATTGTACCGATTGTGTTTGAAGAAATTTCACTCTGACCAAGTTCCTCTAAAGACCTTGATATTTTAGATATAAATTTTTCTGCTGTCTCTGTATCTATTGGTCTTTTTTTGAGTGCTACATATATTGATTTTGATAATTTTTCTCTATCAAAAGTAGATTTTCTACCGTTTTTTTTTACAACAGTTAATTCTCTGAATTGTACTCTTTCAAAAGTAGTAAATCTTTGTCCACAAATACACAATCTTCTTCTTCTAATAGCTGTTCCATCTTCAGTGGGTCTGGAGTCTACAACTGAAGTTTCTCCCTTTTTACATATAGGACAAATCATAATTCATTATCCCAAATTTTTATAAATTGGGAAATTTGAACATAAATCAACAACTTCTTTTCTTACTTCGTCTTCTATTTTAGTATTATCATCAGGGTTGGATGACAAACCTTTAATTACTTTAGTAATTAACTCACCAACTATTTTAAATTCATTTAAACCAAATCCTCGAGTAGTTGCTGCCTGAGAACCTAGTCTTATACCTGACGTTACCATTGGACTTTCTGTATCGAAAGGAATTCCATTTTTATTACATGTTATATTGGCTCTTGATAAACTTTCAGCTGCAGCATTACCTTTGACACCGAAAGGTCTTAAATCTACCAACATTAAATGAGTATCTGTTCCTCCAGAATAAATCTTAAAACCATTTGTTTTTAAAGTTTCTGCGAGAATTTTTGCATTAGCTAAAACATTAGATATATATTCTTTGAAAGAAGGATCTAATGCTTCTTTAAATCCAACTGCTTTTGCTGCTATTATATGCATAAGAGGGCCACCTTGATAACCAGGAAATACAGCTGTATTAATTTTTTTATAAATATCCTCATGGTTTGTTAAAATAATTCCACCTCTGGCACTTCTAAAAACTTTATGAGTTGTAGATGTTACAACATGAGCATGATCAACAGGATTTGGATAACCTTTACCAGCAACAAGACCTGAAAAGTGAGCCATATCTACCATAAAGAATGCTCCAACCTTATCAGCAATTTCTCTGAATCTTTTAAAATCAACAACCCTAGAATATGCGCTACCTCCAGCAATTATAAGTTTAGGTTTATTTTCAATTGCTAATCTTTCAACTTCATCATAGTCGATTAATTCAGAGGTTTTATCTACATCATAGCTTATTGCATTAAACCATTTGCCTGACATCGCAATTTTAAGACCATGAGTAATATGGCCACCAGAATTTAAACTCATTCCCATAAAAGTATCACCTGGCTTTAATAATGCTAAAAACACTGCTCCGTTAGCTTGCGCGCCAGAATGAGGTTGTGAATTCGCAAATTTACAATTAAAGAGTTTTTTTAATCTATCATTAGCAAGTGACTCAGCAACATCAACATGTTCGCAACCGTTATAATATCTTTTACCTGGGTAACCTTCAGCATACTTATTTGTTAGTACCGAACCTTGTGCCTCTAAAACAGCTTGTGAAACAATGTTTTCTGATGCAATTAATTCGATATGATTTTGTTGTCTGATTAATTCTTTATTTACTGCATCAAATATTTCTGGATCAGCTTCAGACAATTTTTTTTCAAAAAAGTTTTCATATTGAGTATTTAAATATTTTTTTTCACTAGACATTTATTTACCTATATTTTTTTAATTCTTTTTGTATGTCTACCGCCTTCAAACTCAGTTTTTAGAAAGCTCTCAACACATTTTAAGGCAACTGTTTTTTTAATAAGCCTTTCTCCTAATGTTATAACATTTGCATCATTATGCAATCGCGATAATTTGGCATTTTTTACTGAATAGCATAAAGCTGCGCGTATTCCCTTATTTTTGTTTGCAGCAATAGACATTCCTACTCCTGAACCACAAACAAGTATTCCTACATGATTCTTATTTTTTGCTACATGTTTACAAAGTTTATGAGCAAAATCAGGGTAATCAACGGACTTCTTATTTTGTTTTGGTCCCAGATCTTTTATTGGATAATTTTTATTAAAGTATTTTAAAATATTCTTTTTTAAATTAAATCCACCATGATCTGAAGCAATAAAAATTTTTTTCAATTTAATTAAATTTGTAATTTAAAACACAAGCAACAAGGTGAACTCTATTTTCTTCACCCCCATTAAATGCATTGTGATATTTAGTATTATTAGTAATCCAAACAGAGCCATCTGCTGGCATATGTTTTGCAACATTATCAACGACCATTATTGCTCCGGGATTTGTGTATATAGGTATATGAAGCCTTGGCTCAGGATCTCTATGCCAACTCAATGTTGATCTTGGCTCTTTAAGAAGAAGTCTCATCCTACCTAATTTATACTTTTTCGTTAATTGATCATAAACTTCTTTGAAATAAGTATTTTTAAAATCGTCAACAAATTCTGTATATTTATGTTCATCAATTTTACTTTCCCTCTGTACCTCAACACCTGTACTATCTGGCATCGTCCAATAAATTCCTCTTACATTATTTCCTTTAACAGAATCTGGATCACCTGGAATTTGATTTAAAGGTATACCAGCGAAGTGAGGTATTCCAAGACTTGTATCAAAACCTTTTATTTTTAATACTTCATCGCAAGCTTGTTTTAATTTTATGATATCAAATTTTACGTCTTGTTTTTGAAAATCATTGAATAATTGTGACATCGATGCTCTACTATCTTATAGACTATTATATTAAATATTACTATTGTCGCATCAAAAAAATTAATTGATAATGATTATCACAGGTAGCTATCCTAATTTAAGATTGAGAAGATCAAGAAAATTTGGTTGGTCTAGAAGATTGGTTCAAGATAATGATCTATCTTATAATGATTTTATTTTACCTATCTTTCTTACTGAAGGTAAAGCTAAAAAGGTACCAATCAATTCTATGCCAAATGTATTTAGGTATTCTATTGATAAAATAAAAAGTGTAGTTGATAAAGCATTAAAATTGGGAATACCAATGGTAGCATTATTTCCTCATACAAATCCAAAAAAAAAAGATGAACATGGAAACGAAGCATTAAATGAAAATAATTTAGTTTGCCAAGCAATAAAATTAATTAAAAAAAATTATAAAAATGAAATTGGAATAATGTGTGATGTTGCATTAGATCCATATACATCACATGGTCATGATGGAATAATTAAAAAAAATGAAATTTTAAATGATGAAACATTAGAAATCTTGATTAAACAATCAATATTGCAGGCAAAAATGGGGTGCGATGTGATTGCACCATCAGATATGATGGATGGTAGAGTTTTAAAAATTCGTAAAGCTTTAGATAAAAATAATCTTAAAGATGTTCAAATTTTATCATATGCTGTTAAGTATGCATCAAGTTTTTATGGCCCATTCAGAAATGCTGTTGGATCAAGAAGTCTCTTAAAAGGAGACAAAAAAACTTATCAAATGGATTTTAAAAATAATTATGAATCATTAAGAGAAGTTGCATTAGATATAAAAGAAGGAGCAGACATGATTATAGTAAAACCAGGGATGCCTTATCTTGATATAATTAGGGAAGTTAAGAATAATTTTAAAATTCCAGTTATCGCATATCAAGTATCAGGGGAATATAGTCTGATACAAAATGCAATTTCAAAGAATATATTAGATAAAAAATCGATATACGAAAGCCTAGTTTCTTTTAAAAGAGCTGGGGCAAATGCAATTATAACGTATTTTGCTGATCAAATAAAACTAGATTAATTTTAGAGAATTTTGAAAATTATATCTTGTT
>CACANA010000013.1 GCA_902533775.1 uncultured Pelagibacteraceae bacterium
GAAAGGAAATGAAAATATTGTAACTGATATGGGAACAAGTTTTACTTGCACCATGCAATCTTTTCACACCAAGAAAAATCAGAGACTCTTTACATCATCTGGTATTGCAGCCATGGGATTTGGTCTCCCAGGTCTTATCGGAACTTATTTTGCTGATAAAAAAAAAATCCCTATTTGTATCACTGGTGATGGAGGAGTTATGTTTAATCTACAAGAATTACAGACAATAATAAACTATAAAATACCAGCAAAGATTTTTATTTTGAACAATAATGGTTACCTTACAATGAAGCTTATGCAAGAAAAAAATTTTAAAAAATTTGTAGGCGCTGATACAAAGAGTGGGATTAAATTTCCAGATTTTATAAAACTTTCAAAAAGTTTGGGTTTTAATACGCACAAATTCAATGATGAAAAAAAATTAAGTAGTGGTTTAAATAAATTATTAAATTCAAAAAAACCAACAATATGTGAAATTTTAATGCCCCCAATGCAAGAATTAATACCAAGAGTTCAAACTCAAATGAATAAAGATGGCACATTTGAACCGTCTATGATTGACAACATGTATCCTTTTTTAGGAACAGAAAATGTGAATAAAATTAGAGAGAATCTAAAAATTTTAAAATAATATTAATAAAAAGATGAAAAAATTCTTAATCACAGGTGCATCATCAGGTTTAGGTTTGTACTTATCAAGACATTTTAACAAATTAAATTATGATTTAGTTACAGTTGGAAGGAGTTCAAATAATGTAAGAGAGTTGAAAAATTCTTTAAATAAAAAAAATAAAAAAAATTGTTTTAAATATGATTTAATAAATACAAAACAATTAAATTCATTTAAAAATAAAATAAGAAAAATGAAATTTGACTCTGTAATACATTGTATGGGAGGAGGTCTTGGGATGCACGACCCATTGATAAATCAAAAAAATTTAGTCAAGTTATTCAATTTTAATGTTTCTATAGCAGTTGAAATAAATAACGAAGTAATATCTAAAAATTTAAGAAATAAAAAACTAAGAATTATTCATATTGGATCTGTGGCTAGTATAGAAACTGGGGCTTCAGTTGGATATTCTTTAGTTAAAGCAAGCTTATTGTCATATTCAAAAACTTTAGCTAGATATTTTGTAAAAGATAACATTTTTGTTCATTGCATTCTTCCAGGAGCTTTTGAATACGATGGGAATTCTTTTGAAAGACTTAAGAAAAAAAATAAAAAGGTATATAGAAAATATATTAAATCAAAATTACCTTTACAAAAGATATCAAAACCCGAAGATTTTTTAGGTATATTTGAATTACTAACTTCAGATAAAGGAGATATATTAAGTGGTTCAAGTGTAACAACTGATTTTACTGAGTCAAACTCATTTAGAATTTAAAATGGAAAAATTTAGCTTAAAAAATTTATCTAAAATTTCAAAAAAACTAAAAGAAAATGGAATGAAGATTGGATTATGCCATGGTGTTTTTGATATAATACATGCAGGACATATTAGTCATTTTGAAGAAGTCAAAAAAAAATGTGATTTTTTATTTGTCACAGTTACTGAGGACAAATTTGTTCACAAAGGTCCCAACAGGCCAGTAAACAGCCATTACTTTAGAGCAAAAATATTAGAGTCTTTAAAATTGGTAGATGCAGTTGGCATTAATTATACTTCAGATGCTGTTGAGAGCATAAAACATATTAAACCTAACTATTATTTTAAAGGAAAAGACTATCAAAATAAAAAAGATTTTACAGCTAGATTACAAAAGGAAACAAAAGCAATTAAAAAAAATGGGGGTAAAATTATATTTACAGAGTCTCCCCTTAAAAGCTCAACTGAAATAATTAATAAAACATACTCATACATCTTTGACAGCAAACTTCACAAATTTTTATCTAAAAAAAATAAATATTCTTTGTTAGAAGAGTCATTGAAATGCCTTGAAAAAATAAAAAACCTTAATGTTTTAATAATAGGTGATGCAATTATTGATCAATATGACACTGTAAAGCCATTAAATAAACCTTTGAAAGAAAATATATTAGCTACAAGATATCTTAAATCAGACATTTTTCTAGGTGGTGTTTTTGCTGCAGCCACAAATCTTTCTCAATTTAATAAAAATATTGAAATTTGCACCGTGATTGGAAACGATAGAGATTTAAAAAGTAAAATCTTTAATTTCTCAAAAAATATAAATTCCAAAATTTTCATTGAAAAAGAAAAAGTAACTGTCAGAAAAAAAAGGTTTATAGATGTAGGATATCAAAAAAAAATAAGTGAAGTCTATTACATGGATGATAATTTGCTTGGATCAAGGAATTTAAATAAAGTAAAAAGTTATTTAAATAAAAATTTAAAAAAATTTGATGTGGTAATTCTACTGGACTATGGTCATGGTTTTATTAATGATGAAATATACAAAATATTGTCAAAAAAGGCAAAATACCTTGCAATAAATTGTCAAACTAATAGTGCAAATTTAGGTTTCAATTTGATTACAAAATATCCAAAAGCAGATTTTATTTGCATTGATGAACCTGAGCTAAGATTAGCATCATCAAATAATAATGATCTAATTGAAAAAATTGTAAAAGAACAAATAATTAAAAAGGTAAAATGTAAAAATATTACGATTACAAGGGGTAGAAACGGATCTTTTTCATACAAAAAAAATAAAGCTCTTTTAACCCCAGCTCTGATTTCAGAAAAAGTTTTAGATACTATAGGTGCTGGTGATGTTTTCTTAGTTATCACATCTTTGCTCCACTCAATAAATACAGATCAAACTGTTACAAATTTGATAGGAAATATAGCTGCAGCATTAAAAGTTGATATTTTGGGGCATTCCAAGTCTATTGAAAAATCAAACTTTTATGCAGTTCTTAATCATCTACTTAAGTAAATGAAAAAAACAAATTTAGCGGCTATACTGGTAAGACAAAAAAAAAATCTCTCAGTTTTTAATTTAAAAAGTCCAAAATTAAAAAAAGGACATCTTTTAATTAAAATGAAATATTCAGGAATTTGCCATACTCAGTTAAACGAAATTTCAGGTATTTTAGGTAAAGACAAATACACACCTCATTGTATGGGACATGAGGGTGTTGGAGAGGTAATTGCTATAGGATCAAAGTTTTCTAAATTTAAAAAAGGTGATAATGTAATTGTCAGTTGGATTAAAAAAAGACAATTCGAAAAATTTGAGCCAGTAACATTTAGTTATAAAAATTCGATTATAAATTCAGGTGGATGTAACACTTTACTAGAATATTCTGTTGCTACTGAAGACAGGGTCTATAAAATAGAAAAAAAAAATAAATTTTTGAGAGAATCTGTTCTTTTAGGATGCGCATTACCTACAGCTTCTAATGCATTAATTAATGTTGCAAAAGTTAATAGAAAATCAAAAGTACTTGTTATGGGCATGGGGGGATTGGGCTACTCAAGTTTATTTGTTTTAAATTATTTAAAAGTTAAAGATGTTACTTGTATTGATAATAACAAAAAAAGATTAAATTTAATAAAAAATTTAAAAAATGTTAATTTTAAATATTTGAACAAAAATAATATTGATAAATTTATAAAAAATAATTTTGAAAAATTTGAGGTAATAATTGATTGCACAGGCTCAAAAAACTTGATTGAGAAAACTTATTCGTTATGTAAAAAGTTTACTGGGAGATTTATTGTAATTGGAAATACAAAGATAAATGAAAAAATTTCAATTAAAACCTGGGATGTTATTTTCGGTAAAACTTTAACCGGAGCTTGGGGCTCAAACGGAGTTTTAATGAATGATTTTAAGTTGAATGAAAAGATATTGATTAACCAAATTAAAAATGTTAAAAAAATATTACTCAAAAAGAACTATACAATTAAAAATATTAATAAAGCAGTGAATGATTTTTCTAAAGGAGCAGTTTTAAGGCCAGTAATTAAATTTTAACATGCCGTATTTTGATCCTGGATACTTTAAAAAAAAACCAATAAGATCTAGAAAAACAATTTCTAGATCAATACAAAATAAGTTTGAAGCTTGGAAATTATCCAAAGAATATTATGATGGACATAGAGATAATGGATACGGAGGCTTTAACTACGATGCTCGATGGTTAAAAATTTTACCAAAAATTATTAAAAGATATAAATTAAAAAATCACTCCAGAATTTTGGATCTAGGATGTAAAAAAGGTTTTATAATGAAAGATATGAATCTTTTACTTCCAAAAAGTGATGTGTGGGGTATTGAGGATCATGATTACCCAATACACAAAGCTGAAAAGGAAATAAAAAGTAAAATTATAAAAAGTAAATATTATAATATTCCATTTGAGGATAAATATTTTGATTTTGTCATAGCTTTTAGTTCTATCTACAGATACAATTTTTATGACATCATTGAAACACTTAAAGAAATAAAAAGAGTTTCAAAAAAATCCTTTATAACTTTAGGAGCTTTCTCAAATGAGAAAAATAGGGTCATATTTAATAAATGGTCTTTATTAGGTACTACAATTTTGCATGAAAAGGATTGGGTAAAGCTTTTTAAACTTTTAAAGTTTAATGGTGATTACTATTTTACAACAGCAGAGAAGCTAAATTTGTGTTGACTATCAAATAAGGTATAGTATCTAAATTATAAATATACTTAATTTACATAAAATATGAGTTTTTCTACAAAAAATATTAATGATTTTTGGAACAAAATTGAATTAAAAAATTCTCCTCCAAAATTTGTCAAAAAAGTTTCTGTCATTGATTTTGAAATTTTAAAAAAGAATTGTAGGGAAAAAAAAGAATTTTTTATAAAGTCAATAATAAAAAGAATGTATTCTGGTGAGGCATTTATAGTTAGGAATGCTGCTAAGAAAAATTTAAAAGATATAGTTTTGAAATTAGCCAAGAGTTACGATAAAAAATATAAACCTTCTTTTCATAAAATGTTAGATAATACCCCTAATTTTCATAGGATATATGATAAAGAAGTAACAAAAAAATATAGCTTATATGCAATTAAACACTCCTATTTTTTTTATAATTGGAACATAAAAACCAAATTAGAAAAAAAATTGAAAGAAGGTGTTTATAGACATTGGAGATATATAAAATATCTTGCTGGAAATGGAATGTATCAATATGAAAAAAATATACCTAGTGATGGCCAAATTGATAGATTGCAAATAGTTAACTATCCAAGAGGAGGTGGAGAATTACGAGATCATGTTGATCCACGCCAGAATCAAAGAGTTGTATCTGGATTAATCATGAGCAAGATAGGAGAGGATTTTAATTCAGGCGGATTTTATTTTAGAGACAAAAATAACAAAAAAATTAATATTGAGAAAGAATTAGAAATCGGTGACTCGGTTATATTTTATGGATCTATAATACATGGAGTTGATGTAGTTGATAAAACGGCAAAACTTAACTGGAAATCATATCAAAGTAGGTGGTTTATTGGTATGTTTGTAAACGATAGCAATCACGTTAAAAATAGAGTTACAGCCAAAGATTTAACTGGAAGTGTTGCGAATAAGAAAACAGGCTAATTGTTTGATGGCAAAATTAAACACAGATTTAATAAAAAAATATCACCAGGATCTAGTTTTTAATTATGCAGAATACCCCACAAAAGATCATTGGAGCTTCGATTGCAAAGATAATTTTTATAAGAATGCTCTTTTAGACTGGTTGCCAAAAAATAAGGATAAAAAAATATTTTTTTATGTACATATTCCATTCTGCGAGCAACTTTGTTGGTTTTGTACGTGTAGTAAATTTATAACAAAAGACTATGAAAGAGTTAAAGAATATTTGAGTTATCTATTTAGAGAAATAGATATTCTTTTTAATTTTTTACAAAAAAATAATATTACTCTTAATGTTGGGACAGTTTTTTTTGGAGGTGGATCTCCAACAATACTGAATAGAGATGATTTAAAAAGTCTTGTTGATAAGTTAAAAAGTTTATTTGATTGGTCAAAAATTGATTTTTTTACAGTTGAAAGTGATCCACGTAGAGTTGATGAAGAAAGATTAATTTATAATCACGAAGTTTGTGGAGCAAATAGAATATCTTTTGGTATGCAAGACTTTGACGAAGAAGTTCAGAGACGTGTAAATAGAATTCAACCATCATATCTATTCGATAAAATTCTTACACCAAAAGTGAGAAAAGTTTATAAAGAAATTGCATTTGATTTATTGATTGGTCAGCCAGGTCAAACACCTGAGGGAATGGAAAAAACTTGTGATGAAATTTTAAGATTAAAACCTACACTTGTCCAATTATCTTTAATGGCCTACAAGCCCTGGGTCGCGAAATATCAGGTTCAAATGGTAGCCGAGGGTCCGTTGCCAGATTTTTTAGAAAGAAAAAATTTATTAGAGGTAATTCATAGAAAATTGAAAGCTGGAGGTTACGTGAGAACTGGATTTGAATGTTACTCTTTACCAAACAGTCCTATGACCAAAGCATTTAAAGAAGGAGAAGCTCACTATGGTGCATCTGGACATCAAACTGGTGGAAGAGTAAATTTTATTGCAGTAGGAAGTTCTTCAATGAGTAATTTAGGAAATGATTATTATGTTCAAAACTTTTATGATTTGCCATCATATAAAAAAGCAATTGACGAAGGTCATTTGCCATGTTTTAGGGGTTTAAAATTAAATATGGATGACAAAATTAGACAGCACGCAACCCAGCAAATAAGAAGTTATTTTAAAATTGATTACGCAAATTTTAAAGATCAATTTAATATAGATTTCAAAGACTATTTTAACGAAGAAATAAAATATTTAGATGAGATGGTAAAAGATGGGTTGGTGATTATAAAAGAAGATGGAATTTTTTTAACAGAAATTGGCCAGGACTTTACTCAAAACATAATGAATATTTTTGATAAATATGATCCTCCAAACAAAACTTATAAAGAAAGACTTGAAACAATAAAGAAATCAAAAAAAGCACAAGCTGATATTCTAGAGAGATTATAAGTTAAAAATGAAATTTAGGGATTTTTCCGATTTAAAGTGGAAAGTATCCGAAATTGGTCTTGGTTGTTGGCAAATAGGTTGGTGTTGGGGAGAAGTACTAGATAAAGAGGCAAGGCATTTATTAAATGAGGCTCTTGACCAGGGAGTGAATTTTTTTGATACTTCTGACACTTATGGCGATGGAAGAAGTGAGAAATTTTTGTCTGAGATTATAAAATCAACTAAAGAAAAGATTTATGTTACTACAAAACTTGGAAGAAGAATAAGAGGAACAACTTACAAAAAAGGTTATAAACATATTCCTATGGAGGAATTTGTGGATAGATCTCTAAAAAACTTGGGTATTGAACGAATTGATTTAGTACAACTTCACTGTCCACCGATAGAATTTTATAAAAAACCAGAAACGTTTGAGTTAATGGACGATATTGTCAAAAAAGGTAAAGTGGCAAATTATGGAGTTAGTGTATACAATTTGAGTGAAGCTTTTGAAGCCATGAAATATAAAAATGTAAAAAGTATTCAATTAGTATTCAATTTGTTCAGACAAAAACCAATTGAAAAATTTCTTACAGAAGCAAAAAAAAAAAATATTGCTGTCATTGCAAGAGGTCCTCTAGCTAGTGGGTTGCTAGGAGGGGAAATAAACAATAATACCATATTTCCTGAAAATGATCATAGAAACTACAACAAGGATGGTAGTGCTTTCGATATTGGAGATACTTTTTCGGGAGTAAACTTTGAAAAAGGTTTACAAGCTGTAGAAGAATTAAAAAAAATTTTGCCTCAAAATTTTAAACTTTCTCAATTAGCTTTAAAGTGGATATTAATGCATGAGGAAGTGACAGTAGTAATACCAGGAGCAATAAATTCTTTTCAGGTAAAAGAGAATTCTGCCGTATCAAGAAAAGATGATATAAAAGAATTAATGCCTAAAATAAAATCAATATATGATAAATATATTAAAGATGATGTGCATCATAGATGGTCATAGCTAATGCAATATAGGAAACTTGGTAATACCAAATTGAAAATTAGTGTTATTGGCTTAGGAACAATGACATTTGGTGAACAAACTTCAAAAGACGAAGCTTACAAAATAATGGATTTTGCATATGAGAATGGAATAAATTTTTTTGACGCTGCAGAAATGTATCCTGTTTATCCAAAAAAAGAAACCCAAGGAATGACAGAGAAAATTATTGGTGAATGGATGCAATCACGAAATGTAAGAAAAAAAATTATCTTAGGAACGAAAATTTCTTCGTCTAACCCTAAAGGAATTGGATCTACAAAACTTTCCTGGATCAGAGGCGGGGGAGATAATTTAAAATATGA
Source organism: uncultured Pelagibacteraceae bacterium (assembly GCA_902533775.1). Classification (GTDB taxonomy): domain Bacteria; phylum Pseudomonadota; class Alphaproteobacteria; order Pelagibacterales; family Pelagibacteraceae; genus Pelagibacter. The sequence continues at coordinate 8,340 of CACANA010000013.1, forward strand.
TGAAAATAATTTTAATGAGGCTTTGAATAAAAGTTTAGAAAGGCTTCAAACAAACTATATAGATTTATACCAATTACATTGGCCTGAAAGGAATACGCCAATTTTTGGAAATTTGGATTACGAACATCAATTCAATGAAAAAAAATGGGTCCCAATTGAGAAAATTTTGAAGACTATAAATAAACTTATTAAAAAAAAATTAATTAAAAATTATGGACTATCAAATGAATCTCCTTGGGGATTAATGAAATTTTTGTATGAGGCAAAAAAGAAAAATTATAAACTTCCTGTTTCAATTCAAAATGTTTATAATTTAATAAACAGAACATTTGATATATCATTATCTGAAATATCAATGAGAGAAAATTGTGGACTATTAGCCTACTCACCCCTAGCTAGCGGTAGGTTAAGCGGAAAATATTTAAAAAAAAAGAAACCAAAAAATAGCAGATTCATTTTGTGGCCAGGAAGGTTTAACAGGCATTTTACAAAAAAAGGTGAAATCGCGATAAAGAAATATATAAAACTGTCATCTAAATTTAATATTGATCCCATCTTATTAGCACATGCTTTTGTCTTAAGTAGGCCATTTGTAACAAGTAGTATTATGGGTGTATCAAAATTAGATCAATTAAAAAGAAATATAAAATCTTTAAACATTATTATTAAGGATGAAATTTTTGAAAATATTAATAAAATTCACAACGAAGATAGAAATCCTTGTGTTTAAGATTTATTAGTATAATTTTTAGCTTATGAATAATCTTAAAAAAGAGCTTATTAATGGCAAAGGTTACGCAATATTACCAATCGATGATTTAGAAAATTTTAAAATTCTTTGCAACGAATTTATAAAAAAAATCTCACCATATACTAAAACGAAAAATTTTTCTGATATCAGGCAAGAGATGACAGAAATGAGCAAATCCCAAATTAATGAATTAATGGTTTCTTTGTTATCTTTTAACGATGCTTCAGAAGTACTTATCAATTCATGTAAAAATATTGTAAAATCTTTGAGTGGAGATGAGATTTTTTTACAAAGACGAGCTAACACAATTTTTAATATTCCAGGACAAGATCAAAGAAGACAGTGGCCTCACTACGAATTAATGTCAGGTGTATCTCCTTTTACATACATATTATGGGCACCGTTCCATGATTTAGATGAAAACGATGGCGTTTTTTATTTAGATTTAAACAAATCTCATGAAATGATAAAATCAGAACAATCTACTGGAATTGTTAATGGCCCAATGATTTTGAATAAAAATTATGATGAGAAACCTGCAAAATTAAAATTTGGAGAAGTAATTGTTTTTTGTCCTTTTGTTTTACATGGAAATATTAACTTTAATTCAAATTTAGCAAGAATTGCCTGTAGTGTTAGATTTCAAAGTATACATCAACCACTCCTGCAAAAAGATACAGACTATTTTAAATTTCATAAAATTTAAAAATGAGCACAGCAACCGTTACAACCGACATCAATATAGGACCATTCAAAATTCCTAGTAATGGGCAGAATATGATAATGAATAATTATGCACAAAGGAATAATATTAAAGTTGAGTTTGTTATTCCAGAGCCAATGATGTCTAATAGGTTAGCAACTACTAAATGGTGTCATAAAGATTATAAGTTTTCAAAAATTATACTTTGTTCAATATATCAACTTCCAAAAGAAAAAATGATTTTAGATGAATTAATTATAGATATGCAAGATGTAGAGTTTCATTTTGCGCTAGAGGGTCTATCCGGAAAAGGAAAAGATTTTATCTTTAAATGTGTTCGAGAGGCAGAAATTTTTGAAAAAGCCTCTAAAATTGACGCAAAACAACATAATTGGCTAGATTTATTTGTAAAGTTTCAAAATTCATTAGATGATAAATGAAATTAGTTAGAAACAAGAAATTAAAAAAAATAATTTCTTCCGAAAAGTATATCTTAGATTATCGCAAGCATAAATCTAGTGATCTAAAATTTAAAGTTCAAAATTTAATAAATCAAATTGGATTCTGTGTAATAGATAATCTAATTGATAGAAAATTAAACATTTATGTCGAAGAAATAAAAAAAGCCAAAAAAAGGACTAAATTTAATACAGAATTATTCAAAAAATTATTAGATAAAAAATTCTCAGAAAAAGATATTTTAAATTATCCAAATTTAGAGGTACGAAAATCTAAATTTAGTAATAGAAAATGCAAATTAGTAAATGATATTTTTTGGTTACAAAAATTTTCAAATCAGCTTGGTAATAAAAATTTTACAAATATAATAAAATTTATTTTAGATGATCATGTTAGGATAGGTCAAATTCATTCAAGATATACAAAAGCAGAAGGTATTAAACCAAGTAAAACAATTTTTAAAAACGACGACTTTGGCTTACCACGAGTGATAAGTGGAAATAAAAACTCTAGAGAATGGCATACAGATTGGCCACACGATCCATGGGCTTATGGAGGTGGTAAAAAGTCAGAAAATATAGGTTGTATCAAAGAACCATTTCCTGATCTTATTATGGGTTTAGTAGCGGTACATCATTTAAGTGATCCAGGCGAACTAGGGGGTACATGGGTTGTGCCAGGTTCTCATAAATCAGGAATATCACCAAGACATAAAAATTTTTCATACATTAAAGCCTTTAAAGATGAATTTCAGGTCAAGGTAAAAGCAGGCTCAGTTTATTTACAAGATACAAGATTGTGGCACTCAGCGCCTGTATTAGGTGAAACTTTTTCAGAAAGAGCCATAGTAGTTAGTAGATGGTATCCATGGTGGCTTCAAATTGATGATTATGCGCCCAGTAGTAGATTTAATATCGTTGCTAGACCTTTATCGAAAAGAGATTTTGAAAGTTTGCCAAAAAACTTAAGACCATACTTACTGTATCTATGTAACGAAAAAAATGAAAATATAAACGATGCGTTAGTTAAAAGAACGAAATTAAACTTAAAAAAATCGTTTAAATTTCTTAAAAATGAAAATCATAAGCAAAATAAATGATCTTTTAACAAAATTTTTATATAAGTTAGATCAAAGACTTATATTTATAATTGTTGAACCCAAGAGATATCCTTCAGATGTTTCAAATTTAAAAATTTTAAATAATTTATTTTTTTTTCTCAAAGATTTAAAATTTAAATCATTTTTAAAAGAATTATTGGTTTTGATTTTTTTTAACTTTATATTTTTTTTAAAAATAATTTATTTTCCAATATCTTTAATTATTTTAAAACTAAATTTAAAGTTTACTCAGTTAAATTTTTCCCAAGTAGGAATTTTAAATGAGCATTTAAACTTCATGGTAAAACAGAACAAATTAGATGGTTTTAATTCAATTATATTAATTCCCAAGAATTCAAAGTTTGGTTTTTTAAAAGAAGTATTTGAAAATTTAAGAATTATAGACAATAGGCTATTGAACGTACTATTAATACCCCTAAAACATTCAGAAATTTGCTCTTGTAAAACAAATAAGATTGATAATTTCCTAAATAAAAACTTTGAATTGAAATTAAAAGCTCCACATTCAAAAATATTCAATAGATATGAAAAAAGTACAAAAAATTCAAATACTTTTATATTAAGTAAAGAGTACATTAAAAAAGAAGAACAGAAATTTTTTTCTGAACACAAAAATTTAGATTTAAATAGATTAATTATTTTTCATCATCGAGAAAATTTTTTTAATAAAACTTCTGATTTGAGAGGATCATTACTTGAAACATACATTGAAGGTATCGAATTATTATTACAAAAAAAATATAGTGTAATGAGATTAATTGATAAAAGCTCAAAAAGAATTCCATTTTTTAATAAAAATTATTTTGAACTAAGTGTTGATGAGTTACAAAATAAAAAAAGTCAATTCTTTTTAATTAAAAAATCAAAAGGTTTTCTCGGGACATCTTCTGGCCCTATTTCCATCGCCTCTTTATTTAATACCCCTATATTAGAGACTAATATATATGGTCAAAGAACTAATGCATTTACAAAAAAAGGATCATATATTCTAAAAAAAGTTAAAAAAGACGGTGAAATTTTATCATACGATCAAGTTATAAAATTAAAATTTTATAAGGGTTTTTATTATTCTAGAAGAAAACTACAAAAGGAGGGTATCTCTATTGTAAATAACAGTTCTGAAGAAATTTATAAAGCCATTGAACATTTTGACTATTTACTTTCTGGAGTAAATTATGAACCTACTATCGAACAAAAAAATTTTAAAAAATTTTTGCCAGACTATATGGAATTGAAATTCGCAAATTCAAATATTGATCCCAATTTTATTAATCTAAACAGAAAATTATTTTATGAGTTAATTAACCAATGACAATTTCAAAAAAAATTTTTTTTTGGTCACCAATGTTAGGAAATGTTGGAACTATAAAAGCAACTACAAATTCCATCGAGGCAATTATTGATGCATCTAATCATAGAGTTTATATTATAAATGTACTAGGAGAATTTTCTTCTTATGAAAATAAAAGTCCAAGATTTAAAAAAATTGATATTTTTACTTTTCTAAAATATTTACCTAAAACTGGTTACTTATCTAAACTCCTTATATATTTTTTTTCATTTGTATCTTTTCCATTTCTTCTTTTTTTTACAATGAAATATAAACCAAATATAATTTTTGCAAGTTTGGTTGGATACTTGCCCCTAGCTTTAAAACTTTTTTTTAAAGATTTAAAAATAATTAATTCTATACAAGGTTATCCAAGATTTAATTTTATAAGAAAATTTATTTGGAAAAAATTTTATACTAGGTCTGATTTAATAATTACTATGACAGAAAATACAAAAAAAAAATTACAGGATAATATTGGAGATTTTGAAAATATAAAAAAAATATGCAATCCTATTATAGATGATAAAATATTTTATTTATCAGAAATAGATTTACCTAAAAAGATTGAAAAAATAACTAATAAGAATTTAGTATTCATTAGTATAGGAAGATTAACTAAACAAAAAAATTACATAGAATTATTAAATACATTTTCATTATTAAAAAAAAAATTAGGAGAAAATTATTTTGAGAAAAATATTAGTTTATTAATCCTTGGAGATGGAGAAGATATGAAATATCTAAAAGATTTTTTAGAAAAAGAAAAATTAAATAATGTTCATTTTATGGGATTTCAAAATAATCCATTTAATTTTTTAAAAGCATCTGACTTTTATATTTCCACATCTCTTTGGGAAGACCCTGGCCATACATTAATAGAAGCTGCAAGTTTAAAAATTCCAATAATTACAAGTGATTGTCCCTCTGGACCAAATGAATTTTTTAATAATTTAAATTCTTTTAAATATAAATCAGGTGATATTGATGAATTATTAAACATTTTGATAAAAATTGTTGATGAAACTGAAAAAAAAAAAATTAATGTAGAGGGAAAAATTTTGAATGCTCTTAATCTTTCAATTAATTTTTCTAAAGATAAATTTTACAATTCGTTAAAAGATTATCTTTAGAAGAATTGAAATTTTAGATGATTGTTACATTATTTTTATTGTGATAATGAGGTATTTTATGATTAATAAGTTATTAAAATCCTTTTTTTTTAAACAAAAAATGACATTAAAAAGGTATTCTATTTTAAGAATTTTACAAATTGAAGAATTAATAAAATTAAATATTAAAGGTAGTGTGTTAGATGTCGGTGGAAAAAAAACACCTAATAATATTTCAAATTATTTAGAAACAAAGGTTAAGTATTTGGATAAGTTTGCAAAAAATGAGGAAGATTTAATTATTGATTTAGAAAAAGAATTTAATATTGACAAAATAAAGTTAGAGCAATTTGATAATGTTTTATTGATGAATGTTTTGGAACATGTCTTTGAATTCAATAATTGTATACAGATTTGTTATGCACTAACAAAAAAAGGAGGTAATTTTATTGGATCTACACCTTTTTATTTTAGAATTCACGGATCTCCAAATGACTATTTTAGATATACAGATCAAGCTTTAGAAAAAATTTTAAAAAAAGTAGGTTTTAAAAATATTATTATATACCCTCTAACTGGAGGTATATTTATTTCATTTTATTCTAATATTTTTTTAATAACAAATAAGATACCACTATTTAACAACCTACTTTTACCTATCTTTACAATTTTAGACAAAATTATGTACTTATTTACAAAAAGTTATAAAAAAATTATGCCCATTGGTTATTTTTTTAAAGCAACAAAATAAATAAAGATGAGTACTTTAATTTTTTTTTTTAAAGAAATTGACAAAATAGTTTGGTTTAAAGTATTTGTAAATTATTTTTTAATATTTGGATTAATTTTATCCGAACTTTTATTTTTAAGCAACTTTTTCATATTAATAAACGGTCAGGATAATATTATTGAAAACAATAAATTAATTGTTCAGCTAAATAATTTTATTAACAATTCTTTTGAAAACTTCACATCTAGTGAAGGTCTTTTAATCTTACTAATTTTCTTTTTAATTTTAAAAAATATTTTAAATTTATATCAAAATTATTTTCAATTTAATTTTATATATAACTTAGCGGTGATAAAAGCTTCAAAACTTTTGAAAGTATATTTATTTAAGAGCTATCAAGATTTTACTAAAAAAGATTTATCAGTTTATATTAAACAAATTACAAGAGATATAGAGCATGTTTTTGTTGGTATATTTGGTCTTCTAATCTCAACATTTGGAGATTTAATATATTTAATTTCATTACTCATTTTCTCTTTTTCAATTGTGAATATAAACATAGACCTCACTATTATATTTTTATTATTTATTTTTGGTTTTTTTATAAACTTCCTTTTCTCTATTTCAAAAAAGTTAGGAGAAACAAGAGGGAGAACAGAGCAAAATACTTTTAAATTTTTGAGTGATATTTTAAGAATTTTTAAGGAATTAAAAGTTAAGGATAAAAGCGAAACATTTATCAATAGATTTTCTTTAACTTATAATACTTACTACAATACTAGAATAAGGCAGGGAATTGTAAATCTAACTCCAAAATCATTATTAGAATTAATGATTTTGATTTTCTTTTTTTTAATTTTTGTTAAGAGCAATATGACAATAGAGTCATTTATAATTAAATATTCAGTTTTTGCTTTAGCTATCTTAAGATTATTACCAGTGGTTGCTAGACTTACGGGTAATTTTTCTCAAATAATATATAACTTAAAATCAATAGAATATATAAAAAACGATATTGAAAATTTCAAAGACAAAACTACCAAAGATAGAAACAAAATAAATATAATCAATTCTTTATCAATAAAAAATATAAAACATTCGTATTTTAATAAAAAAGAGAAAGAATTCACATTTATTTTCAATAATTTTAATTACCAATTCATTAAAGGAAATATTTATGGAATATATGGACCAAGTGGTAGTGGAAAAACTACTCTTCTAAATATTTTAAGTGGTCTTACAAAACCAAAAAAAGGAACAGTTTATATAAATAAAAAAAAAATTGATTTTCATGATTTATATAAAAAAGTAAACTTAGGTTTAGCAAGTCAAGAAAATATAATTTTAGATGAAAATATTATTGTTAATTCCACTCTTGACTTCAAAATAAATTTAAAAAATAAGAGAAAACTTAAAGAATTAATTTTATATTTCAATTTAAAAAAATTTACCAATAATAAGTTCTTTGATAATAAAAATTTAGCATCAATTAAGAATATGTCAGGTGGTGAAATGCAAAGAATAAACTTTATTAGAGCTATAATTGATGATCCACAATTGTTAATTTTAGATGAACCAACATCATCACTTGATTTAAAGAATGAAAAAAAATTGCTTACTTATTTAAATAAAATAAAAAAAAATAAAATTATTATTTTATCTTCACATAAGCTTAGTCAAAAAAAATATTTTGATAAAATTATTGATTTAGAATTATAATGCATTGATTGTATCTAAATATTTCTTACACTGTAAATTAAACGAAAATCTCTTTAAATCTTTCTTTGCTAATTTGATTTTTTTTGAAAAATTATAATAATTTCGATTGGCAATAATTATCTTATTTGCTAAGTCTTTGTAATCACCAACTTTGTATAGTGATCCATATTTATTATTTTTTAATATTTCTCTTGGACCACTGAAACAATCGGATGATATTATTGGTAAGCCATAATTTATTGCTTCTATTAATACATTCGGCAAACCTTCAAAATAAGATGACAAAACAAATATTCCACTTTTCTTATAATATTCATCTGGATTTTTATATCCAGTAAAGTGAATTATTTTTCTTAAATTATATTTATTTCTTAATTTCTGAAGATTCTTTCTCTCTCTTCCTTTACCAATTATATATAAACGTATTTTATTATTTTTAATATTACATATTCTTATGGCTTTAATTAAATTTTCAAAGTTTTTTTGCTTCTCAAGACGACCGACAGAAATAATCAAATTTTTATCTCTTTTATAAGTATTTGATTTATTTAATAAAACTATTGGATTATAAATTGTTATACATTTTTTAGGATTAAAGATATACTTTTTAAAGTATCGTGTAGATTGTTTAGAATTAGAAATAATTAAATTTGAAAACTGATAGAAGAAAATTTTAATAAAAATTTTAACTATAAATTTTATTTTATTGTTAAAAAAAAATAAAGAGCCAAAAGGATGATTAGCGATTCTAATTATACTTTTTTTTTTCCTGATTAATGAACAGCAAATTGCAAATGGATGATCTTGAAAAGATAAAATTTTATCAAATTTATCTGATTTTAATTTTAAAAGGATATAAAGGAAACATTTTATAGAGTTATTAATTCTATCATTAAAAATAGGAATTTCTAACTTTATATTAGATTTTGAAAGTGATACTTTTTTATCTAGTTTTCTTTTAACTTTAGATGAAATTTTAGAGTATACAATTTCTACATTTGTATTTTTAGATACAAAATAATTGCTTAAACTTATTATATTTTTCTCTAAACCACCATCCTCAATATTGGGAGCAAAAAAAATTATTTTCTTATTCATAGTTTTAGAGTTTAATTTATTACAAATAATATTGATAAAACTACTTTATTATAATAATCAATTTAAATAATGAAAGTTGTTATATTAGCGGGTGGATACGGAACTAGGTTAGCGGAAGAAACCAAAATTAAACCAAAACCTCTAGTAAAAATAGGTGGCAAGCCAATAATTTGGCATTTAATCAAGATATATAATTATTATGGAATAAATAATTTTGTTATTTGTTTAGGATATAAAGGAAAACTTTTAAAGGATGAACTAGAAAAATTGAATAAAAATAAAGTCTGGAATATAAAATATGTCAATACTGGTCTTAAAACTATGACTGGTGGAAGGATTAAAAGAATTAAAAAATTTGTTATTAAAGATAAACATTTTTGCCTATCTTATGGAGATGGTTTATCTGATGTAAATATAAATAAATTAATAAAATTTCATCTAAAAAATAAAAAAATAGCTACATTAACTGCTGTTAAATATAAAAATCCCAAAGGAATTCTTAAATTAGACTTAAATTCTAAAGTTAAAAACATTAAAGAAAAGCCAACAGAATATATTAATGGAGGATTTTTTGTTTTATCTAATAATATTTTTAAATTTTTAAAAAATGATAAAACAATCTTTGAAAAAGACTGTCTTCCAAAATTAGCTAAAATAAATAATCTATTAGCATATAAGCATAAAGGATTTTGGGGTTGTATGGATACAATTAGGGAAAAAAAAGAGTTAAATAAACTATGGAAAAGTAATATTAGAGCCTGGAAAGTTTGGAATGAATAACTATTTAAAAAAAAAAAAAAACTTTTGGAAAGGAAAAAAAGTTTTTATTACAGGTCATACAGGATTTAAAGGTTCTTGGCTTACAATTTTCTTAAATATTCTAGATGCTAAAATTTTTGGGTATTCACTAAAACCAAAGAAATATTCGTTATTTAATCAAGCTAATTGTAATAATATATCTCATAAAAATTTTTATGCTGATATTAATGATCTTAAAAAATTAAAACATAAAATTAAAATTTCAAAACCACAAATAATTTTTCATTTAGCTGCACAACCATTGGTTTCCAACGCTTACATGGATCCAATTAATACTTTTAAGACTAATATAATAGGAACTGCTAATTTAATAGAGGCTGTAAGAAATTGTAAATCTGTTAAGGTAGTAGTAATTATAACAACTGATAAAGTTTATAAAATAAAAAAAAAAGCGAAACCATTTAAAGAAAATGATGAGCTTGGTGGAATAGATCCATATAGCGCATCCAAAGCATCAACTGAAATCTTAGTAAACTCTTATATAAAGTCATTCTCAAAATTTAATACCAAGGTTAAAGTAGCTACTGCTAGGTCTGGAAATGTTCTTGGGGGTGGTGACTATTCAAAAGATAGAATTATTCCAGATATCTTAAATGCATTTAATAATAAAAAAAAATTAATAATAAGAAATCCAAATCATGTAAGACCTTGGCAACATATTTTGGAGCCATTGCATGGATATATAATTTTGGCTGAAAAATTATTTAAAAATGAAATCAAAAATGTGGGTCATTCTTGGAATTTTGGACCAAAAAATGATAGTTTCATTAAAGTTTACAAGTTACTAGAAAAAATAAATAAAATAATTAAAATACATAAAATATCTGTAAAAACCAATTATTATAAAGAAACTAAAATACTAAAATTAAATAGCTATAAGTCTACTAAACATCTTAAATGGAAACAAAAATGGGGCATAGATGATACTATAAAAAAAATTTTAGATTGGAATAATGATTTTAAAAACAAAAAAAATGTTAAACAATTATGCGAAGAACAAATTAAGGAATATTTAAGTTAGAATTATGAAAATATCATATGGAAAAAATGTATATGGCAATGAGGAAATCAATGCAGTTTTAAATCAATTAAAAAAAACAACTCAAATGGGATCATCAGTAGAAAGGTTTGAGAAAGAAATTGCAGTTTATTTTTCAAAAAAATACGGACTAATGGTGAACTCTGGATCTTCAGCAATTATGTTGGCTATTCAAGTTTTAAAATTAAAAGAAAAAGATGAGGTAATTACGCCGTGTTTAAATTTTGGTACAGCAATTTCGTCTTTAATGCATTTTGGTGTTATTCCAATTTTTGTTGATATAGATATTCAAACTCTTCAAATAGATATAAGTAAAATAGAAAATAAAATTAATAATAGAACAAAAGCATTAATGATTCCAAATTTAATAGGCAATATTCCAAATTGGAGAGAGATTTATAAAATTGCAAAAAAATATAGGTTAAAAATTATCGAGGATTCTGCAGACACATTAGGTGCAAAAATTTTAGGTAAATCAACAGGTTATTATAGCGATATATCAATAAATAGTTTTTATGGATCACATGTCATTAGTTGCGCAGGTAATGGAGGAATGTTTTTAACAAATAATAAAAGTTATTACGAAAAAGCAAAAGTTTTAAGGAGTTGGGGAAGAATGTCTACTTTAATAAAAGACTCTGAAAATATAAACAAAAGACTGAATATAAAACTTCTAGGCGTAGAATACGATAAGAAATTTGTATTTTCTGAAGCAGGATTTAATTTTGAACCTTCAGAAATTGGAGCCGCATTTGGTCTAATTCAATTAAAAAAATTTAGTAGTTTTAGTAGAAAGAGAAATCAAAATTTCTACTTACACAAAAAATTTTTTGAAAAATATAAAAATAAATTTATAGTTCCAAAAATCTTAAATAATGTTTATACTAACTTTTTAGCTTATCCTGTAATTCTCAAAGAAAACTCAGGTATAAAAAGAAAAGATTTACAAATTTTTCTTGAAAAACGGGGGATACAAACAAGACCTATCTTTAGCGGAAATATACTCAGACATCCTGCTTTCAAAAAATTAATTTCAAAAAAAAATAAATTAAACTCATTTAAGAACTCTGATTATATTATGAGAAATGGTTTATTAATTGGATGTCATCAAGGTTTAGAGAATAAACACATAAAATATACTCATAAAATATTTCTTAAATTTTTAGATAAGTGATAAAAAAAAACACAAAAATTATAAATAATATTAGAAGAAATATTTTAAAAAAAATTTACGATTCAAAATCTTCTCATATTGGAAGTTGCTTCTCTATAGTTGAAATTTTATACTCTTTATATTTTTTAAAACTTAAAAAAAATGATACTTTTATATTAAGTAAAGGTCATGCTGCTTTAGCTCTATATTGTACCTTATTTGAAAAGAAAATTTTAAGTAAAAAAATATTAAATACATTTGGAAAAAATAATACAATTTTAATGTCTCACGTAAGCCATAAAGTAAAGGGTGTTGAGTTTTCAACTGGTTCGTTGGGTCATGGATTGCCATATGCTGTAGGTAAAGCATTAGGAGAAAAGATTAATGGTACAAAAAATATTGTATATGTATTAATAAGTGACGGTGAACTAAATGAAGGAACAACATGGGAGTCTTTAATATTTGCTTCTCATCACAAACTAGATAATTTATATATATTGATTGATTATAACAAAATCCAAAGCTTAGATTTCGTAAAAAATGTATTAAATATTGAAAATCTAGAAAATAAAATTAAGTCTTTTAATTGTAACGTATCGAAAATAAATGGCCATGATGTTAAACAAATCAATAACAGTTTAATAATAAAGAATAACAAAAAGCCTAATGTTATTATTGCAAATACAGTTAAAGGAAAAGGTGTCGATTTCATGGAAAATACAGTGCTGTGGCATTACAAGTCTCCAAATAAAGACCAATTAAAATCTGCTATTAAACAATTAAAATGAAAAAAATTTTTATTGAAGAATTAATTATAGCAAAAAAAAGAAATAAAAATATTATCTTGATAGTCAATGACTTGGGCTATGGTATGATAGAACCTTTCCAAAAAAAATTTCCTGATAGTGTTTATAATGCAGGTGTTTCCGAACAAAGCATGATGGGATATGCTGCAGGATTAGCTGCAACAGGAAAACATGTTTTTGTTTACTCGATTGGAAATTTTAATACTTTTAGGTGTGCAGAACAAATAAGAAACGATATAGATTATCATAAATTGCCTGTTACGATTGTTTCCGCAGGAGCTGGGGTTGGATATGGTAATCTAGGTTATTCTCACCATGCAATTCAAGATTATTCTTTAATTAGAAGTTTTCCAAATATGATTATAGCATCACCAGGTGACTGTATTGAATTAAAAGCCTGTATTCAATATTTAGCAAATAAACCTCAGCCCTCATACTTAAGATTAGATAAAAGCTCGAATTACAAAATTCATAAAAAAAAAATGAAATTACATCCTGGAAAATGGATTAAAGTTTACGATAGTAAATTAAAAAATAAAAAAAAAAATATTTATTTAACTACAGGTGCAGTTATAGAATATGTTAGAAATAAAATAACTAAGAAAAAAATCAAAAATCTTAATTTATACTCAATTCCATTATGGAGCATGAAATCGAAAAAAACCCAAATTAAAAAAATTTCAAAATTTAATAAAATTTATGTTGTTGAAGATCACTTACAAGACGGAGGCTTTCAATCTTGGTTAAATGAAAGTTACACTTCCTCAAAATTAATTTCAAAATCGTTAAATGAAAAAGTTATTTATAAACTAGGATCTCAGTCATTCTTAATGAGAAACATTAAATAGTTTATTGACATAATGAAAAAAAAAAGTCTCTTAATTATTGGAAGTAGTGGTTTTTTTGGCACTTCTATTATTGACTATCTATATAAAAAAAAACAATTAAGTAAAAAAATCAAAAAATTAATTTTGATTTCTAGAAAAAATAAAAATATTAAACCAAAAAATTTTAATAAAAAATTTTCTATAATTGAAATAAAAAAAGATATAAATGATTTAAAAAAAATTCCTTATGCAGATTATGTTATTTATTGTGCAATAAATAATGATTTAGAAAAGGATTTAAGTTCAGTTCAGAAATTTGTTAAGATGGCAAAAAAATATTTAAAGGGTAGCAACATTTTATATACAAGTTCAGGGGCTGTTTATGGAAATCAATCAATATCAATTCCTTATTTTAAGGAAAATAAAAAAATAAATCCAAAAAACCACAACTCTCTAATTAGGAAGCATTACGCTATTTCAAAAATCAAAAGTGAAAGAGAATTTAAGAAGTTAGTTAAATCAGATATAAATATTTCAATTGCAAGATGTTTTGCTTTTGTTGGAAAAAGATTACCTCTATCAAAACACTTCGTCATTGGTAACTTTATTAAAAATATCTTAGATAAAAAGGATATAATTATAAAATCTCAAAAAAAAGTTATAAGATCTTATATGCATGCAGATGATTTGGTATTTTGCCTTTTCAAGTTACTTTTTGACCATAGAGAAAAATTTAAAACATTTAATGTCGGATCAGAAGATGAAATTGACATCAAAAACATTGCCTTTAAATTATCTAGAAAATATAATTCTAAGGTTATTATGCCAAGCCTAAAAAAAAATAATGGATTTGACAAATATATCCCTGACATCTCAAAATTTCGAAAAAAGTATAATTATAAAAAAAAATTATCAAGCTACAGAGCTATTTTAAAAACAATAAACCAATTATCTTTTAGTGAACATTCAAAATAAATCTGTAGCTATAGTAATATTGTGCTGGAATGATCCAATAAACACTTTTGAATTAATAAATAGTATTATGATGAGCTCACATAAAAATTTTGATATTTTTTTAGTTGATAATAATTCCGATCAAGTAAATTTTGATAATTTGGTTGAACTTCTTCAAAAAAAAAAATTTAATTACAAAATTATTAGTGATAATGACAGTAGAATTAATTGGAAATTAAAAAATAATACAATAAATTTGATACGATCTAGAGAAGTTTCGAACACTAAATTCGCAAAAAATTTAGGGGTTTCAAAAGGATATAACAAAGGATTAAATTTAGCTCTAAAATTCGATTACGAATATATAGTTAAGCTGGATTGTGACTTTATTATTTCTGAAAATTTACTTTCTGGTTTGATAGAAACATTCGAGAACAACAAATATGCTGTAGCAGTCTCACCGAAAGTTTATTATTTTAAAGAAAATAAGAAAACTTCCATTATTTGGTGGAAAGGTGTGAATTTTACCAAAAATTATTTTAGATTTCAGAAAACAGGAAAAGGCGCAAGTAGAAAAGTCGAAGATATAGGTCAATTTAAAGGCATTCATGAGTCAGAGGGAATATGTGGATGTTGTGTCATGTTAAAATCTTCTGTTTTAAAACAAACGGGAACACTGGATGAGGAATTCTTTTTTGGTCCCGAAGATATAGAACACTCATTTAGACTAAGAAAATTTGGAAAGATATTAATAAATCTTGATCATTATGCATATCATAAAGTATCTCAAAGTTTATTTATATCAGGATGGCAAACGAGAATTTATTTTGAAACAATTGGCTGGCTTACTTTAATAAGAAAAGTATGTAGAAAACAAGACAAAATTATTGGATACATTTTTTTTTTGTTAAGAGCCTTACTCCATTTATTAAGATTAGCTTATAAAAGAGATAAAAGACCTCACAAAGGTTTTTTATTGGGTATTAAAGACTATTTTTTAAAATAATAATGTTGGTCTCAATAATTATTCCATACTATGACGATGAAAAAAATATTAAAATTTCGGTAAAGTCAGCTTTGAATCAAACTTATAATAATACTGAAATAATTATAATAGATAATGAAAATTCTAATAGATCCAATAATATTTTAAAAAAATTATCAAAAAAATCAAAAAAAATTAAAATTGTTAAGAATCTAACAAAGTTGAATTATGCTGGCTTAGGAAGAAATATTGGTATCAAAAGTTCAAAAGGTAAATTCATTGCTTTTTTGGATAGCGACGATTATTGGGATAAAAATAAATTAAAATTTCAAATAGCAAAATGTATAAAAGATAAAATTGATGTTCTTTTCACAAACTTTAAAGCTTTTAATGAAAAAAAAAAAATTATATATTCTGTCAAACCTCCATCAAGTTTAAATTTTAATGATTTGATAAAAGCTTGTCCAGTTTGTTGCTCTTCAGTAATTATACTTAAAAAATGCTTCAAAAAAAGACTTTTTAAGAAGTTAAAGACAAAAGAAGACTATGATTTATGGTTAAATTTATCAAAAGCTGGTTATAAAATACAATGTTTAGATCGTTATTTAACTTACTATAAGGTAAGAACCAACAGTTTATCTTCATTACACTTTAATAAGTTTCAAAATGCCTTTTTAATATATTATAAATCATTAAAGTTTAGTTTAATTTACTCAATATTTTGTGTATCAAGGCTTTATCTAAATGCTTTTAAAAAAAAATACTTATGAAAAAAAAAAAAATAATTAATAACAAAAAACTTAATATTTTTTTTAGAAATTATTTGAATAATTTAATTAATGTAGCCAAGACAATTAATTCTGAGAATTTAAATAAAGCAGTCACGTTAATAGTCGAAACTATAAAAAAAAAAAATTGTATTT
Source organism: uncultured Pelagibacteraceae bacterium (assembly GCA_902533775.1). Lineage (GTDB taxonomy): Bacteria > Pseudomonadota > Alphaproteobacteria > Pelagibacterales > Pelagibacteraceae > Pelagibacter. Next base: position 24,868 of record CACANA010000013.1, read on the forward strand.
TTGTCTGCGGTAATGGCGGCTCAGCAGCAATTGCAAATCATTATATTTGTGATTTTTTTAAACAACTTTCAAAATATACAAAATTAAAAGCAAAGATTCGAAGCCTGAACTCTGATAGTTACTTAATTTCTGCAATTTCAAATGATATTTCATATAATCAAATTTTTAAAATACAAGCTGAGCGTTATATTACAAAAAAAGACATATTAATTCTCATAAGTTCTTCAGGTAACTCTGAAAATATAAAAGAGGTATTAAAATTCTGCAAAAAAAAAAAAATTAGGACTATAGGATTTTCAAATTTTAGCGGAGGCTACTTAAAAAAAAATTGTACAATTTCAGTTCATAGTAAAGTCAACAATTATGGCATAGGTGAAGATATTAATCATATCCTGATGCATATGATAATGCAGTTTATTGCAAGTCAAAACTTAAGTACAAAGTCAAAAAAAATAATATTTTAAAGAATGAATTTAATTACAGGTTGTGCAGGTTTTATTGGTTTTCATTTAGCAAAAAAATTATTAATTAAAAAAAAAACTGTAATCGGTATAGACTCCTTAGATAGCTATTACTCAAAAGATCTTAAATTTACGAGACTTAGAATATTAAAAAAATTTAAAAATTTTCATTTTAAAAAAATTGATTTAAAAAATTTTAAACTTACGTATAATTTTATAAAAAAAAAAAACATTAATTGTATTTTCCACCTAGCGGCTCAACCAGGTGTAAGAGTTTCTCATAAAAATCCAATAAATACTTTAAATCAAAATATTATTTCATTTATAAATGTAATTGAAATTGCGAGAATAAAAAATGTTAAAAAATTTATTTATGCTTCTTCTAGTTCAGTATATGGAGAAACAAAAGTTTACCCATTTACTGAAAATGACAATAAAAACACGCCTATTTCTGTTTATGGAGCTTCAAAATTTTGTAACGAAATTTTAGCTAAAAGTTATTCTAAAAATTTCAAAATGAAATGTTTTGGTCTGAGATTTTTTACTGTTTATGGGCCTTACGGAAGGCCTGATATGGCGTATTACAATTTTTTAGATAGTTTGAGAAACAACAAGCCTATAAAAGTTTTTAATAGAGGAATTATGAAAAGAGACTTTACTTATATTGATGACGTAATAAACGGTATAATTGAAGTTTACAATCTTAAAGGTAAAAATAAATATGAAGTATTAAATATAGGAAAAGGAAAACCTGACAATCTCATGGATATGATCAATCAATTACAAAAATATTACAAAAAAAAATTCAAAATAAAATATACTAATACTATACCAAATGGAGATATAAAAAAAACTTTTTCAAATACACAAAAAGCAAAAAAATTGATAAATTGGTATCCTAAAACAAATTTAGCTGAAGGTATTAAAAATTTCGTACAATGGTATAAAATTTACTATGGTATTAAAAGATAATTTATTATTTTATAAAATTATTGAAATACTTCTTATTATTTTTCCTTTAACACTTTTATTTAGCAACGTTATATCAGAGTTAATTCTACTACTATTTATATTATTATATTTTAAAGAAGTTAAAATTACTAAATTTGTTTCGGATCTAAAAAAACCAATTATTTTATTTCTTTTAGTTTTTTGGATATATTTAATTATAAATTATTTAATAAATTTCCAAACTGAACCGAGTATAGAAAGAGCATTATTTTTTTTTAGATTTATATTAATGATTGTAGCACTGAATTATTTTATAAATAATCCTAATATAAATCTAAAAAAAATATTTGATTTCTGGATTTTCATATTTTTCTTCGTGAGTGCAGATTTATTTTTACAATTTTTTACTCACAAAAATATACTTGGTTATGCTGCAATTCAACAAGGATCAATTTATAGATTAGGAGGGATAATGGATAATGAACTAAAAATTTCAAACCTTATTTACCACTTTGGCGCACTTATATTTTCATATCATTTCTCAAGACAATTAAAAAAAAATAATACTATTAATATTAAAAGTTTGATTTTTTTAATTACAATTACAGTTGCAATTTTTTTGACTGCTGAAAGAGCTAATTTTGTTACTATGCTTTCATTTATATCTCTCTTTATTTTATTTTATTATTTTAAAGTAAAAAAATTTTTTTTCCTCTTCTTGATTGTTGTCTCTATTGCAATATTTATTCCATTAAAATTTAAAAGTGATTTATCTAATAGAATGATCAATGATTTATTTGGCAAGGTTGAACTATTCAAACCGGATAAACAAGTATTTTATCTAAATAAAGATTCACACTATT
>CACANA010000014.1 GCA_902533775.1 uncultured Pelagibacteraceae bacterium
TTTAGTAACATTTCAATTTCAAACCAAAATACTATATTTGGGTCAACTTTAATAATTATATTTCTAAGTATATTAGGAATTTCAAAGCTTGAAGTAGAAAATAGTTTTATAAATTATTTTGATAAAAATACAGAAATTTACAAAGGAATGAAACTTATTGATGAAAAGCTGGGAGGTACAACTCCACTTGAGGTTATTTTAAAATTTCCAAAAAAAGATGAAATTGAACAAAAATCAGACGATGAAGAGGACGATTGGGGTGATGACGATGAAAATGATGAAAAATATTGGTTTACTAAAGATAAAATAAATAAAATAAAAAAAGTTCATAATTATTTAGATTCCTTAGAGCCAGTTGGAAAAGTTCTCTCTTTTTCTTCAATCATTGATGTTGCTACTCAATTAAATAATAATAAAGAACTTGGGTCTTTAGAAATGGGAGTCTTATATACTAAGATTCCTGATAACATAAAAAAAGAAATTGTTGATCCATACATATCTATAAAAGATTCTGAGGCTAGAATAAGCATAAGGATAAAAGACTCATTAGATAATCTAAGGAGAAATGATTTATTGATTAAAATAAATTTTGATCTTGAAAATAAATTAGATTTAAAAAAAGATGAATTCAAATTGGGAGGTGTACTAATTCTTTTTAATAATCTATTACAAAGTTTATTTAAATCTCAAATTTTAACCCTCGGATTTGTTATGCTTGGAATTTTAATAATGTTTATTATTCTTTTCAAAAATTTAAAATTAGCTTTAATAGGTGTTGTGCCAAATTTTATAGCAGCTTTTTTTATATTAGGTTTAATAGGACTATTGGAAATTCCGCTAGATATGATGACAATAACAATTGCCGCAATAACAATAGGTATAGCTGTAGATAATAGCATTCATTATATTTATAGATTTAAAGAGGAGTATGCAAAAATAAAAAATTACAATAAGACACTAAAATTGTGTCACTCAACAGTCGGTAAAGCTATTTTAAATACTTCAATTACAATAGTTTTTGGATTTTCAATTTTAGTAATGTCAAATTTTATACCAACAATTTACTTTGGTTTATTTACGGGGATTGCTATGTTGCTTGCAATGGTTTCAGTTTTAACACTTTTGCCTTCTTTGTTGCTTAAAATTAAACCATTCAATTAATGATTGAAACTATTCAGGATTTTTTAATACTAGTAACTTTATTTGATTATATTTTTTTTGTACTAACAATTTATTTTTTAATTCAAGGATCTAGAAAAGGTTTTGTTTTAAGTTTATTGTCAGCGGCTAAATGGGTATTGGCATATATTTTAACAATTTATTTGTTTCCAAAAGTGAAACCATATTTTGAAGGTATTTTAGATAGTGAATATGTCCTTGATATAATTGTTGGTATAATATTGTTTATCTTAATAATATTTTTTATTCTTTTAGCAAATAAGGCAATTAGTAAAGTTGTTACTTACACTGGATTAGGTTCAATCGATAAGGTTTTTGGCTTTTTCTTTGGAATCGCTAAGAGCTATATTTTGATTGTTTGTTTATTCACAGCTATAGACATTGTCTACGATAGCAAAAAATGGCCATTAAATTTAAAAGATTCGTTAACATTTCCTTTGGTTGAAAAAGGTAGTATCTATCTTATAAAGGTATTTCCAAATCAAAAACAATATGATGATGCTAAGGAAAAAGTTCAAGATGTATAATCCTAAATTAAAAGAGGAATGTGCTGTCTTTGGTATAAGCAATACACCAGAAGCATCAACTTTAACTGCTTTAGGACTTCATGCGTTACAACATAGGGGTCAGGAAGGTTGTGGAATCGTATCATTTGACGGTGAAAAATATCACTCTGAAAAAAGATTTGGTCTAGTTGGAGACAACTTTAATGATGAAAAAGTTTTAAAAAATTTGCCAGGAAATTACGCTATAGGTCACAATAGATATTCAACAACTGGCGGAACTGCTTTAAGAAATGTACAACCATTCTTTGCTGATACTAATTCAGGTGGAATTGGAGTTGCGCATAATGGAAATCTTACTAACGCTATAACACTTAGAAATAAAATGGTTGAAGAAGGCTCAATCTTTTACACAACATCAGATACAGAAACGATCGTAAAACTTATAGCTAAATCAAAAAGACCAAAGACAATTGATAAAGTTATTGATGCTCTATTTCAAATTCAAGGGGGATATGCATTAGTTATGATGACACAAAATACTCTTATTGGGGTAAGAGATCCTTATGGAATTAGACCTCTGGTTATAGGAAAATTAAAAAACTCTTATGTTTTTGCATCTGAGACATGTGCTTTTGATATTATTGGTGCAAAATTTGTTAGAGAAGTTGAAAATGGTGAAATTGTGTATGTAGAAAATGATGAATTAAAAAGTATTAAGCCATTTCCTCAAAAAAAAGTGAGACCATGTGTTTTTGAATATATTTATTTTTCAAGACCAGATAGTATTCTAAATGGTAAAACTGCCTATGAATATCGTAAAAGATTTGGAGCTGAATTAGCAAAAGAGGATAATTTGGATGCTGATTTAGTTGTGCCAGTACCTGATTCTGGTAATGCAGCTGCATTAGGTTATGCAGAGGAAAAAAAAATAAATTTTGATTTAGGTCTGATAAGAAATCATTATGTTGGTCGAACTTTTATAGAGCCGTCACAACAGATTAGAAGTTTAGGAGTTAAATTAAAATTAAATGCAAATGTTTCAGTTATAAAAAATAAAAAAATAATTTTGGTTGACGACTCTTTAGTTAGAGGGACCACTTCATCAAAGATTGTAAAAATGTTATACGATAATGGCGCTAAAGAGATACATGTTAGAATAGCTAGTCCAGAAATAAAATATCCAGATTTTTATGGAGTTGATACACCTACTAAAAAAGAACTACTAGCAGCAAACAAAACTGTAGATGAGATAAAAGAATTTATAAAAGCACAATCGCTTAAATTTTTAACTTTAGACGGCTTATATCGAGGAATGGGTTTTGACAAGAGAAATGATGCATATCCTCAGTTAACTGATCATCATTTTACTGGCGATTATCCAGTAAAAATAATTGATGAACTTGGAGAAGATAAAGTTACACAATTATCATTATTAAGTACAGGATCGAGTAATTAATGAAAAAAGTAAATTTTACTGAAATGAAAAATGGTTCAAAAGAAGATTATGAATTATTAGAAAAGTATGAAAAAAATTTTGAACGTAAAACAGCAGATAGATTGCTTAAGTATCTAGCAAGTCAAACCACAACTCTTGAAGGTTATCAAATAACTAGATTAGAACATTCCTTGCAGGCAGCCACAAGAGCTTACAAGAATGGTGAAAGTGAAGAGATGGTTGTAGCAACTTTACTTCATGACATAGGTGATGATTTAGCACCAATGAATCATTCTCAATATGCAGCGTCAATTATCAGACCATATGTTTCAGAAAAAACATATTGGATAATCCTTCATCATGGACTTTTTCAAACATATTACAGTGCTCATCATTTGGGTGGAGATAGAAACGCTAGGGATAAGTTCAAGAACCACAAATATTATCAAGATACAGTTGATTTTTGTGAAAAATATGACCAGTCTTCTTTTGATCCTAATTACAAATCTATGTCTTTAGAAGAGTTTGAACCAATGGTGAAAAAAATATTTGATAGAAAACCTTTTTATCATCACTAATTTTTAAAAGAAAACATGACTAACAAACTGAAGGAAGAGAAAAGTCCGTATTTAAAGCAACATAAAGATAATCCTGTAAATTGGTTTGCTTGGAATAAAGAAAGTTTAGAACAGGCAAAAAAAGAAAAAAAACCAATATTTCTTAGTGTTGGATATGCGAGCTGTCATTGGTGTCATGTGATGGCTCATGAAAGTTTTGAAGATGATCAAACAGCTAAAATAATGAATGAAAAATTTATAAATATTAAAGTTGATAGAGAAGAAAGACCTGATTTAGATTATGTTTTTCAAAGAAGTTTATCTATTTTAACAGGAACCCAAGGAGGTTGGCCTTTATCGATGTTTCTTGATGAAAATGGAGTTCCTTTTACTGGTGGAACTTATTTCCCACCAAAAGAAATGCATGGAAGACCAGATTTTCAAAAAGTTCTAAACAATGTTTCTGACGTATATAATAAGAATAGAGAGAAAATTCTTGATCAAGCACCCCAAATGCAAGAAATATTTGGTAAAATTAACCAAAGATCAGCAGTATTAAATCAACCATTAGAACCATTTTTAGAAAAAATTATACAACACCTAGATAAAGATAATGGAAGTTTCAAAGGAGCTCCTAAGTTTCCCCAATTTTATTTATTTGATGCAATGTTTTATTTTTATTTAAAAACAGGAAAAGAAGAATACTTTAAACCTGTTGAAACTTTACTTTACAATATTTCTTCAAAAGGAATGTATGATCATCTAGCTGGTGGTATAGCAAGATATACTGTTGATGAAAATTGGATCATCCCTCACTTTGAAAAAATGCTTTATGATAATATACAATATATAGGATTGTTAAATAAGTTCTTTCAAAAAACTAATAATCTTTATTACAAAGGAAAGTTAGAGCAAACCATAAATTTTATCAATTCAGAATTTAAAAATGATTTTGATCTTTATGGGTCTGCATATGATGCCGATAGCGATGGTATTGAAGGAAAATATTATGTATGGAATTATGCTGAACTAAAAAATACTCTGGGTCCTAAATTTAATTTATTTGCAAAAAAATATAATTTAACTGAAGAGGGAAATTTTGAAGGTAATAATATTTTAATAGAGACTCATAATAAACTTTCCGATGATGAGATTAAAGAAATCTCAAACACAGAAAAAACGTTATTAGATCAAAGAAATAAACGTACTAAACCATTATTTGATGATAAATCTCAAACTGATCAAAATTGTTTTTTATTAGAAACACTTCTTCTTTCATCGTTAGTAACGGATAATGAAGAACTAAAACAAAATACTTTTGTTAGTATAAAGATATTGGAAAAATATTTGTCAGACAAAATTTTCCATTGTTATCAAGACACAGAGATTGACGCTTTTTTGGAAGATTACGTATACTATGCTAGTCTTTTAGTAACTATTTATGAATTAAATGGTGATGTTAAATACATCGAAAAAGCAAAAGATATCTTAATAAAAACCTGGGAATTTTTCTTCGATAAAAAATCAGGCTTAATGCAGAAAAATAAAATATTAGACAATGACCTATTTGTACAACCAGTAGATCTAAATGATAATAATATACCAAATGGAAATAGCGTATATTTAAACTTATGTAATAAAATATATATAATAACTAGCGATAATATATGGTTTGAAAAAATTGATATTTTAAAAAAAAGTTTCCACCAAGTTTTAAACTCAAACTTTGCACAAATGTTTAGTTTTGTAAAATCATTGGATATTTGTAATGAAAGTATATCTTTTACAATTCATGGAAAGCAAAATTTAGATCCTAATATAAAAAAGTATTTGCAAAAAAAATTTTTTACTAGAGCTACATTTAAATATCTAGATAATGAAGTAAAAGAGGCAAAAATTGTTATATGTAAAAATCAAACTTGCTCTAACAAATTAAGTAATATAAAGGAAATTGAAGATTATCTAAAAAGAAACAATATAGGCTAATGATAGAAACAAAGGAACAAATAATAGAACATTTTAAGTCAGGCTCAAAGGATAAATCTAATTTAAAGATTGGAGTTGAGCATGAAAAATTTATTTTTGATAAAAAAACAAATACGAGAATTGATTATCCCAAAATCAAAAAAATGTTTGAAAATTTATATGAGTTTGGCTGGAAACCTATTTTTGAAGAAAAAAATCCAATAGCGTTAACTAAGAATGGTAAAAGTATTACTTTAGAGCCTGGTAATCAAATAGAGCTATCTGGAGCAAAATTAAATAATATTCATGAAGCTTGTGCTGAATCTCATGAATATTTATTTGAGTTAAATCAGGTAATTGAAAAATTAGATTTTAAAATAGTAAGCTCTGGATATGATCCTATATCTAAACTTGAGGATGTACCTAATAATCCAAAAAAAAGGTATGAGGTTATGACCAAAGATATGCCTGTTGGAGGAAAACTAAGTTTGGATATGATGTATAAAACTGCAGGTACACAATTAAACTTAGATTATACCTCAGAAGAAGATTTTATAAAAAAATTTAAGTTGGCAAATAATTTAGTTCCAATATCTATCGGACTTTTTGCGAATTCCTCTATAGTTGAAAAAAGTAATAGTGGATACTTATCTTATAGATCTAAAGTTTGGCAAGAAACATATAGAGGTGGATTACCTGAGTTTTTTTTAAAAGATGTAAATTTTGAAAAATATGCAGATTATATTATGAATTATCCAATCTTATTTTTACAAAGAGAAGGTAATTATATATCTGGAAAAAAATATTTATTTAAAAACTTTATGAGTGGAGAAATTAAAGAAATTGGAAATAAAATTCCTAGTACTAATGATCTTGATACACATTTAGGAACAATATTTACAGAGAACAGATTAAAACAATATATCGAATTAAGATCAATGGATGCGTGCGGATGGGAGTGCTTATGTGCTGGCCCTGCCCTATTTACTGGATTACTTTATGGAAATCTGGACGAAGCTTTAGATTTAATTAAAAATTGGGAAGCTAATGAAGTGCTTTCAGCTTATAAAAATGCCCCTAAAAGTGGCTTAAAAACTAATTTGATGGGCAAGAATATTTCGTATTGGGCAGAGAGACTAATAGACATATCAAAATCAGGATTAAAAAAGAGAGACTTTTTAAATAGAAAAAAATTAAGTGAAGTAAAGTTTTTAGATCACTTAGAAACAATTGTAAAAAATAAAAAAACAAATGCTGATAATATAATAAGTAAGTATTCAAATTCCAAAAATTTGAATGATTTATATGACCAATAAAATTGTTGCTATACAAGGTGATAATTTAAAAAAATTAAATATCAAAACAGATACTACTATTTTTTTAGCTCATGAAGCTCAAAATAAGGGTTATAAATTGTTTTATTATTATCCAGAAAATTTATCGAATATAAGAGGGAAAACTGTAAGTGAAGGATATTTTATTAAAATTGATTATTCAAAAAAGAAATTTTATAAAATTATAAAAAAATCAAAATTAGACTTATCCTTTGCAAAATATATTTTAATCAGACAGGATCCACCTTTTAACTTGGAATATATTTCTACAACATTAATGTTAGATAGAATCAAAGATAAAACAAAAATTATCAATGATCCTACTTCAGTAAGAAATATTTCAGAAAAATTTTATTCTTTAAATTTTAAAAATTATATGGCGGATACAATATTTACTAAAGATTTAATTGAAATTAAAAAATTTTTTAAAAAACATAAAAAGATAATAATTAAACCTATTCATAGCTATGGTGGCAATGATATAAATCTTATTTCAGGAAAGCTTAATTTACTTAAAATAAAACAAATATTGAAAAAACACGGTCACATTATGTGTCAAAAATTTTTAAATAAAATTAAGTTTGGAGATAAAAGAGTTTTTATTATAAATGGTAAGGTTTGTGGGGCTATATCTAGAGTTCCAAAATCAGGATCAATATTGAGCAATATGAGCAAGGGTGCAAAACCTAAAATCGCATTTTTAAGTAATAAAGAGCTAAAAGTTTCAAATATAATTGCAAAAAAAATTAAGAAAGACGGAATTTACTTTGCAGGAATAGACTTTATTGATGGAAAGTTAAATGGAGATATAAATGTAACATCACCAACGGGTATAAAAACATACTTTGATTTATCTCAGATAAACTTGGCTAAGACTTTTTGGAAAGGTTTATAGTTGAAAAACTTATCAAATCAGCAAAAAGGATCATCTCTTGCATTTATAGCTGTGATGTTTATCACACCAGATTCACTTTTTATAAGATTATCTTCTATAGATACTTGGGGATTATTGTTTTATAGAGGTGCGATACCATTTGTAGCTGTATTAATTGGACTTCTCATATTTTATAAAAAAAACTTTATTAAAGCTTTTTTGAATGTTGGTTATGCTGGTATTTTTTATATTATAAGTTTTTCGATTTGTAACATCACATTTATAATTTCAATACAAAATACAAATGTAGCAAATACACTAATAATGATTGCAATGGCACCCATGCTTTCGGCAATCCTTGGTGCATTATTTTTAAAAGAGGTTCCAGATAAGAAGACTTGGATAGCTATAGCCATTACTTTAGTCGCTGTTATATATATATTTTACGACTCTCTAGAGATGGGTAACTTATTTGGTGATCTTATGGGTATAACAACAGCTTTTGGACTCGCCACCAACGCGGTAATAATCAGGTCGGCAAAAGATAGAGATTTACTACCTTCAGCAGTCGTTGGTAAGCTTACAGTAGCTCTATTTGCTCTCTTTTTCGTTGAAAGTTTTGAGTTAGTTGAAAAAGACCTGATTTATATACCTTTAATGTGTATTTTGTGTGTAGCAATACCATTCGTTTTGGTGACGATTGCTCCAAGATTTATACCTGCCGAGGAAGTGAATCTGTTTTTTCTTCTTGAGACCATTTTGGGACCCATTTGGGTTTGGTTAGTTATCAAAGAGCAGCCTAGTCTAGAGACAATAATTGGTGGACTTGTAATTATATTCACTATAGCTGTTCACTCTTATCTAAAATTAAAATCTTCTTCTAAGTAAATTATTTTTCTTTTTGTCACAAATTTGTCTTGATTTAAAATTAGATCGCCCATAAACACCGCTAATTTTATGAACAAAATTATAAAAAACTCTTGGGCTCTCTTTATGGGTATGGCATTTATAATGCTAGCTCATGGTTTTCAAGGTACTCTTTTAGGTGTCAGAGCAGTTAAAGAAAATTTTGGTCTGTCATCGACAGGTTTCTTATTTTCTGGATATTTTGTTGGATATTTTGTTGGAGCAAAAATTATACAATCATTAATTCATAGAGTTGGGCATATTAGAGTATTCGCAGCTTTTGCTTCTGTCACTTCAATTGTGGTCTTATTACACTCTATTTTTGTAAATCCTATATCATGGTTTGTGCTTAGAATGATTTCTGGATTTAGCATGGTTTGTCTTTATACAATTGCTGAAAGCTGGTTAAACGATAGATCTACAAATAAGAATAGAGGTAGTGTTTTGTCAATCTACATGATTGTTATGTATGCCTCTATGGCGATTGGAATGTTTTTCATAAACTTTAGTAAACCAGAAAACTTTCAACCCTTTATACTGATATCTTTATTTATGTCATTGTCTCTTGTTCCAATATTATTAACGAAAAGAAAGGCTCCAAACTTTAAAAAAATATCAGGTATGAAACTGAAAGAAGTTTATAAATCATCACCATTTGGTGTTGTAAGTTCTTTTTTAATTGGAATATCACATTCAGCAGTTTTCTCATTGATTGCGGTTTATGCTACATCGATGAATTTTAGTATTTTAGAAGTATCAATAGTAACCTTTTTATTTGCTATATCTGGAGCTATATCTCAATGGCCAATAGGAAAATTGTCAGATGTTTTAGATAGAAGAATTGTAATTATTTATACAACATTTGGAGCAGCTTTATTTTGTTTTTTGGCGATTATTTCCTCGGGTCAAATGTATATGCCTGAGGGTTTAGCTACATCAAAAATATTTTTTTATATCTGTATAATGTGTTTTTCTTTTTGCAGTCTACCAATGTTTGCATTAATTTTTGCACACACAAATGATTTTATACCAAAAGAAAAATTTGTAGCAGCAGGAGCAGGATTACAATTTGTTTTTGGTCTTGGTGCAATTTGCGGTCCTTTTATGTGCTCATTATTTATGGAATTTTTAGGAGAAAATGGATTTTTTATTTTCTTAATTATATTTCATTCATTTATTGGTTTATTTGGAATATATAGAATGCAAATTAGAGAGTCTGGGGATAACCCAGATTCACAATTTGCACCTATGCCTCAAACGATTACTCCAGCCGGTATAGAACTTAATCCTTCAACTGAACCAATAGATGAACCAAATAATTTGAACGAATTTAAGAAAATTTAGTGTAAGTTCAAAATTATGAAAACAGCATTAATATTCGGCTCAACTGGATTAATTGGTGGAATATTACTTAAATTGTTAGCTGATGATCAAAAATATAAAAAAATTAAGATTTTTGTAAGATCTTCTACTTCAAAAATTGATCCCAAAATAGAAGTTGTTCAAACAGATTTTACAAAATTAGAAAATATTAAGTCAGAAATAAAAGGCGATGATTGTTTTTTTTGTATTGGAACTACAAGAAAAAAAACACCTAACAAACAAGATTATATAAACACCGAATATAATTTGCCTGTAACAATTGGAAAAATTTGTAGCGATAATAATGTACAAAATTTTACTTATATTTCTTCATTGGGTGCCAGTTCAAAAAAAACAAATTTGTATTTAAAAAATAAAGGTATGGCTGAAGAAGAATTAAGAGAACTAAACTTTAAAAAATTTATTGTAATTAGACCTTCATTTTTAATTGGAAAAAGAAATGAGGAAAGACTTGGAGAAAAAATAGGTATTTTTGCTATGAAATGTATATCGCCAATTTTAGTTGGAGATTTAAAAAAATATAAATCGATTAATGCAGAAATTGTTGCAAAATCCATGATAAATATATCAAACAGTGAAATACAAAGTGGAGTATTTGAACCACCGCAATTATTGGAAATTGGAAGAGAATAAATTTTTTATTAATCAATAAAATATTAAAAAAATTATTTTAAGTGCTATAATACATTTAAAGGAGGTATCTATGGCTAAATTTTTTTTAATGGGAAATTTTACAGAGAAAGCATTCGCAGGTTTTTTAAAAGATCCTGGATCAGATAGATCTGAGGCTGCTAGAAAGTGTTCTGAAAGTGTTGGTGCTGAAATGAAATCTTACACATATTTGAGAGGACCCTATGACTTTATGGTTGAAACCCATGGTACATTTGAGCAAATGGCTGCTATAAAAATGGCTACTGAGGGAAGTGGTGCACTTAAAAATATCGCCATTTGTGAAGAAACACCAATGAATGAAATTGCAAATCATGCAACAAAAGTATCAAGTGGCTATAAAGCTCCTGGACAATAATATAACTGGTAGCTTCATTAGTTATGGAGCTACCAATTTAAAATCGAAACTGTCAAAATATCTCATTCAAATAAAGTAATATTGATCTATTAAGAAAGTTATGAACAAAAGAAAATTTATAAAATTATCTATATTTGGATCATTATTATACAGTATTTTTCCATACAAAATTTCATTAGCTGAAACCAAAAAAATAATTAATCAAAATTTAACAGAAGCCCAAAAAAAAATAATGTTTGAGGAAGCAACCGAACGACCATTCTCAAGCCCTCTTAATTATGAGAAAAGAGAAGGTTTTTATCACTGTGCAAATTGTGGAGCTAAACTATTTAAGTCTAGCTCGAAATTTGATAGTGGAACTGGTTGGCCATCATTTACAGAGGCGCTTCCTGGAGCTTTTAAAACTAAGGTTGATTACAGCTTTGGCATGAAAAGAATTGAATACCATTGTGCAAAATGTGGTGCTCATCACGGACATGTCTTTGAAGACGGTCCTGGATCGACAGGAAAGAGATATTGTAATAACGGCTTGTGTTTAATATTTAAGCCATCATCATAAAACGGAGGAATAATGAAGATATTGAGTATATTGAAAGGGGTTGAATTAGTTATAGCAGATTTAGAAGTAAATTTGGGAGAACAAGTGAGAAGTGCACCTACGTTATGCGCAAGATACAATGGTAAGATTATACCTTTAAACACTGCTCAAGATGGTCGACCTATTCTTATGAGAGAAGAAAACGCTTTAGAAAACTAATTTTGTATTTAATTGCGTCAACTTAATTAAGTTTATTTACAAGAAAATATTATAAAAAATAACTATGACATTTGAATTACCAAAACTAGATTATTCTAATGAGGCTTTGTCTCCAATAATGTCACAAGAAACATTAGAATTACATCATGGAAAACATCATCAAACCTACATAACAAATCTTAACAATTTTATAAAAGATACGGACATGGCTGAAATGTCATTGGAAGATATAATTGTTAAAAGCTCAAAAGATAACTCAAAAGCTGGAATATTTAATAATGCAAGCCAGCATTGGAACCATAATCTTTTTTGGAAGTGCATGAAGCCAAAAGGTGGTGGGAATATTCCGTCAAAACTTGAGAAAAAAATTTTAGAAGATTTTGGAAGTGTTGAAAAATTTAAAGATCAATTTAAACAAGCAGGTATAACTCAATTTGGATCAGGTTGGTGTTGGTTATCTTTAAATAATGATAAATTGGTCGTTACAAAAACAGCTAATGCTGCTAATCCTTTAATTGATAACTTAAAACCAATACTTGGTTGTGATGTCTGGGAACATTCATATTACATTGATTATAGAAATAGAAGACCTGAATATTTAGATAAATTTGTTGATAATCTTATAGATTGGGAATTTGTTGAATCTCTATTAATCTAATTAATCCTAGAACTTTTTGAGATAAAACAGAGTTTGAAGCAGTATGAACAAGGAAAATACAAGTAAACTCTGGAAAATTATTCAGGAAGCTGGCGATTATTTGGATGGTCAACTTCCTGATGACCCAAATCATCCAAAAGGAAGAAATCCATATGCTCATGTAGCAATATGTGTAAAAAACAAATTTAATTCTACTTATAAAGATATTCCTGATGACAAACTTGATGAAGTAATCAACTATATTAAATTTTTAAAAGAAAATCCTAGTTAATTAGATATGGTTTTTAGAAACTCTTCTACTTCACTACTTTTGGTATTCCAAGCTGTAACAAGTCTAACCGTCTTACCGCCTAATTCCTCATTGCTCATCATATATTCTTCTGAATTTAAATGCTCAACCATCTTTTTTGGCAGTTTAACAAAAACTTCATTTGCCTCAGTTGGATATTCAAGTTTAACTTGATTACTAGAAACTAAACCATCGCTTAATTTTTTTGCCATCAGATTTGCATGTCTTGCATTTTTTAACCAAACATCATTTGAGATATATCCATCTAATTGTGCAGAAACAAAACGCATTTTAGACAATAGATGACCGGATCTTTTTAACAAAAAAGGTAAATTGCCAACTAATTCCTTATTAAATATAATAATTGCTTCAGCTGCTATACATCCGTTCTTCGTTGCTCCAAAAGATAATATGTCAATTCCTGATTTCCATGTCATTTCTGCAGGTGTAACATCAAGTGAAACAAGCGCATTAGCGAACCTAGCACCATCCATATGTACTTTTAATTTTTTTTTATGTGCAATTTCAGAGATATTTCTAATTTGATCTAAAGTATAAACTTCACCAGTTTCTGTTGCTTGAGTTATGCTAACAATAGATGGTTGAGTATGATGCACAATTCCAAACCCTCCAATATTATCATTTAGCTCATCAACTGTTATTTTGCCGTCTTTACCGTTTAATGGAACAAGTTTTGCTCCACCTGTATAAAATTCAGGGGCTCCACACTCATCAACATTGATATGAGAAAATTTATGGCAATAAATATTTCCAAATGATGGAGAAATAGCAGAAAGTGCTAAAGCATTTGATGCAGTTCCTGATGCTGTGGGGTAAACAATTACATCCTTTTCGAAAATTTTAGAAAATTTTTCTTGTAACACACCTGAAATTTCATCGTTACCATACGGAGGAGCAATACCATCATTTGCTTTGATAATTGCATCCAAAACTTCTGGACAAGCTCCTGTCACATTGTCTGAAGCAAATTTTACTCTTTTACGTTTTGTATTAATTTTTGCGTTCATTTTATTGTTTAGGAAAATAATCTTTTAAAGTACCTTCTCTATAAACATCGGCTGTACAACAATGAAGGCCTCCACCAAAAGCATATGCATCTCTCAACTCAACAGGGATAACTTCCATACCTAATTTATCTAACTGTTCAGCTTGATATTTTTCACTTTTTTCAACGCATACAGTTTTAGGGTCAAGAACTAAAACATTCATTGATAGCCATACTGAAGAGTAACAAAGTGGTGGTGGGGTATTATGAGCAGGTTGTGCAGCATCAATAATTTCCCATCCATTATCTTCAAATAATTTTCTTTGTTCTTTTGGAAGTCTTCGTTGTGGATTATTAATAATTAACCCTTCTTTAATTGGGGTAAAGGTTGCATCAATATGAATTGGATAAGGATCGCCTGGGAAATTTACAGCATGAACTCTATGATCCTTAAAATGTCTTTTTATCCAATCAATTCCTTTTAAGTTAGTTGTAAATCCGTGTTGTACAACCAAATCCTTTCCAAATCTTAAAATATCTGCCGCATCAAATAATGGCTCTTCCTCGGTTGTGACAAAGTATTTATTTTCTGTCCATTCAAGTCTTTTAGTTACACCAATTTTATCTGATAAATAATCTTTTCTATAATCGGCATCTGTTAATCTGGGTTTTGGTGCTGACTCATGTCTCATATTTGGATCTTTATTATAATAGTCTTTTAATAATGGTCTGTAACATAGGTACTCAAACCATCTGCACCTGTAGCTCATTGTAGCTTCTAATATTTCATTTCCCACAGTTAACAAAACATCTCGAGGTGGCATACATCCAAACATAGTTTCGGCTTTCCAGTCAGGAGTTGATGTTGGTTGATTAAAATCTAAAGGTGTTGGTCTATCAACTTTTATTCCCCTTTTTTCAAGCAAATTTGAAAAGTTATCTAATAGTTCATTAGCTTTATCGACAGTGTCCTTAGTTCTTGGACCATAAGTTCCTCGCATATCAGAGTCTTCTGGAACTTTAGCATCTAAAGCAGGTTCAGGTGCTGGAATACAAGTACCATCTGCTCTTCCAACAATTACATGTTTTAATGGATCCCATTCATTCCAACTATTAACAATCTTATTATTTTGAACCATGTAAAATTAATTTAATCCAATAAATCTTCTATTAGATTGCATTATCATACTATAATAAAAAATAGCTAAAAAAATAAAGAAGCCACCAATAATTGTATTAGTTGAAGGAATTTCATTTATTCCAAGCCATGGCAGCCAAACCCAAAATATTCCTCCTATTACTTCAGTCAAAGACAATAGAGTCAAATCAGCTGCAGGAATATGTTTAGATCCAATTGAATAAAGAACTAAGCCCATGCACACAAGTGTTCCATGAGTGGCAAATAATGCTTCATTTTTATTTGAAGATAAAAAATTTGCATCGTTATTTAAAAGCATAACTGTTGAAAATAAAAAACAAAATAATCCTGCTATAGCAACTGTTGTAAACTTGGGAGTTTGTTTTCTCCATCTCAGACTTACTGAAAAAATTGAAAAACCTAGTGCTGATACTAATCCAAATATT
This sequence comes from uncultured Pelagibacteraceae bacterium, assembly GCA_902533775.1. Classification (GTDB taxonomy): domain Bacteria; phylum Pseudomonadota; class Alphaproteobacteria; order Pelagibacterales; family Pelagibacteraceae; genus Pelagibacter. The sequence continues at coordinate 15,461 of CACANA010000014.1, forward strand.
AGACCCATTAAAGAATTTTCTCCGGTATTACCGTAGGCCATTACTATTATGCCAAATGCTGCGACTAAAATTGATATCCACACTGTGATTGATATTTTTTCTTTCAAAAAAAGAAAACCAAGTAGCGCGGTTATAAAAGGCATTGCAGCTAAACATAATAGAGTTACTGCTGCTGTCGTGTTAGTAATTGACCAAATAAAAGTTATCATTGCTGTTCCTAAACCGATACCACCTATAATTCCAGATATCCCAATTTTTAAATAATTTTTATAAAATGAAATTCCTTCTTCCAGAAATAAGTAAACATTCAGCAATAAAAAAATAACAATGCCTCTCGCAAACAAGTATTGCCAAGGGACAGTTTCAGGTTGATCTATATGTCTTACAACATATGGTCCAAATGACCAAAGTATGCCTGCAAATAAAACAATTGGAATAGCTACTTTAGGATTTTTTAAATCAGTCATAAATTAATTTATTTTTTATAAATTTTTAGTGATATTATTAAATAAATATGGATTTAGATATAATAAAAATTGCATCCGACACGACTAATAATAAAATATTGAAAGATTACACTCATAGATCGAAATATAAAAATAAAACTTGTGGCGATATAATTGAAATGAGAGTTAATATTAAGAAAAATATAATACAAGATATTGGGTATCAGACAAAATCCTGTGTTTACTGTCAAGCTTCTGCAAGCTTAATATCTCATAAACTTATCAAAAAAAGTAAAAATAAAATTAATTATTTATTAAAAAATCTTATCGATTATTTTGAAAATGAAATTAAACCTTTGCCAAAAAATCTAAATAAATTTAATAAATTGTTTAATAAAAAAAATATATCTAGAAAAAACTGTGTATTAATGCCATTAATTGCAATTAAGAAACTCAGCATTGATGAATAATTTAGATATTAAAAAACCTGCTATCGCTGCAATATTTTCTACTATGACAATTGGGGTTTTGTCATTGCTTACTTATAAAACACCTTATGGATTATTTTTGATTGCTTCCTTTGGTTCTACAATGGTTTTGCTTTATGGGTATCCAGAAAGTCCTTTTGCAAAACCTAAAAATATATTTTTTGGTCATTTTTTAACTTCACTTGTTGGTGTGATATTTGTGAATTTCGTTCCACTTCCGATATATATTATTATACCTGTTGCTGTTGGAATAGGTGTCGGATTAATGATTATTCTTAATGTAACCCACCCTCCTGCAGGAGGAAATCCTATAATTGTGATCATGGGGTCAGTTTCATTTGAATATTTAATTTCCCCAGTTATAAGCGGATCAATTATTGTGATAGTTTTTGGCATAATCTTGAACAAATTTATTGCTAAAAGGAATTACCCAAAATAAACACAATTTGTTTGCTAGTCCTATTTAACTTGTGCTAGTCTTTTCAAATAATAATTAATAATTCAGCTTAGAGAAGCTAGTAATAGGAGTAAAAATGAAAGTACTTTGTGTATTGTATGATGATCCAAAAGGAGGAATGCCTAAATCTTATCCTCTGTCGGATTTACCAAAATTAGAGAAATATCCAGATGGAATGACATTGCCATCGCCTAAAGGAAGAGATTTTACACCAGGCCAATTACTTGGTTGTGTTTCAGGTGAACTTGGTTTGAGAAAGTTTTTAGAGAGTAATGGACACGAATTGGTTGTTACTAACAGTAAAGATGGAGATGGATGCGAAGCGGATAAACATATTGTTGATGCTGACATTGTTATCTCTCAACCATTTTTCCCTTATTATTTAACTAAAGAAAGAATCGCTAAAGCTAAAAACCTTAAGATGGCAATAACAGCAGGAATAGGTTCTGATCACGTTGATTTACAAGCAGCAATGGATAATAAAATTGATGTTGTTGAAGTAACTTTCTGTAATTCTAGATCAGTTGCTGAACACATAGTAATGATGATTGTTTCAATGGTTAGAGATTATCACAATCAACATAGAATAGTTAATGAAGGTGGATGGAATATTGCAGATGCTGTTCAAAGAAGTTATGACGTTGAAGGAATGCATATAGGAACCGTTGCTGCTGGAAGGATCGGATTAGATGCACTTAGAAAAATGAAACCATTTGATGTTCATTTGCACTATTTTGACAGACATAAATTACCTGACAGTGTTGAAAAAGAACTAAACTTAACTTTTCATGAATCAGTGGAGTCTATGGTAAAAGTTTGCGACGTTGTTACAATTAATTGCCCACTTCATCCTGAAACTGAAAATTTATTTGATGATGAAATGATAAGTAAAATGAAAAAAGGAGCATACATAGTTAACACTGCAAGAGGTAAAATTTGTAATCGAGATGCAATAGCTAAAGCCCTAAAAAGTGGACAGCTAAGTGGTTACGCAGGTGATGTATGGTTTCCACAGCCTGCTCCAAACGACCATGTATGGAGAACAATGCCAAATCATGGAATGACACCTCACACTTCTGGTACATCTTTATCTGCTCAAGCAAGATATGCAGATGGTGTTAGAGAAATATTGGAATGTTTCTTTGAAGGAAAAGAAATTAGAAATCAATATTTGATCGTAAAAGATGGCCAATTAGCAGGAATGGGTGCGCATTCTTACAGTAAAGGGTCTGCAACTAGTGGATCAGAAGAAGCTGCTAAATATCAAAAAAAATAAAATAGATTTATTAAAGGTATGCTACTTAAATAAGTAGCTACCTTTAATACCATAGATTTAAACCCTCATTATTATATATTTTGTATATGAGGTTATTTTATTACTTTTTTTTATTATTTCTTATCTCTACATCATTCTCTCATTCAAAAGATAAAGCGTATTTTGCAGGAGGTTGCTTCTGGTGCATGGAAGAGTCTTTTGAAATGTTGGAAGGTGTAGAAGAAGTTATATCTGGTTACTCAGGAGGGATCACTGCAAATCCAACATATAGGGAAGTCACTTATGGAGATACTGGTCATTTTGAGGTTGTTGAAATAATTTATGACAAAGAGAAAATATCCTATAAAGAACTCTTAAAAAATTTCTGGCTTAATATTGATCCATTTGATGCTTATGGTCAGTTTTGTGATAAAGGATACAGCTACAGATCTGTAGCATTTTATGAAAACGATTATCAGAAAAATTTAATTGATAAAGATATAAAAAGATTAGAAAAGAAATTTAAAAAGAAGGTAGTCACATATGTTAAAGAATTTGAGATTTTTTACAAAGCAGAGGATAAACATCAAGATTACTATCAATTATATTTAGAAAATTATTTAAAATATAAGAAAGCATGCAAAAGAGAGAGAATACTTGATATTATTTGGGGATCATAATTAATGCCTGTAACAAGCAAATTTGTAGCTTTAAAAAACTATATCCCTACAGGTTTACCAAAAGAAACTGACTTTGAAATAAAAACTAAGGAGATATCTTTAGATACTAAGAACAATATATTGGTTTTAAATTTATGGATTTCAGTTGATCCTTATATGAGGGCAAGGATGACTGAAAGAAAAAACTATAAACCGCCTTTTAATATTGGTGAAGAGATGGAAGGTTATGCTTTAGGTATAGTTAAAGAGTCTAAAGACAAAAATTTTAAAGAAGGAGATATTGTTTTTAGTAATTTCGGAATGAGAGATTACTTTGTTTGTAATTCCAATGATCTAAAAAAAATTGAGCCAATGAATATTCCTATACAAACATATCTGGGTCCACTTGGAATGACAGGTCATACAGCTTATATTGGACTTTTTAAACATGGTGAATTAAAACCAGGTCAAACAATCCTTGTTTCTTCAGCTGGAGGTAGTGTTGGATCTACTGTTTGTCAAATTGCAAAAAATATGGGTTGTAAAGTAATTGCAAGTACAGGATCTGATGAAAAAGTTAAATGGCTGAAAAATGATTTAAAAATTGATCATGCGTTTAACTATAAAAAAATTGAAAATCTTGTTTTGCATCTTAAAGAAGTTTGTCCTGAAGGATTTGATTTATATTTTGATAATGTAGGTGGCGATTTCTTAGAGTCAGCTATTTTTCAAATGAAGAACTTTGGAAGAATTGTAATTTGTGGAAGGATATCCCAAATGAATGCAACTAATCCTGGCTCTGGTTTAAAAAATATGGCTCATGTTCTTGTAAAAAGACTAACTATTAAAGGTTTTATAATTTTTGATCATGAAGATGATCGAGAACAGTTTGAAACCGATATGGCTAAATGGCTATTAGAAGATAAAATTAAATTTAAAGAAACTGTTTACGAGGGTATAGAAAATACGCCAAAATCATTCATTGATTTATTAGAAGGTAAAAACATAGGAAAAATGCTTGTAAAAATTTAATTAGAATTTTTATGAAATTTTTAAAGAAATTTTATAGACCCTTTTTATTAACCTATATTTTTTTGAGTATAGCTATCAGTTTTTATCCATCATTTGATTTTTACTCACTAAAAGGTCAAATTCTTATAATTGCTGTATCTTTTTTTAATGGAATGATGGGAGTTTACGTAAAAAAATTATAAGACGTAGGGCTCAGGTCTTGCAGAACTATTTAATACTCTTTCGACTGCGAAAACACTAATATCTATAGTTTGATAACTGCCTGTAGTTATTAATTCAGTTAGAGCTCTACCAATTCCTGGTGCTTGCATTAAACCTCTGCCAGTAAATCCTGAGGCCATGTAAACATTTTCATATTTTGGATGTTTTCCAACTACGGCATTATTATCTAATTTGTTACAATCATAATATCCAGCCCATCCACCTGTTAATTTGAGTTCTTCAAATGCTGGTATTCTTTTTGCAAGAGCAGGCCAAACTAATTCTTCAAAATCATTCCATGCAGGTTCGAGATCTTCTGCATCAAAAACTGAAATTGGAGAACCTGCTAAATATTCTTTTCCTTCTGGTCGCCAATATACTCCTGTTGTTAGATCTCCGGATAATGGCATCTCTGGAATATGTTTAGGACATTTAACTCTAAAGACTGTATGTTTTTGAGGTACTACAGGAATATCTTCAAGTAGTTCCTTAGTCCAGCACCCAGCTGCGGAAATAATTGTCTTTGCATTAATTTCAGATAGGCTCTTAACCTCTCCCTTAATAAATTCTGCCCCAAGATCAATTGCTTTATGCTTTAAAGCGCTATGAAATAAAAATGGATCAATCCATCCCTCACTCTTGTTATCAGTAAATGTTGCAGTTTCAATTCCTTCCTCATTAATGTAAGGAAAATAGTTTTTCAATTCAGAACCTTTAATATTTTTTGTACCCGCTTCACATTCTTTATGATTTTCTAAAGCTCTGTATTGCTCTTCTGCATGATCTGGTCCAAACATTAGAAGGTATCCATTGGGCACCATGCTAGCTGTTGGATTTGGATTTTTTTCAGTTTTCAATAATTCTGGTATTTGAAATATAAATTCCCTTGCAAATTTTCCTAAAAGAATATTTTCTTTTTGAAAAAACTGTCGTCTAAATCCACCAAGTGATAATGGGAATGATGCAGTTTTATAAGTTGGATCCCTTTCAATGACTTTTACTTTTCTGCCTTCTTTGGACATAAAGTATGCAGTTGCGGCTCCAATTATACCACCACCTACTATTACAACATCATCCATATTAGTTTATCAAAAAAATGTTAATATTTAAAAGCAATGCAAAACAACACCATAACAAATATGGAATCATTAAGTACATGCTTAATTGACTTATATTCTTATATTTAAATACCAATAAAACAATAAATATAATTAACACAACAAGATTTAAAATTGCTAAAGAAATATTATGGAAACCAAAGAAAACAACACTCCAAGTTGTATTAAAAAAAAGATGAATGAAATATAAAAATACAATATTTAAATTTTTTGTGTTTTTATGCCATGCATTCCATATGGCTATTGTCATAAATAAATAAAGTAATGTCCATACTGGCCCAAATATCCAATCTGGTGGATTGTATTGAGGTTTAGATAAATTTGAATACCAAGGTTCTTTAAAATTTATAGTAACCAAACCTCCAATAAATGAAGCTGAAAACGTAGTAATTGCAAAGAGAATAAAAGATAAAATTTTATTTTTTAGCATTTAAGTACTATACAGCAGTTAAATATGAATAAAAAAGTAATTTGGATCACCGGCGGAAGTACAGGAATTGGCAAAGCACTTGCATTAAAATTTGCTAATAATGGATGGACAGTTGCTATTTCTGCACGAAGAGAAAATTTATTAAAAGAAATTGAAGATAAGCATCAAAATATTAAATCTTTTCCACTTGATGTAAATGATAAGGAAAAGTGTAAGTCTGTTTTTGAAAATATAAAAAAGGAACTTGGTGACATTGAAATTTGTTTTTTTTCTACAGGTACCTGGGATCCAAAAAAAGAAAAAGAAATTGATGTAGAGCAAATTGAAAATGTATTTAAAGTAAATTTTTTTGGAACATTAAATTGTATAAAAGCAGTTGAAACTCATTTTCGAGAAAGAGGAAAAGGTATTATTACCATTGTATCTTCGATTGCAGGATACAAAGGCTTACCTAACTCAAGTGGCTATGGACCATCCAAAGCTGCTTTAAGTAATCTTGCTGAAAGTTTACATTTTGATTTTGGAAGATATGGCGTGAGGGTTTGTTTAGTTTCTCCAGGTTTTATAAAAACACCAATGACCGACAAGAATGATTTTAAGATGCCGTTTCTAAAAACTCCAGAATTCTCAGCAAACAAAATTTACGATGGACTTATTAATGGTTCTAATTTTGAAATACATTATCCAAAGGAATTAACTTTGATACTTAAATTTTTAAAAATAATTCCTGATCGACTATATTTTTATTTAATACGGAAATTAACTAAATTACAAAAAAAATAAAATTAATCTTTAACAAACATTACTGTCAACTCAGCAACTTTAATTCCAAATTTTGTCATTTTAGCTCTGTTGATAGCTACTCTTTCGTCTTGCATAAATATCCAATCATCAAAAGTAATTTTGATATTTTTTCCTTTCACTGGAACTAACAAAACATACTCAAATTTAAATGCTGGGCCATACGAATACCCTCTAGCCTTTCCAACTACATCGCCTGCGGTTCCCTCATAATTATGTTCATCAATTTTATCTATTACCCATTGCCTATTTTGTATTTCACCGTCATTCCAAATAAATTTTTCATCTAATATAAGTTGTTTGCCATCCCACTTACCGTCCAAGTCTGCTGAAAATTGTCTTGTAACTTTACCTGATCTGTTTTGGAGTATGCCCCAAGCTTTAACGTTTCCGCTTAAATATTCTTCAATTATTAATCTTGGTTTTTGATCTTTAAAATCTTCTGGTTTCATAGATTGATTATTTATACAGCTTGTAATTAATCCTGTAAAAATTATCAATAAAAATACTTTAAAAAATTTTTTGTTAATCATATTAAATTTTATTTTGCATAGAAAATTGAATTAAATCTATATTCTTTGATTTAAACCCTGCTTCACAATATGACAAATAAAAATGCCACATACGTTTAAATTTATTATCAAATCCATGTTTTGAAATCTCTTCCCATTTTTTTAGGAATTCATCTCTCCATATTTTTAAAGTACTGGAATAGTGAGAACCATAAGATTCATATTTTTTAATTTCTAAACCGTTACTACTAGATAAATCATATAATTTTTTTTTTGATGGCAAAAAACCTCCAGGAAATATGTATTTTTGTATAAAGTCTTCTTTGGTTTTATATCTGTCAAATAAACTATCATCGATTGTTATCGATTGTATCGCGGCCCTTCCGTTCTCAGATAGATTTTTTTTAATACTTTTAAAATAGTTTACTAAATAGTTTTGCCCAACCGCTTCTATCATTTCTATAGATGCGATAGAGTCATATCTGTCTTTTACATCTCTATAATCTTTCAAAAATATATTCACTTTTTCATTCAATCCATTTTCAAATATTCTTTTTTTTGAAAATTCAAATTGCTCTTTAGAAATTGTTATACAATCTAATTTTACATCATAATTTTTACCCACATATTCAGCAAAGCCGCCCCAGCCACAGCCAATTTCTAAAATTTTATTTCCTACATTTGGCTTTATTAATTCTGTAAGCTTTTTATATTTATTTAATTGAGCAGAAAATAAATCATCTTTTTGTTTTTCAAAAATTGCACTTGAATAAGTGAGTGAAGGATCTAACCATAATGAAAAGAAATCATTTCCTAAATCATAATGTTTTGAAATATTTTTCTTACTTCTACTCTTGTTATTTTTTATGAAAATACTCTTTAGTTTATTAATCATTGATAAATCAAAAATACCTGAAAATTTATAAACAAGTTTTATATTTTTAGCTGTTATTTCTATTAGATTAGTTAGATTATCTGTTTCAAATTCATTTCGCATGTAAGCTTCTGCAAGTCCTACACTTCCTGATTTAATTATTTGAAGTGTTAAACCAGGTTTGTTAATTTTAATCTTTGCTCTTAATTGTTCACTCTCATTACCAAACTTATATATTTTGCTGTCGTGATTTTGAATTTCAAGAAATCCATGCTTTATTAGTTTGAGAGAATTAAATACGATTTTATCTGACAAAAGATTAAAATTCATTTTTTTTCAAACGTAATATTATTTTTTATTTTTATTTTTTTCTTAACTAACTTAACTCCCTTTAACCATAATTTTAATGCTTCAAAATGAATTGCGGCAATAACTTTAAAGGTCATTAAAGGGTGAGAAATATAAGATATAAGCATATTTTTATTGTTAATTTCTTTTGCAACCCCATCTTGTGAAGCATATAACAATTTTCCCTCCTTATCACTTTGATCAATTATTACGGATAACATTTTTTCAGGTTTGAGGATTCTAAAATTGTATTTACTTTTCATTTCAATAAATGGTGAAACGAAAAACTTCTTCTCACAGCTATTTGTAATTATTTTTTCGTCGTTGACTTTAAATATATAAGTATGTTGCTCACCAAATGTATTTTTAACTTCATACAATATAGCTATAATTTTTGAATGATTATCATAAACGAAAAAAATACTTAATGGATTAAATACGTAACCAAATATTCTAGGATAACAAAGCAATTTTACCTTTATGTTTTCAAATTGAATGTTGTTTGATTTTAAATTTTTTATTACCCAGGCTTTTAAATCACTACCGTCTCTAGGTCCGTGATCTTTGTCATAAAAACTTAAAATATTAAAACTATTGTTAGAAAAAATTTTAATTTTTTTTTGTATCAAATTAATTTCATCAAGATCTAAAAAGAGTGAAAAAACGTTGTATTTAAAAAAGTGATATTTTGGCTTAAATCTTTTATGAATTACTTTACCTTCGTAAATATTGGAATTTTTAATCATTTAGGTTTTCAATCATATTAATGGATGATTTTATTCCATCTTCATGAAAACCGTAACCAAAATAACTTCCACAAAACAATACATTTCTTTTATTTTGTATTTCTTTTAATAATTTTTGATTATTCAAAGCATCTTGATCAAAATAAGGGTGGGTAAAAGTAACTTTTTGTAGGATTTTTTTTTGATCTATTTCAAAAAAAGGATTTAAAGTTAAGAAAATATTTTTTTCTGTTTTCAAGTTTTGCAATAAGTTAAGCCAATAAGTAAGCGATGTTTTGCTAATATCTAACTTATCAACTGAGGAATTCCATGAAGACCAAACTTTTTTATTATTTGGCATACATACATCATCGGTATGTATTACTGCTAGATTGGATTTATATTTAAAATTTGAAAGTATTTTTTTTTCATCATCAGTCGGCTCGCTCAAAATTTTCAATGCATCATCTGCATGAGTAGCGATAACAACTTTATCATAGTCAAAAAATTCATTGCTAGCACCATAATATACTTGAACACCAATTTTATTTCTTTTTATCGAACTAATTTTGTAATTTTTAAAATATTCTCCACTTATTTGAGTTAATACTTTCTCTACATAAGTTCTACTTCTATTGGTGACTGTGTACCATTGTGGTCTATTTTTTAATTTAAAAAGTCCATGATTTTGAAAAAATTTTAAGAAAAATTTAATTGGCATTTGATTTGCTTCTACTGGGGGCATTGACCAGATAGCAGAAACCATTGGGATTAGATGAAAATTAATAAAATTTTTTGACCATTTATTTTTTTCAAGAAATTCACCAAGAGTAATCTCTTCATTTAAACTTTTAATTTGATCACACTTTTTGTAGAAATTTATAATATCAAAAAACATTTTTAAAAATTTTAAATTAAAAAGATTAGCTTTATTTGCAAAAATTCCGTTTAAGCCTCTACCACAGTATTCATAATTTGTGTCTTTTACAGAAACAGAAAATGACATATCGCTTTTTTCAATTTCAATTTTTAACTCATTAAAAAAATTTATGAGATTTGGATAAGTTTCATAATTAAAAACAATAAAGCCAATATCTACGGGAACTTTTTTACCATTAATTAATGTGTCTAAGGTATATGAATGACCACCAAAATGATCCTCACTTTCAAATAAATCAACATGGTGTTTTTTAGAAAGCTTTTGTGCTGCTGATAAACCAGAAATGCC
>CACANA010000015.1 GCA_902533775.1 uncultured Pelagibacteraceae bacterium
AATAAATGGATATTTGTTTGTAGAATTAACAAATCTGCATACAGTCCAAACTTCAGGTTCTATGGATCCCTTTGGTGTTGAAATTCCTTATTTTCCATATTTAGTTGTTGAGTGGTTTGGAAGTAAAGTTTCAATACAAATAATTAAAAATGTTAAATCTAATAAAAATAGAGAAAGAAAAGTTGATATGAACAAGGTAATTAAAGGTGCAAGTTTTGTTGCAGAAGGCTTAATATCTTACGTTTTTGCCATCAAAAAGTTACATGATTAAAATTTTATATTTTGCTTATGGCAGTAATCTTAATCATTTTCAGATGAAAAGAAGATGTAAAGACTCAATATTTATTAAAAAGATAAATTTAAAAGGATATACACTTAATTTCAGAAGCAAATATCGTGCTGCAGATATAGAAAAGAAAAATAATTCTATTGTGCCTGGTGGATTGTATGAGATATCAAAAAGTGATGAAAAAAAACTAGATATTTATGAAGACTATCCAATTTTGTATGAAAAAATGTATTTTAAGTATTACAATAAAACTGTGATGACTTATATAATGCCTAGAAAAACGATTTTTAGATATCCCACCGAAAGGTACTTAAATGTAGTTAAACAAGGCTATAAAGATTGTAAATTAGATCAAAAATATCTCAAAAAAGCTTTAGTGAATTTTTAATAAATGCTTTCAAAATCTAGATTATTTTTTAAAGGAACAGCTGCTGTTTTACCACATATGTTATCAGTAATTCCTTTCGGAATTATAACTGGAGCCATTGGTGTTGAATTAGGTTTTGATCCAATTTTAGTTTATGCAACGTCATTGATTATTTTTGGTGGCGCTTCTCAGATAATATTTATGCAACTTTTGTCAGGTGGAGCCTCATCGTTAGTAGCCATTACATCAGTTGGAGTAATAAACTCAAGACATTTATTATATGGAGCGGTTTTATCCGAATATCTTGAAAAATTAAGTTTTATTAAAAAATTATTTATATCTTATTTTATAGTAGACCAAGGTTTTGCAGAGTCTAACAAATATATTAAACAGAATAAAAATTTATCTAATCCACATTATTATATCCTTGGTACAGGTGTAACCCTTTGGTTTTGTTGGCAGCTGTCTACAATTAGTGGAATTATATTGGGCTCATTTATTCCTGAAGACTTGGGTTTAAAATTTGCGATTCCACTTACTTTTTTAGCAATTATTGTAAATGACTTAAGAAAATTAGATCATGTTTTTGTGATGTTGGTATCTGGATTTGCATCACTAATATTATTTGATGCACCTTTTAAGTCTTACATAATATTATCTCCAATTGTTGCTTTAATTGCAGCCTTTATAATGTTGAGGCTGAAAAAATGACATGGTTATCAATTATAATATCTGGAATTGTTACTTATTTTTCTAGGATGGCTATGATAGCCCTTATAGATAGAGATATGCTTAGTTCAAAAGTTAAAGAAGTTCTTAATTATGTTCCTGCTGCTGTATTTCCTGCAATAATATTTCCTGGAGTTTTTTTTAATGATTTTGGTTCATTAGTAGAAATCACAGATCCAAAAATATATGGTGCAATTGTTGCCTTAGTTGTTGGATTTTATTCAAGAAATGTAATTTCTACAATTGTTTCTGGCTTATTATCGTATTGGTTTATTATTTTTTTAATTTTAAAGTAATATTAATAACTGTTATAAATTACGATTAGGTATATTAGATATTTTAAATTTAAACTATTCTTCTAAAACTTCTAGTTCTTTTAAAACTCTCACAATTTTTTCATTTTTTACTTCAGCATCAACCAAAATACATTTGTACATTGCGTTAGAATTCATCTCAGCGAGTTCTTTTTTAAATGAGCAATCATCGATATGTTTTGTTAATAAATGTTCTTTCATTTCGGGAGGGTTTCCTAAAAACATCATTAATCCTACAACTTCTTTACTATTTACTTTATTTGTATTTTCTAAATCTTCTATTTCTGTTACTTTTTTTGCGACGTCTACACTTGTATCCATAAATTTACTTAATCCTATATAAACTGCATAAATTAAAGCAAAAACAACAATTATTTTTACGTATCTCATAATCAATTTAAATAAAAATTAAAATAAATTTTATAATAAATATATATTATTTAATAATATAAATTAACTTACAATTTATATTTAAAATCAAATGTATTTATACTCAAAGCTTCAAAATCAAAAAAAACCTATCCGTATAGCTTTTATCGGTTGTGGCAAGTTTGTTTCCATGTTCCTAGCTCAATACAATCAATTAAACAAAATTATTTTAGATACAATTATTGAGCTCGATCTTGATAGAGCTAAAAAAAATTGTTTAAATAGCGGATTATCTAATGAGACTATAGACAAAATTAATTTTACAGATAATTTAGATGAGGTTTTTAATAGAGAAATTGATGTATTTATTGAGGCTACAGGGAACCCTATAGCAGGCACATTGCATGCAAAGAAAATCATAGAAAGTAAAAAGCATGTAATAATGGTTAATGTTGAGGCAGATGTTTTATGTGGAAAGTATTTATCTGATTTAGCAAAGAAAAATAATGTGATCTGTTCAATGGCTTATGGTGATCAGCCATCATTAATTTTAGAACAAATTGAATGGGCAAAATTAAATGGTTTTGAAGTTATATGTGCAGGAAAAGGTACAAAATATCATCCATCTTTTGAATATTCGACACCAGAAACTGTTTGGGGCCACTACGGCTTAACTAAAGAAAGAGCTGAAAATGAATCTGGGATGAATCCTAAAATGTTTAATAGCTTTTTATGTGGGGATAAATCATCAATTGAAATGTGTGCCGTTAGTAATGCTACAGATTTAAAATGCCCAAATAGTGGATTAACTTATCCTCCAATAGGAGTTTATGATATTGCAAAAAAATTAATTCCAAAATCTGAAGGTGGTCTATTAGACCACTCTGGTCAAGTTGAAGTTATCTCAAGCATTGATTTAGATAAAAAAGATATACCTAATGATCTTAGATGGGGAGTGTATATTGTTATTAAAGCTCAAAATGAGTATGTGAAAAACTGTTTTAAAGACTATGGAATGGTAACTGATTCTTCAGGAAGTTATTCAGCCATTTGGAGACCTTATCATTATATTGGATTAGAATTAGCTCAATCAATTTATTCAATAGTACTTGATAATAAGGCCACAGGTCATACAAAAAATTTTAATGCTGAGATAGCTAGTGTCGCAAAAAAAGATTTAAAGGCAGGACAAAAACTTGATGGAGAAGGAGGTTATTGTGCAAGAGGGAGGTTGATTTCATCCAGAAAATCTAAACAAGAAAAAATTTTACCTATGGGTTATACTGATAATGCAGTCTTAAAGAATGATATAATGAAAGATCAATTTATAAGATTAGACGATGTTGAGCTAAATTTACAAAAAGAAATAATTGAAGCTAGAGAATATCAATACAATTTAATATAGTTAAGATATAAATTTTAATATATATAACGAAGTACTTTATAAATGCCCTCGTGGTGAAATTGGTAGACACAAAGGACTTAAAAGCCGAGGGATAGAAGTTAAAGTCAGTCCATAGTAGTCCAAGGTAGTCTAAACATCCTATAAAATCTCATAACTTTTATTTAGCTTTCAATTGAGATTAGAAAATAAGGTCTAATTAATTTGTGCAAACCAGCACAAGACCAGCACATAGAGAGAAAAATATTGTATAGTCTGTTTATGAAAAAACTTTTAGGGATCGTGGTTCTGGGTTTGATGTTATGTGGGAATGCTTATGCAAATTTTAAATTAAAAGAATGCAAGAATATTGAAAATAGTGAAGTTTTTTCATATGAATTTTTTAGAGATTTAAAAAAGGTCATTATGGGTAAACATAATGGACCGCTTTTGTCTTATGAAGAAATAAAAGTTAAAAGTTCTGATTATCTAGATAGAAAATTTATAGTTTTTGCTGAAACTGAGAACTATGATATTTTGATTTTAGAAGACGAAAAAATTGTTATTAAGATTAGAAAATCTGATGGAACCACAAAAAAAGAAAAATGTTAAAAAGATTTAAAGGACACTCCCATCAATTCTTTAATTGTTTATCCTGCAATAAAAGAACAGATATAATGTTAAATAATTGTACATATTGTGGATCGAGAACACCTGTTGATCAAAAGGATTACAGACGTATGAGAACTAGAAAACTTAATGCAATTTTAATTTCTAAAATGGAAAAAAATTTAAAATACCTTAAGGATTTTTCAAAGAGATATCCTAATACAAAAATTGATTTTCCTAAACGTACTATAATTGATGATATAAAGTTTAAGGTAGGTCTTTATAAAGGATTAATAAAACACAAATTAGATCTATATTAATGAAAAACGTACTTGATACAATTAATCATCCAAAAGCAACACCAGAGAAAATAAAGCAAATGAAAGATAACGGTTGGACAGATCAAGAAATAGCTGAAAAATTTGCTTATATGGAGAAAGTTCACAATCATATAGATGCTGCAGTTGGTAAAGCTAAAAAAGTTTTAGAGAATTAAATGAAAACCTTTCAAAGATATTTCAGAGAAAAAGTTCCAGAAACAACTATAGATAAATACATCAGGTTAGTGTTAAAAACTGTTGATCCAGATGATGAAGTAGAAATTAATTATGACTTTGAAGAAGGAATGCAGAAAGTAAATATTAAAGTTTTAGATCGGATTTTACATTAATGAAAAAACTTTTAGGGATCCTGGTTCTGGGATTGTTGAAATCTTATCCTATAGATTATAGGAGAACCAACACAAGACCAGCACATTGAGAGATAAAATAAAAAAATTTTACTTATTCCTCTTGTTCAATTATAAATATTAGCATAAACACTCATGAAAATAACTCATGCCCTCGTGGTGAAATTGGTAGACACAAAGGACTTAAAATCCTTGCCCTTTTGGGAGTGCCAGTTCGAGTCTGGCCGAGGGCACCACTAATGGCTAATCCTTTTGTAGTTTCAGACAAAAATTCTAGATCATCTAAAATTAAAAATGCAGTTTTAAAAAGAATAAAGACTCATTCTTTATCAAGATCTAATTTAATAATTGTTATAGGTGGTGACGGCTTTATGCTCGAAACATTAAAAAAATATAATAAATACAAAAAACCATTTTATGGAATAAATTCAGGAAACTATGGTTTTCTCATGAATAAATTTTCTGAAAAAACAAACTATAAAAATTTAATTAAAGGAAGATTAGTTTCAATATCTCCGTTAGAGATGAGTGTAAAAAATAAATCAAACATTATCAAAAAGTGTATAGCAATTAACGAAATTTCAGTTCTTAGACAAAGTAGACAAACTGCATCATTAACTATTTTAAACGGAAAAAAACAAATTATAAAACATTTAATTTCTGATGGTGTTTTGGTATCAACACCAGCAGGTAGTACAGCTTATAATCTTTCAGTTCATGGGCCAATTCTTAGTATAGATTCTAACAAATTATCTATTAGTCCTATTAGTGCTTTCAGACCTAGAAGATGGAAAGGAAAAATAGTTAGTGATAAATCTAAAATCATAATTAAGAATTTAAATCATGCTAAGAGACCCATAAGTGCTGTTGCTGATAATATCGAGGTAAGAAATGCAAAAACAATATCAATTAAAACTAACAAAAAAATTAAATTTAATTTAATATTTGATAAAAACAGAAGTCTTCAAAAAAAAATTAAAATTGAACAGTTAAGAAACGAAACCAATTAATGGTGCCCCCGCACGGACTCGAACCGCGGACCTATTGATTACAAATCGAGAGTCTAAATTCAAAAAGAATAATACTATCAACGTTAATTGAAAGTTATTTCAAATCTGTACACACTATGAACACAGTGGTATAATTTTTTATGTCAAAAGATAGTTTAGGAAGACTTGAAAAAGTTGAATTAAGAGAAATTTGGGAACGAGAAGATACACACTTTACACCTTGGTTAGCTCGAGAAGAAAATATCGAACTTCTTGGATCATCAATCGACATGGATTTAGTTGTAGAAGCTGAGGAGAAAGATGTTGGTCCTTTTAGAGCAGATATTTTATGCAAAGACATTGCTTCAAACAATTGGGTACTAATTGAAAATCAATTAGAGAAAACAGATCATCAACACCTAGGACAATTATTGACTTATGCTACAGGACTAGATGCAGTTACAATAATTTGGGTAGCTTCTGACTTCACGGAAGAGCATAGAGCAACATTAGATTGGCTTAATAAAATAACTGATACACAATATAATTTTTTTGGAATAAAAGTTGAATTGTTTAAAATAGGTGATTCAAAAGTTGCTCCTGTATTTAATGTTGTTAGCAAACCAAATAATTGGTCTAGGAGTATTTCTTCAGCAGCATCAAAAATTGCAAACGAAAATTTAGGTGAAACTAAATTATTTCAATTGAAATTTTGGACAGCGTTGGGAGATTCTATAAGAGAAAAAAATGATAGTCCTTTAAAAGTACAGAAACCAAGGCCTCAGCATTGGTATATATTTTCCATTGGAAAGACAGGGGTTCATTTGAACGTTAAATTTAATACAAAAATTGAGAAAGTTTCTATTGAATTATATGTATTAAATAACCAAGAAATTTTTGATGCATTGGAAAAAGATAAAGAACAAATAGAAAAAGAAGTAGGGGAAAGGCTAAGCTGGCAGCCATTGCCCAATAGATCAGCATCAAGAATAGAATTAGATAGATTGGACTCAAAACTTGAAAATGAACAAGATTGGAAAATTTATATAGATTGGTGTATTGAAAAACTTGAAAAATTTTATCATGTATTTGGTGAAAGATTAAAAAGTATAGATTGATATAATTTCTTCATGACTATTATAGAAAAGCACTTTGATAATAAACCCACTCGAGATGAGATGGAAATATTTCTAAAAAAAATAATGGAATTGAAAGGTCAGAATAAAATGGATGTTGTATATGATGCTAGAATTGACCCTAATTATATTGAATGCAGAATTTATGATAAAGCAATCGCTTAAATGAAAAAACTTTTAGGTATAATGGTTCTATCTTTGTTGTTAAGCGGGAACGCTTATTCAGAATCAGTTTTATTTCTTAACTGTAAGGCAGACAATACCATAAATTTAAAAACAGGAGAGAATAGCGCAACAGCTGGTCAGTTTACTCTTAGAATTAATCGTGAGAAAGAAGTTAAAACACTTAATGGCAGTCAAGGATTAATAGCTACTAGATCAGATAGTAACGAGATATATTATGGCTCATCTGATGATGATAGTTTTAATTTTCAGGGATTTATGAATTTAGATGATCCTGAACTTTTATTTATATATCATGTGACAATTAATAGAATAAATGGGCAAATGAAAAATTATGTTCAAGGCTTTAAAGATATTAGCAAAAAAAAAGAAGAGGATAGAGAGAAACCTGATGCTCAATTAGTACATTACTCAAGCTGTGAAGTTGCAAAGAAAAAGTTCTAAACGACTACTTGATCACAACACACCTTTAACACACTCCTAACACAATGAATGTGTTTTAACAGTTAAGATTAAACTTTTTCAAAAATATTTATGTTGATTTTATTAAGGAAGTGGTGCCCCCGCACGGACTCGAACCGCGGACCTATTGATTACAAATCAATTGCTCTACCAGCTGAGCTACAAGGGCTTGAAGGTTTTTTATTACGATTTTTAAGATTATCAAGTTTTATTTTTGCATTGATTTATATGATGAAAAACTATCGCTGCACTATTTGATATATTTAAGCTTTCAACATTTTTATTTATATCTATCTTTACTGAAAAGTCTGTATATTTTTTAGTATGCTCTCTCATACCAAATCCTTCTGAGCCAAAAAGTAAAATGTTATTACCTTCCCATTTGATATCGTTAAATCTTTTATCGCTTTTTGCCTCAAATCCATAGATCCAAAAATTTTTTTCTCTTAGAAATTTAAGAGTAGTATTTATATTTGATACTTCAAAAATATTGATATGCTCTATACATCCACTTGCAGATTTATACATTAGCTTACTTTCTGATGGAAAATGTCTTTCTTTAACAATTATTCCATCTATTTCAAATGATGCAGCACTTCTAATTAATGAACCTATATTTCTAGGATCAGTCACACCTTCTAAACATGCAATTGTTAAATTTTTTTTTGATTTAATAAATTCTTTCAAATTATTTTTTTCAAAATGCTCAATTTCAGCAACATAGCCTTGATGAGTTATCCCATCTTTTGAACAATACTTATCAAGCTCTTTTCTTGTTTTATAATAAATTTTAATATCCTTAAGAAGATTTTTCCTTGAACTAACCCTGTGAATATTTTTTTTACTTTCTTCTGTTAAGAAAGTTTTTAAAACTTTCCTTCTTGGATTTTTTAAAGCTTCTATGACAGCATGTTTACCAACTATAAAAAATGATGATCTGTTCATAATAATTGTTGAATTTACAGTATTTTTTAAGCTATTTTCCTATATTTCACGTATTGCATTTGTACAATAAAAATATATAAAACGCATGTTGTTTAAAGCTTTATTGAACATGGGGTGCTTCCACCTAAATATTATTAAGGAGGGGTACCAAAGCGGTCAAATGGGGCGGGCTGTAAACCCGTTGACTTCGGTCTTCGAAGGTTCGAATCCTTCCCCCTCCACCATTCAATAATTTTTTTTATAACATGGAGTGTACTTGGGTGTTGCGGGTGTAGTTCAATGGTAGAACGCTAGCCTTCCAAGCTGGATGTAAGGGTTCGATTCCCTTTACCCGCTCCAAAAAATTAAATTTAGAAAAAAAGAGGTAAACAAGTAATGTCAAAAGAGAAGTTCGTAAGAAATAAACCGCACTGTAATATTGGAACCATAGGTCATGTTGATCATGGTAAAACAACATTAACTGCTGCGATCACAAAAGTATTAGCAGAGTCTGGCGGTGCGCAATTTACTGCTTATGATCAAATTGATAAAGCTCCAGAGGAAAAAGAAAGAGGAATTACAATTTCAACTGCTCACGTAGAATATGAAACAGAGAAAAGACACTATGCACACGTAGATTGTCCTGGTCATGCAGATTACGTAAAAAATATGATTACAGGTGCTGCACAAATGGATGGAGCAATTTTAGTAGTAAATGCTGCGGATGGACCAATGCCTCAAACTAGAGAGCATATTCTTTTAGCAAGACAAGTTGGTGTACCAGCTATAGTTGTTTACTTAAATAAAGTTGATCAAGTTGACGATAAGGAAATGATTGAACTTGTTGAAGAAGAAATAAAAGATTTATTAACATCATATAAATTTCCAGGCGACAAGACTCCAATTATCAAAGGTTCTGCTTTAGCTGCAGTTGAAGGTAGAGACGATGAAATAGGAAAAAATTCAATAATGGAATTAATGAAGTCTGTTGACGAATTCATTCCGCAGCCAGATAGACCAAAAGATAAAGATTTCTTGATGCCCGTCGAGGATGTATTCTCGATTTCAGGAAGAGGTACTGTTGTAACTGGTAGAGTAGAATCTGGAATCATTAAAACTGGAGATGAAATAGAAATAGTTGGAATAAGAGAAACTAAAAAAACAGTGTGTACTGGAGTAGAAATGTTTAGAAAACTTCTAGATTCAGGTGAGGCTGGAGATAATATTGGAGCTCTTTTAAGAGGTGTTGAAAGAACAGATGTAGAGAGAGGCCAGGTATTATGTAAACCTGCTTCAATCACTCCACATACTAAATTTGAAGCTCAAGCTTATGTATTAAAAAAAGAGGAAGGTGGAAGACATACTCCATTTTTTACAAAATACAGACCTCAGTTTTATTTCAGAACAACAGATGTTACAGGTGAAGTTGAGTTACCAGCTGGAACAGAAATGGTGATGCCAGGAGATGATGCTAAATTTACGGTTAAATTAATTACACCAATTGCAATGGCAGAGAAGTTAAATTTTGCTATTCGAGAAGGTGGAAGAACAGTAGGAGCTGGAGTAGTAACAAAAATTATAGAGTAAACTCCATAGGAGTGTAGCTCAATTGGTAGAGCGCCGGTCTCCAAAACCGGAGGTTGGGGGTTCGATTCCCTCCGCTCCTGCCAGATGAAAATTATGAAAAACCCATTAAAATTTATACAGGATGTTAAACAAGAAGCTTTTAAGGTGTCTTGGCCGACAGGTAAAGAAGTAATCCAAGGATCTTTAATGGTTGTTGCTATGGCTATTGTTGCTGCACTGTTTTTTCTTTTATTAGATCAAGTTCTTCAATTTTTTTTAGAATTAGTTTTAAAGGTTAATCTGTAATGAAAAATTGGTATATAGTACAATCCCACTCAAGTTTTGAAAATAAGGTTGCTCAAGAAATAAAAGAGGAAGCAACAAAAGCAAATTTATCTGACAAAATTGAAGAAATTATTGTTCCTACTCATGATATTACTGAGGTTAAAAGAGGAAAAAGAGTTCAAAGAAAGAAAAAATATTTCCCAGGATATGTTTTGTTAAAGAGTGAAATGGACAATACGATTTATCATATGATTAAAAATTTAAAAAAAGTAAGTGGTTTTTTAGGAACAAAGGGCACACCAATACCTGTGTCTGAAAAAGAAATTGAAAAAATACTTGGCCAAATTAAAGATGGCGTAGTACAACCAAAATCAGGTGTTGAATACAACGTCGGTGAAAAAGTTCAAGTTATAGATGGACCTTTTGCTTCATTCAGCGGTTTAGTTGAAGATATTGATGAAGAAAAATTGAGATTAAAAGTATCAGTTTCAATATTTGGAAGACCAACACCTGTTGATTTAGAATATAGTCAAGTAGAGAAGGCAAGTTAATGGCAAAAAAAGAAATAAGTGGATATATAAAATTACAAATAAATGGTGGTCAGGCAAATCCAGCTCCACCAGTCGGCCCAGCTTTAGGTCAAAGAGGGATTAATATAATGGACTTTTGTAAAGCTTTTAATGAAAAAACTAAATCATTTGCCGGCAAACCTGTTCCAGTAATTATCACAGTATATAAAGATAAAAAATTTGATTTTATAATTAAATCACCACCAGCATCTCATTTTATTAAAGAAGCTGTAAAATTAAAAAGTGGCTCAAAGGAACCAGGAAGAAATATAGTTGCAAAAATTTCAAAAAAGCAATTAAAAGAAATTGCTGAAAAAAAAATGGCAGATTTAAATGCACATGATGTTGATGAAGCTGCAAAAATTATTGCTGGATCTGCAAGATCTATGGGTATCGAGGTGGTTGAATAATGTCATCAAAAAGATACAAAAAATTACCAGAAAAAACTAGAGATTTGCAATCTGAATCTGTAGATAAATTAATTCCTATTTTAAAGCAAAATTGCACAACAAAATTTGATGAATCTTTAGACCTAAATTTACAAATTAATAACAAGCAAAAGAAGAGCGAGATTAATATTAGAACGGTAATTAACTTACCAGGTGGCAGTTCAAAAAAAGTAAAAGTAGGAGTTGTTTGTGAAGAAAATAAATCTCAAGAAGCAAAAGATGCTGGAGCTGAAACTGTTGGTGGTGATGAACTTATAGAAGAAATAAAGTCTGGAAATATAAATTTTGAAAAATTAATATGCACACCTGGCATGATGATTAAACTCTCAAAATTAGGAAAAGTTCTTGGTCCAAAAGGATTGATGCCTAATCCAAAATTGGGATCAGTAACTAACGATTTAAAAAAAGCAGTAAGTGATGCAAAATCTGGTCAAGTTGAAATAAGAAATGATAAAGATGGAAATATAGGTTTAAGTATAGGAAATAAATCTTTTTCTGACGATAAATTGATAATGAATTTTAATGCAGTAATAGATGCAATAGAAAAAGAAAAATCAAATAATACAATTAAAGGAGATTTGATTAAACAAGCTTTCATAACTTCTACAATGGGTGTTTCATACAAAATCAAATTAGGTAAAAGCATTTAGTTATGATGAACAAAGAACAAAAAAAACAGTATATAACTGACATGACAAATCAGTTTGAAAAATCTGAAGCTGTAATTGTTACTCACTATCAAGGTTTGACAATGAACCAACTCGATGACCTAAGAGCTAAAATGAGAGAACATGGTATAAAATTTAAAATTACAAATAATAGAATAACAAAATTGGCATTAGAAAAAACAAGATGCAAAGAACTATCAAATCTATTTTCAGGTCCCACTGCTGTGGCACTATCGGAGGATGCAATAACATCTGCAAAAATTTTGACAAACTTTTCAAAAGAAAATGAAAGTTTAAAGATTCTAGGTGGAATCATGGGTTCCGACATTTTAGACGTTGCTGGCGTCAAAAATGTAGCCACTCTACCTTCATTAGATGAAGCTAGGGCAAAAATAGTGGGAATATTGAGGTCTCCAGCACAAAAAATAGCAAGTATTTTACTTGCGCCGGCGTCAAAAATCGCTATTTTAGCGCTCGAAAAATCAAAAAAATAACCAGGGACAAGATTTACTATGGCTGACTTAAATAAAATTATAGAGGACTTATCAAGTTTAACTGTTGTAGAGGCAGCTGAACTTTCAAAACAACTTGAGGAAAAATGGGGAGTGACTGCAGCAGCTGCTGTAGCAGCAGCACCAGCAGCGGCAGGTGGAGCGGCACCAGCGGAAGAAAAGGATGAATTTACAATAATGCTTACAGCTGCAGGTGATAAAAAAATTAATGTTATTAAAGAAGTTAGAGCAATTACTGCTTTAGGTCTTAAAGAAGCAAAGGATTTAGTTGAAGGAGCACCAAAAGAAGTCAAATCAGGTGTGAATAAAAAAGAAGCAGAAGAGATTAAGCAAAAACTCGAAGCAGCTGGCGCAAAAGTAGAACTAAAATAAATTAGATAGGATTTTTTACTGGTTAAAACTAACTAATCAGTAGTTAAGATGCAATTATCTTTTACAGAAAAGAAAAACATAAGAAAAAGTTTTGGCAAACTTAAAGAAAGTTTATCTATACCAAATCTTATAGAAGTACAAAAAAATTCTTACAAAGAATTGACAGAATTTAAACAAGATGTTGAGCAACATCTTGTAAAAGGTTTTGATAGAGTTTTCAAAAGTATTTTTCCCATTGAGGATTTAAATGATAAAGCCACATTAGAATATGTATCATACAAATTAGAAAAACCTAAATTTGATGTTGAAGAATGTATAGCAAGAGGACTTACATATTCAGCAGCTCTTAAGTGTACTCTTAGACTAGTCGTTTATGAAATAGATCAAGAAAACAATACAAAAGAAATTTTGTCTGCAAAAGAACAAGAAGTATATATGGGTGAGGTTCCTATGATGACTGATAGTGGAACTTTTATAACAAATGGCGTTCAAAGAGTAGTTGTTAACCAAATGCATAGAAGTCCTGGAGTTTTCTTTGATCATGATAAAGGAAAATCCCATGCTAGTGGTAAACTTTTATTTAATTGCCGTGTTATACCTAATAGAGGTTCTTGGTTAGATTTTGAGTTTGATGTTAAGGATTTATTATATTTTAGAATAGACAGAAAAAAGAAAATATTAGTTTCATCTTTACTTCAAGCGCTCGGTTTTTCAAAAAATGATATAGTTGACGAGTTTTATCAAAAAGAAACTTTAACATATGACAAAAATTTAAATAAGTGGAAGACGAAATTTGATCCAGAAAATTATAAAGCTAAAAATTTTTCAGAAGAAGTCATTGATGCAAAAAATAATAAAGTTGTAGTCAAACTTGGTGAAAAAATTAATTTTTTAACAGCTAAAAAACTCTCAAATGACGGCTTAAAAGAAATTTTTGTTTCAAGCGAGTCTCTTTATGGTAAATTTCTACATAGGGATATTAGTATTGGTGAAGACACTTTTAAAATAGGGACAGAACTTAACGAGACAATAATTGGAAAAATCATTGAAACGGATATCAAAAAAATTGATATTTCTAAAACGAACTCAATAAACAAAGGTCCGTATTTACTTTTAAGTATATTTAATGACAAAAATGAAAATAAAAATGATGCAATAACAGAAATTTACAAAGTCTTAAGACCAGGTGAGCCTCCAACAATAGAAATTGCAACTCAGATTTTTAACAACTTATTTTTTAGCTCTGATAGATATGACTTATCGGATGTAGGTAGGGTTAAAATGAATTCTAGATTAGAATTAAATTGTTCAGATAAAATTACAATTTTACGAAATGATGATATTTTAGCGATTGTTCAAAAAATGCTTGATCTTAGAGATGGTAAGGACGAAGTTGATGATATTGATCATTTAGGCAATAGGAGGGTTAGATCTGTTGGTGAATTGGTAGAAAATCAAGCACGTATTGGTGTTTATAGAATGGAAAGAGCTATCAAAGAAAAAATGACAACATTAGATGTGGAGTCTGCAATGCCTCAAGATTTAATAAATGCTAAGCCTTTAACAATTTCTCTAAAAGATTTCTTTGCTACCTCACAACTGTCTCAGTTTATGGATCAAACTAATCCACTTTCCGAAATCACTCATAAAAGAAGAGTGTCGGCTTTAGGACCAGGTGGTTTAACGAGAGAAAGAGCAGGATTTGAAGTCCGAGACGTTCATCCAACTCATTATGGAAGAATTTGTCCAATTGAAACTCCTGAGGGACCGAACATTGGTCTAATTAATAGTTTATCTACATATTCAAAAATAAACAAATATGGTTTCATTGAAAGCCCATATAAAAAAGTAAAAGATGGTATCGTACAAAATAATATTGAATATTTATCTGCTATGGAAGAGACCAAATTTACTATTGCACAAGCTAACTCTCTTATTGATAAAAATGGTAAGTTTACTGAAGAATTAGTTTCATGTAGGCAAAATTTAAATTTCATTTTAGCTAAACCAGATAGTATTGATTATATCGATGTTTCTCCGAAGCAACTTGTATCAGTAGCTGCTTCTCTAATACCTTTTTTAGAAAATGATGATGCTAATAGAGCATTAATGGGTTCTAATATGATGAGACAAGCAGTTCCATTACTAAAACCAGAGGCTCCACTTGTTGGAACAGGTATTGAAAGCGATGTGGCATTAGACTCTGGAGTAACAATAGTAGCGAGAAGAGATGGTGTTGTTGATAAAATTGATGGAAAAAGAATAGTTATTAAAGCATCAAGTGAAAAAGATTATTCAAAATCAGGTGTAGATATTTATAATTTACAGAAATTTAAAAGATCTAATCAAAATACCTGCATAAACCAAAAACCATTAGTAAGAGTTGGTGATAGAGTTAAAGCGGGTGATATAATTGCAGATGGTCCCTCAACTAAAGTGGGGGAATTAGCATTAGGGAAAAATGTGACTGTAGCATTTATGCCTTGGCAAGGTTATAATTTTGAAGACTCAATATTAATTTCAGAGAGATGTGTAACTGATGATGTTTTTACATCAATTCACATTGAAGAGTACGAAGTAATGGCCAGAGATACCAAGCTGGGTGAAGAAGATATTACTAGAGATATACCAAATGTTAATGAGGAGTCATTAAAAAATTTAGATGAGTCAGGAATAGTTTATATTGGTGCTGAAGTTAAACCTGGAGATATTTTGGTAGGTAAAGTTACTCCTAAAGGAGATACTGCATCAGGCCCTGAAGAAAAATTATTAAGATCAATATTTGGCGAAAAAGCAATTGATGTTACTGATACATCTTTAAAAATGCCAAGTGGAAGTGGTGGTATAGTTGTTGACGTAAGAGTATTTAATAGACATGGTATTGATAAAGATGAAAGATCAATAACTATTGAGAGAGCAGAAATCGAGAGTGTTCAAGAAGACAAAAAGGTTGAAGAAGAAATTTTAGAAAGAAGTATAAAACAGAGATTGTCATCAATATTAAATGGAATAAAAATTAATAAAAAAATTAAAGATGTTGAGGCAAATACAGTTCTATCTGAGGAGATAATCAATAATTTACCTGTTTCTGATTTATTTAAAATATCAGTAAATGAGCAAGATAAAGTATCTTCTCTCTCCCAAATTAAAGATCAGTACAATAGCGCTAAACAAGATATTCAAGAAAGATTTGAAGATAAAGTTTTAAAAATTAGACAAGGTGACGATTTATTACCTAGTGTTATGAAAATGGTTAAAGTTTTTGTTGCTATAAAAAGAAGGCTAAGACCAGGAGATAAAATGTCTGGAAGGCATGGAAATAAGGGTGTTGTAAGTAAAATAGTTCCAGTTGAAGATATGCCCTATAGAGAAAATGGCAAACCAGTTGACATTGTTCTTAACCCATTAGGTGTGCCGAGTAGGATGAATGTAGGTCAAATATTAGAGACACACTTAGGATGGTCCTGCACAGAATTAGGTGAAAAGTTAAATCAATTAGTAAATGAAAACCAAAAGAAAATTGAAAAGACAGAGAAGATTAAGTCATTTTTGAAGAATGTGTATGGTAAAGAAATATTCGATGAAGATATTGAAAAATTAAATCAATCTGAATTTGAGGATTTATGTTCAAATATAAGACATGGTGTTCCGATAGCGACACCAGTTTTTGATGGTGCTAAAGAAAATGATGTTACCAAAATGTTAGAATTAGCTGAATTGCCAAAATCAGGTCAAACTACACTTTGGGATGGAAGAACTGGTGAAAAATTTGATAGATCTGTAACAGTTGGTACAATTTATATGTTAAAACTTCATCATCTTGTTGAAGATAAAATTCATGCAAGATCAACTGGTCCTTACAGTTTAGTAACACAACAACCTCTTGGTGGTAAAGCACAATTAGGAGGTCAGCGATTTGGTGAAATGGAAGTTTGGGCGTTAGAGGCTTATGGAGCTTCCTATACTTTACAAGAAATTCTTACTGTTAAGTCAGATGATGTAGCTGGAAGAGTTAAAGTTTATGAAACCATAGTTAAAGGTGAAGAAAATTTTGAATCAGGAATACCGGAGTCATTTAATGTTTTAGTTAAAGAAATTAAATCTTTAGCACTAAATGTGGAGCTAAATTAATATGAGTAAAGAATTAACAGATCTATTTAAATCTTCAGAAATTTCAGAAGCCCAAAATTTTAATAGCATAAAAATAACTCTTGCTAGTCCAGAGAAAATCAAATCTTGGACTTATGGAGAGATTAAAAAGCCTGAAACAATAAATTACAGAACTTTTAGACCTGAAAAGGATGGATTATTTTGTGCAAGAATATTTGGACCAATAAAGGATTATGAGTGTCTTTGTGGTAAGTACAAAAGAATGAAATTCAGAGGAATTATTTGTGAAAAATGTGGTGTTGAGGTTACAAAGTCAAATGTCAGACGTGAAAGAATGGGTCACATTAATTTAGCAACTCCAGTTGCTCATATATGGTTCTTAAAATCATTACCAAGCAGAATATCCCTTGCGATAGATATGAAGCTTAAAGAGGTAGAAAGAGTACTCTATTTTGAAAATTTCATAGTTATTGAACCGGGCTTAACAGGACTAAAAAAGAATCAGCTTTTAGGTGAAGAAGAACTTGTCAAATATCAAGATGAGTATGGTGAAGAGTCATTTACCGCAGGTATTGGAGCTGAAGCAATCCTAGAAATTTTAAAATCAATAGATTTAGAACAAGAAAAAGAAACACTGATTAAATCAATTAAAGAGACAAAATCGAAAGTTTCAGAAGAAAGATCAATTAAAAGATTAAAACTCATTGAGTCTTTTATAGAGACTGGAAATAAACCAGAATGGATGATTTTAACTACGATACCAGTAATTCCTCCTGAGTTAAGACCATTAGTACCATTAGATGGAGGTAGATTTGCTACCTCTGATTTAAATGATTTATATAGAAGGGTTATAAATAGAAACAATCGTTTAAAAAGATTAATGGATCTTAAAGCTCCAGATATAATTGTGAGAAATGAAAAGAGAATGCTTCAAGAGTCTGTAGACGCATTATTTGACAATGGTAGAAGAGGAAGAGTAATCACAGGAACAGGTAAAAGACCACTAAAATCTTTAGCAGAGATGTTAAAAGGTAAACAAGGAAGATTTAGACAAAATTTATTAGGTAAAAGAGTCGATTATTCTGGAAGATCGGTAATAGTTGTTGGACCAGACTTAAAATTACATGAATGTGGTTTACCAAAAAAAATGGCTTTAGAATTATTTAAACCTTTTTTATACGCAAGATTAAATAAACTTGGATTAGCTTCTACAATAAAACAAGCAAAAAAACTTGTTGAAAGAGAGAGAAATGAAGTTTGGGACGCTTTAGAATTAATTGTTAGAGAACATCCAGTTATATTAAATAGAGCACCAACACTACATAGACTCGGTGTTCAGGCATTTGAACCAAAATTAATTGAAGGAAATGCAATTGAATTACATCCACTAACTTGTGCTGCATTTAATGCAGATTTTGATGGTGATCAAATGGCAGTGCACGTGCCATTAAGTTTAGAGGCACAATTAGAAGCAAGAGTTTTAATGATGTCTACAAACAATATTTTAAGCCCATCAAATGGAAAACCTATAATTGTCCCAAGTCAGGATATGATTTTAGGTATATATTATCTTTCTCAACCACCATATCAAACTGATAGAGTGGAGGGATATTTTGTAAACACCTCAGAGATAGAACATGCTTTAGAAATTGGTCAAATTAAAGTTCATTCAAGAATTGTTTCAAGATTTGCAACAGTTGATGAAAAAGGTAATACCAAATATGAAAAGCATATTAGTACAGCTGGAAGATTTTTATTAGCAAACTTAATTCCAAAAAATATAAATAATAAATTTGCTTTAGTTGACAGATTATTGCCTAAAAAAATAGTATCTGAAGTTATTGATCATGTTTTCAGATTTTCTGGTCAAAAAAGTACAGTAATTTTTTGTGATAAATTAAAAGATCTTGGCTTCAAACATGCCTTTAAAGCTGGGATATCATTTGGTAAAGACGATTTAGTAATTCCAGATAATAAACAACAATTAATTGACGAAACTAAAAAATTAATTTCTGATTACGAAAATCAATATGCAGAGGGATTAATAACTAGAGGTGAGAAATACAATAAAGTTATTGATGCGTGGTCAAAATGTACAGATAAAGTTGCATCTGAAATGATGAAAAGAATTTCTGCTACAGAAATGACTGAAGATGGATTAAAAATTAATTCAGTATTTATGATGGCAGACAGTGGCGCAAGGGGTTCAGCCGCTCAAATGAAACAATTAGCTGGAATGAGAGGTTTAATTGCAAAACCATCTGGTGAAATTATTGAGTCACCAATAACATCGAATTTTAAAGAGGGTTTAACTGCTCTAGAATATTTTAACTCTACCCATGGTGCCAGAAAAGGATTAGCTGATACTGCTTTGAAAACAGCAAGTTCTGGGTATTTAACAAGAAGACTTTGTGATGTTGCCCAAGATTTAACTATCACTAAAGTTAAATGTGATAACCCAAGTTTTATAAAGCTTACAGAGGTTTTAGAGGGTGGGAATATAATGGTTAGCTTGTCAGAAAGAGCTCTTGGAAGAGTAACAGCAAAAGATGTAAAAAATCCATTAACAGGTGAAGTTTTAATCAAAAAGAATAGCATGATAGATGAAGCAGCATGCGAAAAAATTGACTCTGCAGGTGTAAAAAACTTGAATGTTTACTCAGTAATGACTTGTAGTTTGAAAGAAGGTGTATGTGCCACTTGTTATGGTAGAGATTTATCAAGAGGTAAAATGGTACATGTTGGTGAAGCAATTGGAATGATATCAGCCCAATCTATTGGTGAACCAGGAACTCAACTTACAATGAGAACCTTTCACGTTGGAGGAACTGCATCAGTCAAGCAAGAATCCCAAATAGTATCAAATAACGAAGGTATATTAAAAATTGTTAATACAAATTTATTAGTAGATTCAAAAAAGAATTTAATTGTAATGGGAAGAAATACAGAATTATCAATAGAAAATGATAATGGATTACAAGTAGCTGCATATAAAGTTCCATATGGTTCAAAACTTTTCTTTGAAAATGGAGATAAAGTTAAAAAGGGATCAAAAATATGTGAATGGGATCCATATACAACACCTGTTATTGCAGAAAAAGATGGAATAGCAAATTATGTAGATTTAATAGATGGTGTATCTATTGCTGAAACAACCGATGATGCAACTGGGATTTCTACTAAAGCAGTTGTAGATTGGAAAACTCAATCTAAAAATACAGATTTAAAACCAAGAATTACTCTAAGAGATGCAAAAGGAAATGTTGTTAAAAAAGCTGATGATAATGAAGCAAGATACTACTTAGTTCCAGACTCAATATTATCTGTTAAAGATGGACAAAAAATTTCAGCTGGCGATGTAATAGCTAGACTTCCTAAAGAAACTACAAAGACTAAAGATATTACAGGAGGTCTACCAAGAGTTGCTGAATTATTTGAAGCAAGAAAAGCAAAAGATAGCGCAATTATTGCTGAGAATGATGGAAAAGTAATTTTTGGTAAAGAGGTAAGAGGTAAACAAAGAGTAACAATTGAGTCTGAAAATGGTGATACTTCAAGCTATTTAATTCCAAAAGGTAAACACATTAATTTTAACCAAGGTGAAAAGATTAAAAAAGGTGAATATTTGTTAGATGGTCAACCATTGCCTCATGATATTCTTAGAATTTTAGGTATAGAAGAATTAACTGAATATTTTGTTAACCAAGTTCAAGATGTCTATAGACTCCAAGGTGTAATTATTAATGATAAGCACATTGAGGTTATTTTAAGACAAATGTTGAAAAAAATTGAAGTTAAAACACAAGGTGACAGCTCATTACTTCCTGGAGAAATTATCGATAGAATAAAATTTGAAAATTTGAATGAGCAGCTAATTAAAGATGGTAAAAACCCTGCAGTTGGAGAAAGAGTTTTAATGGGAATAACTAAAGCCTCACTTCAAACAGAATCATTTATTTCAGCTGCTTCTTTCCAAGAAACAACAAGAGTTTTAACAGACGCTGCTATTAAAGGTAAAGTAGATAAACTATCAGGATTAAAAGAAAATGTAATTGTTGGTAGATTAGTTCCTGCCGGAACTGGATCTGTTAAAAATTTGTGGAACAAGAAAGCTCGTATAGACGATGAAAAATTCATAGCTGAGAACGAGAAGATTGAGCAAGCAGAAAGCCCCGTAAATCAATAAAAAATCGTCAATTTTCCATGTCTTTTAATTTGACAAATGGAATTTCTATAGTATTTTGTCCGTGTTTTTGGTTGGAATGTAGTGTCTAGTACACTAAACGCTGCCACAAATAACCTGACAGTTATTTCATCTAAAATCAAAATTATTTAAATTTTATGCCAACAATAAATCAGTTGTTAAGAAAAGGTCGAGAAAAACAAATTGCTAGGAATAAAGTTCCTGCGTTACAAAAACAACCTTTAAAAAGAGGTGTTTGTGTAAAAGTTTATACAACTACACCAAAGAAGCCAAACTCTGCGCTAAGAAAAGTTGCAAGAGTTAGATTATCAAATGGTTTTGAAGTTACAGCTTATATTCCTGGAGAAGGACATAATTTACAAGAACACTCAGTAGTATTAATAAGAGGTGGACGTGTTAAAGACTTACCTGGTGTAAGATATCATATACTTCGTGGTAATTTAGATACCCAAGGCGTTGCGAACAGAAAACAGAGACGTTCATTATATGGGACGAAAAAAGGTAAATAACAATGTCTCGAAAAAGAAAAGCTCCTAAAAAAATTCCAATTGTAGACCCTAAATATAAATCAGTAATAATTCCAAAATTAATCAACTCTATAATGCTAGATGGTAAAAAAACTATTGCAGAAAAAATTGTTTATGATGCAATTGATAAAATTAAATCAAAATCAAAAGACGAACCTTTAACAGTATTTAATGATGCGATTAATAATGTAAGACCAACTGTAGAAGTTCGATCTAGACGTGTTGGTGGTGCTACCTATCAAGTCCCTGTAGAAGTTAAAGCTAAAAGATCACAAGCATTAGCATTGAGATGGATTATTGATGCATCTAGAAAAAGAAAAGATAAAAAAATGTCTGATAAATTATTTAATGAGATTTTTGATGCATATCAAAAAAGAGGTTCAGCAATAAAAAAGAAAGAAGATACACATAAAATGGCAGAGTCAAATAAAGCTTTTGCTCATTTTAGATGGTAATTAATATGGCAAAAACTCATCCACTAAATAAATATAGAAACATAGGTATCATGGCTCACATAGATGCTGGTAAAACAACAACTACAGAAAGAATTTTATATTATACTGGAAAGAGCCATAAAATTGGTGAAGTTCATGATGGTGCTGCCACGATGGATTGGATGGAACAGGAGCAGGAAAGAGGTATTACAATAACATCAGCTGCAACCACTTGTTTTTGGAGAGAACATAGAATTAATATTATTGATACCCCAGGTCACGTAGATTTTACAATTGAAGTTGAAAGATCTTTAAAAGTTTTAGATGGTGCAGTTGCAGTATTTGATGGTGTTGCTGGTGTTGAGCCACAATCTGAAACAGTTTGGAGACAAGCTGACAAATATAAAGTTCCCAGAATTTGTTTTGTTAATAAACTGGATAGAACTGGTGCAGATTTTTTTAGATGTGTAGATATGATTAAAGATAGACTTGGTGCCAAACCTTTAGTTATGCAGATACCAATAGGAATAGAGGCTTCATTACAAGGAGTTGTAGATTTAGTTAAAATGAAAGCAATTGTTTGGAAAAATGAGGATCTTGGTGCCGAATGGGAAGAAAAAGATATTCCGGATGATCTAAAAGAAATTTGTCAAAAATACAGACAAGAATTAGTTGAGACAGCTGTAGAGCAAGATGAGAGATTAATGGAGGCATACTTAGGTGGTGAAGAAATTAAACAAGAAGATTTAATCAAATGTGTAAGAAAAGGATGTTTAAATTTCGAATTTGTGCCAGTTTTAACAGGTTCTGCTTTTAAAAATAAAGGTGTTCAACCACTGTTAGATGCTGTTGTTGATTACTTACCAAGTCCAGAGGATCTTGGATCTATTATGGGAACAAAACCTGGATCCGATGATGAAATTGAAATGAAGTTTGAAGATAGTGCACCTTTTTCAGCTTTAGCTTTTAAAGTAGCAACAGACCCATTTGTAGGAAGTCTTACATTTATTAGAATTTATTCAGGCACAGTTAAATCTGGAACTGGAGTTTATAATACTTCTTCAGATAAAGAAGAAAGAGTTGGAAGAATGCTTTTAATGCATGCTAATTCAAGAGAGGACATCAAAGAAGCAAGTGCAGGTGATATAGTTGCGCTTGCTGGATTAAAAAATACAATAACAGGTCATACATTGGCAAATAAAGATGCACCAGTGTTACTTGAGCCAATGGAATTTCCAGATCCAGTTATAGAAATTGCAGTTGAACCAAAATCTAAAGCAGATCAAGAAAAAATGGGTGAAGCATTAGGAAGATTAGCCAAAGAAGATCCATCTTTCAGAGTGTCATCAGACGAAGAGTCAGGTCAAACAATTATTAAAGGAATGGGTGAATTACATTTAGATATTATTGTTGATAGAATGAAAAGAGAATTCAAAGTTGAGGCAAATGTAGGAGCACCTCAAGTTGCATATAGAGAAACAATATTAAATGCTGCTGAGTTTGATTATACACACAAAAAGCAAAGTGGTGGAGCAGGACAATTTGCTAGAGTAAAATTATCTGTTGAACCACTAGAACCAGGTAAAGGTAGAGAAGTTGAAAGCAAAATAAAAGGTGGAGCAATACCTAAAGAATTTATACCAGGCGTAGAAAAAGGTGTAGAGACAATAGCTGACGGCGGAATTCTTGCTGGATTTCCTTTGATCGACTATAAAGTTACAATCTTAGATGGTTTACATCATGATGTCGATTCAAGTGTATTGGCTTTTGAGCTTGCTTCAAGACAATGTTTTAAAGAGGCATGTGCTCGAGGAACTCTAAAACTTTTAGAACCAGTAATGAGAGTAGAAGTAGTTACTCCAGAAGATTATATGGGAGATGTAATAGGTGATTTAAATAGTAGAAGAGGTCAAATAAGTACACAAGAGCAAAGAGGAAATGCAACAGTAATAACAGCAATGGTGCCATTAGCAAATATGTTTGGTTATATAAATAGCTTAAGATCTATGTCACAAGGTAGGGCTCAATACTCAATGTTTTTTGATCATTACGACAAGGTTCCACAAAATGTTCAAGATGAGGTAACCAAGAAAACAGGTTAATTATGGATAAACAAAATATTAGAATAAAATTAAGAGCATACGATAATAAGGTTTTAGATCAGTCCACTGAGGAGATTGTAAATACTGTTAAAAGAACAGGAGCTAATATTAAAGGTCCTATTCCTTTACCTACAAAAATAGAGAGATATACTGTTTTAAGATCACCACATATTGATAAAAAAAGTAGAGAACAATTCGAAACCAGAACTCATAAAAGATTAATTGATATTATTGAACCTACACCTGCAACAGTTGAAGCACTAATGAAACTTGATTTAGCATCAGGGGTAGATGTGGAGATTAAAATATAATGGATAACTTAGCTTTAATTGGAAAAAAAATAGGTATGTCTAGAGAGTTTTTCAAAACTGGTCAATCAGTTCCAGTTACCGTCTTAAAAATGGAGACTGGGAGAGTAATAAACGTTATTGATAAAGAAAATAGAGGATATAGCGCAGTCCAAATAGGATTTGGAAAAATAAAAAATTCTAAATTAAACAAGTCTATGAAAGGTTATTTTGCCAAAAAAAATACTGAGCCAAAAAAAACACTTAAAGAGTTTAGGTTAGAAAGTACTGAAAATTTCAAAGAAGGAAATGAAATTGGATTAGAAATTTTTGAGAATGTTAAATTTGTTGATGTTAAATCTAAGACAATTGGTAAAGGATTTGCAGGTGCAATGAAAAGACATAATTTTGGAGGATTAAGGGCTACTCACGGTGTTTCAATTTCTCATAGATCACATGGTTCAACAGGACAAAGGCAGGATCCAGGTAAAGTTTTCAAAGGAAAAAAAATGGCTGGTCATATGGGAGATAAAATTAGAACTATACAAAATATTGAAGTTATAAAAACAGATAAAGAGAACAATTTGCTATATTTAAAAGGATCTATTCCTGGATCAAAAAATACAGAGGTTTTAATTAGAAGATCAGTCAAAGATATTAACCGAATGTCGATTGAAGAGAAAATTGAGCAAATTGAAAAACAAAAAAAATCAGCTGATAAAAAGAAAAAATAGATGAAAATAGATAAATTAAGTATTGATGGAAAAAAACAAAGCATAGAAGTGCTAGATAAAATTTTTAGTGCTAAAGTTAACAATCAATTAGTGAGTAGTGTTATCTATAAATTAAATGCAAACTTTAAAGGTAGAAAAGCAAAGACAAAGCAAAGAAACGAAATAACTGGCTCAACCTCAAAAATTTACTCACAAAAAGGCACTGGTAATGCAAGACACTCAAGTAAAAAGGCCCCTATATTTGTAGGTGGGGGAATAGCTCATGGACCAAAAGGTCAAGATAATTACAAAACCAGAAAGTTGAATAAGAGTGAAAAAAAAATGAGCATAGCCTCACTTATTACTGAAAAAAATAAATCTAATAACGTAATTATTTTTGATGATTTTGGAAAAAAAATTGAAAAAACAAAAGAAATGTTTGAACTTTTAAAGAAGTTTGACGCAAATAACTCATT
>CACANA010000016.1 GCA_902533775.1 uncultured Pelagibacteraceae bacterium
TTCATTTTTAAAACTTGTTATCATTTACATAAAATAATCACTTATGTATTTACTGGCCATTCTATAAAATTTGGAAATTATACCTGTCTTCCAAAATCAACTGTTGAGAAATTAATAAATGATAAATCTACTTGGTGCAGTTTCTCTGGAGCATTAGCAAAATTAGAAAAAAATAGATCTTCATCTCCTTCAGAAAGAGGAGCAAGATATTTTGGTCCTTCTAAAATGAGTTTTAAAAATTTAATTAAGCATTCTTTAGCAATCATAGCTGTTTTTAAATCTACAGTAATTATTCGATCAATTTTATTTTATGCTATTTATTTAATCTTAATGGCTGATTATATAAGCTTTGTTACAGCTATCCCCTTAGCTCTAATTATCGTATTTGGATTATCAGTTGTAATGATTGGAAGAAGAGAAAATTTAGAGGAATTAAATAATTCTCTTAGCAATATTGAAAGTATTGATACGATAAAATAATTTTTTTTAAGCTCTAATTGTTGGTAAACTATAAAAATCAGCTGTATCTATCTTTGAGTTATAATCCCTTTTCATACTCCAAGACTTTCTAACACCAGCACTTGCAAGACTTAGTGTGGATCTACCATATCTATAATTTGTATTATCAATTGATCTCATTAATCTATTAATTTTCTCGTCTTTTGTTGATGAAAATAAATTTTCATTATTTTCTGCATCTGTTAATCCAGTTAGCATCACTCCTGCTTTTTGATAACGATGTCCTTTTCTAAAGATTACTTTTAAGACAGATAAAGCATTTTTTACGATCTCTATGCTATTGTTAGTTGCTATAGGAAAATCAACTGTTCTAGAGTTTGAATAAAAACCAAATTGTTTTTGAAAAGGACTGGTTCTAACAAATACCATAACAGCTTTTGCAACGAGGTTTTCAGATCTTATCTTTTCTGATGCATTTAAACAATAACTAGCAACAGCTTCTTCAAGTTCTTGAAATCTTTCTATTCTTTTTCCAAATGATCTCGATACTACACAACTTTTTCTTTTTGATGCTGTTTTTTCTAAATCAATACAAGGTACACCTCTAAGTTCCATTGCAGTTCTTGAGCTTAGAACATTTGAGGATTTCTTAATCCAGGTGTTTGATTTATTTTTTAATTGTTTAGCATTATAAATTCCATTTTTTTGATAAAACTTTGTCATTTGTCTTCCAACACCCCAAACATCATTAATATCAATTTTTTCAAGAATAGGATCAAGATTTTCTATTCCAATTAGACTTGTAACACCTGATTGTTTTTTCTTAGCTATGTGATTCGCAACCTTGCTTAAAGTTTTAGTTTTAGCTATTCCTATACTTGTTGGAATACCAGTCCACTTTAAAACTGTTTCTCTAATTTCTCTTCCAACTTGCTCTACTTCATTGTCAGAAAAATTTGATAAATCCATAAATGCCTCATCAATTGAATAAACTTCAATATCAGAGTTAAATCTTTTTAAAGTTCTCATTACTCTTCTAGATAAATCTCCATACAAAGAATAATTTGATGAGAATACTTGTACATCATTTTTTATAATAATATCTTTTGCTTTGAAGTAAGGTTCACCCATTTTAATTCCCAAAGCTTTTGCTTCAGTGGATCTTGAAACTATACAGCCATCGTTATTAGATAAAACTACAACAGGTTTTTTTCTTATTTTTGGATTAAATAGTCTTTCACAAGAAACATAGAAAGAATTACAGTCAACTAGTGCTAATTTTTTAGTGTACTGAATGTATGACATATGTGACTACTCCCCAAATAAAAATATCTTGTTCTTCATTAATTAAGATTCGATCAGAAAATTCTTTAGATCCTGACGTTAAAAATTGTTTATCTTTTTCTTTAACTAAAGTTTTAACAACGAGTTCATCGTGAACATTTGCTATGACAGTTGAAAAATTTTTTGGAGTTAAGCTTTTGTCTACAACCAATAAATCACCATCATTTATTCCAACATCCACCATTGATTTTCCTTGAACTCTTATTATGAAAGTTGCTGGAACATTTTTGATTAGATGTACGTTTAAATCTATATCTTCTTCTATGTAGTCAGTTGCAGGGGAAGGAAAACCAGCTCCTGCTTTGTGTAAATAATAAGGTATTGTTAGCTTCATAAGTGTTCTTGTTTTGTTCTTATTAGTACATGAGTTATACAATAGTGTCAATTAGGTTGTATTTTGAGTCTGTAAGTGAATCAAAAGTGAATCAAAGCGTGAACATCCAAAACCATATTTTGTGCTATTGTGGATAACTTAAACCATTAGTAGTCTATGATCTAAATTTAATTATAAAAGGAGAAGGGTATGAGTTCAATTGAAGTTAAAAGTTTTGATAATCCAGATGAAAGCAATACCAGTTTCAACAATGCTAAAATGGATATCGTAAAAGTCGGAGATCAAAGAGTAATGAGATTAGTTTTGCAGCCAGGATGGAAATGGTCACAAGATATTAAACCAACTGTAGGCACTGATAGCTGTAAAGCAAAACATCTTGGAGTAATAGTTTCAGGAGCAGTTTGCGCCAAACATGATGATGGAACAGAATTAACATATAAAGCAGGCGATGCATATTCAATTGACCCAGGTCATGACGGCTGGGTAGTTGGTGATAAGCCAGCAGTTGTTTATGAGTTTCATGGAAAATGGGGAGAATAATTAATGCCGAAACTAACATGTCATTGTGGATGTGTAGAAGCAGAAATTAATGTTCCAATCAATGAATTACCAAAAATTGTGAGATGTAACTGTTCTATATGTAAAAGAAAAAATGCAACAATGGGAATGGTAAAAAATGAAGATTTTAAAGTCACTAAGGGAGAAGATAAATTAAAGCTTTATCAGTACCATACAAAAGTTGCTAATCATTACTTTTGTGTTGAATGTGGAATTTACACACATCATAACCCAAGAAGTGCACCTGCCATGACTGGATTTAATTTAGGTTGTGTAGATGAAGTTAAGGTCGACGATTTAAAAGATGTTGTTTTCTTTGATGGTTTAAACCATCCACTTGACCAAAAATAAAATTAAATGAATTTAGTTGAGGATTGTTTAAATAAAGTAAAAAAAGATTGTTATAAGTTTATTAAAACACAAGAAACATCTTCTGATAAATTTAAAAACAAAGACAAGATGTTAAAACATTATCTTGTCCCAATGAGTTTCTGGATTGCAAAAAAAACAAATTTTAAGAAACCTTATATTGTTGGTTTAACAGGAGGACAAGGAACTGGAAAAACTACTATAAGTTCTATCTTAATGATAATTTTAAAAAAATATTTTAAGTTAAACGTTTTCAAAATATCGATTGACGATATTTACAAAACTAAGAAAGATAGAATAAAATTATCTAAAAAAATTCATCCATTATTATTAAC
Organism: uncultured Pelagibacteraceae bacterium; assembly: GCA_902533775.1. Classification (GTDB taxonomy): domain Bacteria; phylum Pseudomonadota; class Alphaproteobacteria; order Pelagibacterales; family Pelagibacteraceae; genus Pelagibacter. The sequence continues at coordinate 3,400 of CACANA010000016.1, forward strand.
AAGAGGTGTTCCAGGAACTCATGATATAAGCTATATTTCTAGTTTTATTAAAAAAGTAAATTCTAGAAAATTTAGATTAATTAAGTTGCCTAAATTTGATAAGGCAATTGATGACAGGTTTTCAAAAAATAATTGGTATAAAGTAAATAGAAAGCCAGATGTAATTATTTTTGAAGGCTGGTGTGTTGGAGCAAGACCTGAAAGCTTAAAAACATTAAAAAAAAGTGTAAATATGATGGAAAAAAATGATGATAGTAAATTAATCTGGAGAAAACACGTTAATGACCAGCTAAAAAAAGGATACAAGAAACTTTATAGTAAGCTTGATTGTTTATTATTTTTAAGGGCAGAAAATTTTAGTTTATTGCAAAAGTGGAGAGTTATTCAGGAAAAAAAACTTAAATTAAAAAATAAGAATAAAAAAACAATACAAAAAATCATGACAAAAAAAGAAGTTTTAAACTTTATGCAAACTTACCAGAGAATTACTCAGAATATGTTTAAATATGCGCCAAAATACGCATCTATAGTTATTAAATTGAATTCTAATCATCAAATTAATTCTGTAAAGTACAATTAATGAAAAAAATAATAATAATAATTTTTAGTTTTTTTTGGTTAACAGCTCAATCGCTAGCTGTCACATTATATGAAGCATTAAATGAAACTTATAACAATAATAAACAATTAAATGCTGAGAGAGAAAATATAAAAGCATCAGAGGAAGATTTAAATATATCTAAAGCCGATTATATGCCTTCCTTGAGTTTAAGTGGGTCTAAGAGCCTTGAAGAAACAAATAAACTTACAAATCAGAGCGGTGGTGATGCAACTATTAGTGATTCTGATCCATTCACAACATCTATAAAATTAGAGCAAACCTTATTGGATTTTGGGAGAGACCTTAATTATGAAAAAAATTTAATAGGTTTAGAACTTTCAAAAGCAAGATTATTTAAAAAAGAACAGGATGTTCTTTACAGTGCTATAGAAGCTTTTACATCTGTAATTTTATCAAGAGAAAAAGTTGCGATTAATAGACAAAATTTAAATTTGCTTATTAAACAACTTGAAAATGATAAAGTTAGATTAGATAGAGGACAAATAAAAACTGCAGATTTATCACAAACCGAGTCCTCACTTGCTGGAGCAAGCGCTCAACTAACTCAAGCAAGAAGTGAATTAATGATTAACAAATTAAATTACGAAAATATTATTGGTAAACTCTTAAATACAAATGAATTAAAAAAGACAAACAGAGCAATTGTAGGTGTTCCAAGTGAACTTAGTACAGCAATCAATTTAGCAAGAGAAAACAACCCAGATATAATGATTGCTAAAATAGAATTAAATCAGTCCGAAATGGATATTGCTATTGCAGAAAGTGACTTAAAACCTAGCGCATCTTTATCTTTAGAAAGATCATATGCTGAAGATTTTAGTTCAACTTATGACCAAAGAGAAAAAGATACACTTAAAGCAACAATTAGCTGGCCATTTTATTCAGGTGGAAGCAAACGTGCGAAAATAAACAAGAATACAAATCTTAAAACTAGAAAAATTTTGTTATTCGAGGATGCAGTGAAAACAACCGAAAAAAATGTTGGAAGCGCTTGGTCAAATCTCGAAGCATCAAAAAGTTTTTTAAATTCTGTAAGATCTCAAGTTAGAGCAGCAAAAATTGCTAACGAAGGAATAGCTGCAGAGTATGAAAGAGGTTCAAGAACAACGCTAGATGTTATTCAATCAAACTCTTTGTTATTGGCTGCAAAAATTTCTCTAGCAGAATCTGAGAGGAATAATCTTATAGCTCAATACAATGTTCTAAAAGCTATTGGTTTATTGAATAGCGAATACCTAAAACTCAAGTAATTTAACGATTTTAAGCTATTTTGAGAAATATATTGCCAATGAGAACAAAATGTGTACATTTAAATCCATGATTCGAGTGTTAAAAAAAGCAAAAAAAGAGGCAAAAAATGACTAAAAATAACCTAAAAGTGGTGAAAACCGCAAAAGATAAAGAATTGGAAAACAAAGAGAAAAATAAAGCATTAGACGCAGCAATCAGCCAAATTACAGATAGCTTTGGAAAAGGCTCAGTAATGAAGCTTGGTGAACAAAAAGCTATGGATGTTGAGTCTATCTCAACTGGATCTTTAAGCTTAGATCTTGCTTTAGGAATTGGTGGATTACCAAAAGGAAGAATTATTGAAATTTACGGACCAGAGTCTTCAGGAAAAACCACTTTAGCATTGCAAGTAGTTGCAGAAGCACAGAAGGCAGGTGGAATTTGTGGTTTCGTTGATGCAGAACATGCTTTAGACCCAGTGTATGCAAAGAAATTAGGTGTAAATACTGAAGAGTTGCTAATTTCTCAACCAGACACAGGTGAACAAGCTTTAGAAATTACTGATACATTAATTAAATCTGGCTCAATGTCAGTTCTTGTTGTGGACTCTGTAGCTGCATTAACGCCGAGAGCTGAAATTGAAGGCGATATGGGTGATACTCATGTTGGTTTGCAAGCTAGATTGATGTCTCAAGCATTGAGAAAATTAACAGGTTCAATTTCACGAACTAATACAATGGTTATTTTCATTAACCAAATTAGAATGAAAATTGGCGTTATGTTTGGAAGCCCAGAAACAACATCGGGTGGAAATTCTTTAAAATTCTACTCATCAGTTAGAATGGACATTAGAAGAATTGGAGCAATCAAAGATAAAGATAATATAGTTGGTAACACAACAAGAGTTAAAGTTGTGAAAAATAAAGTTGCTCCACCATTTAAAGTTGTTGAGTTTGACTTAATGTATGGAAAAGGAATTAGCAAAGTAGGGGAACTAATAGACCTAGGTGCCAAAGCAGATATTGTAGAGAAATCTGGAGCTTGGTACGCTTACAAAGGTGAAAAAATTGGTCAAGGTAGAGAGAATGCGAAACTTTACCTTGAACAAAATCCTAAAGCTGCTGCTGAAATTGAAATGGCAATCAGAGAAAAGGCTGGTGTGATCTCAAAAAAAATTGAAGGAAATCCACTAAGCGAGGAAAAAGTAGAGGCTCAAAAAAAAGAAGAAGAAATTCCTAATAAAAAAAATTAGCAGATAACTTTTAGTTATTAAAAAGGCGCTCGAAAGGGCGCCTTTTTTCCCTTTAGAGGTGTAGACATCAATAGAAAAAGCTGTATTTTAACAAAATATGGTAAAAACATTAAACGAGATCAGATCAACTTTTCTAGATTATTTTGAAAAAAATGATCACAAGATAGTTGAGTCTAGCAATTTGGTTCCAAATAATGATCCAACATTAATGTTTGCAAATTCAGGCATGGTCCAGTTTAAAAATGTTTTTACTGGATTAGAAAAAAGGGATTATCAAAGAGCTACTACTTCTCAAAAATGTGTAAGAGCAGGAGGTAAACATAACGATCTTGAAAACGTTGGTTATACTCCAAGACACCATACATTTTTTGAAATGCTTGGAAATTTTTCTTTCGGAGATTACTTCAAGGAAAGGGGAATTGAACTTGCTTGGAATTTAATTACAAAAGATTTTGGATTAAATAAAGATAGATTATATGTAACAGTATTTCATGAAGACGATGAAGCCTTCAATTTTTGGAAGAAAATTGCGGGTTTTAGCGACGATAGAATTATTAGGATAGCAACTTCTGATAATTTTTGGTCAATGGGTGAAACGGGCCCTTGCGGACCTTGTTCAGAGATATTTTATGATCATGGAGATCATTTAAAAGGTGGTTTACCCGGAACCAAAGATGAGGATGGAGATAGATATATTGAGATATGGAATTTAGTCTTCATGCAATTTGAGCAAGTTTCAAAAGATAAAAGAATTAATCTTCCAAAACCTTCTGTAGATACTGGAATGGGTTTAGAGAGAATTGCAGCATTACTTCAGGGCACACATGATAATTATGAAACAGATCATTTTAAAAAATTAATTAGTTCGATTTCTGAATTTACAAAAGTAAAACAAGATGAAAATAATTTATCAAGCTTTAGAGTAATTGCAGATCACCTAAGAGCTAGCTCATTTCTTCTTGCAGAAGGAGTATTGCCTTCAAATGAAGGCAGAGGCTATGTTCTTAGAAGAATAATGAGAAGAGGAATGAGACATTCTCATTTGCTAGGTTCTAAAGAACCAGTCTTCAATAAAATCTTTGATACATTGAAAGATGAAATGAAAGGAAATTATCCTGAACTAGAAAGATCAGAGACGTTAATTAAAGAAACATTAAAAATGGAAGAAGAAAAATTTTTAGTGTTACTTGATAGGGGAATTAAAATTTTGAATGATGAAATTTCAAAAATAAAAAAAGTTTTACCAGGTGAAGTAGCGTTTAAATTATATGATACTTACGGTTTCCCGTTAGACTTAACAGAAGATATTTTAAAAAATAAATCTTTGACCGTTGATCAAAATAAATTTGATGAGCTAATGAAAAAGAGCAAAGAACTTGCAAAACAAAACTGGAAAGGTTCTGGAGATGCCTCTGAAGAAGAAATCTGGTTTGGTATAAAAGATAAAATAGGACCTACAGAGTTTCTTGGGTATGAGTTTAACCAATCAGAAGGAGTGGTGTTATCGATAATTAAAAATAATAAAGAAGCACAAAATATTTCAAATGGTGAGGAAGGGATAATTATTACTAATCAAACCCCTTATTATGGAGAGTCTGGTGGACAAGTTGGAGATCAAGGAACAATAGTATCTGGTAATTCAGTATTTGAGGTCACAGATACTCAAAAAAAACTTGGAGATCTGTTTATACATTATGGAATTCTAAAATCTGGTGAGATTAAGATTAAAGACGTAGTAGAAATGAAAATAGATATTGAAAGACGTAACAATCTTAAGGCTTATCATTCTGCAACACATTTATTACACGAGTCTTTGAGAAGAACATTGGGAAAACACGTTATGCAGAAAGGATCTTTAGTTGCGCCTGATAGACTAAGATTTGATTTTAGTCATATGAAACCAATTACAGAGGATGAGCTAACAATTATTGATAAATTAGTTAATGAATACGTTCAAAACAAAACTGATGTAACTACAAGAATTATGACACCAAAAGCTGCCATTGAAAAAGGTGCTTTAGCTTTTTTTGGTGAAAAATATGGAGAAGAAGTGAGAGTAGTTTCTATGGGAGCGGAAAATAACTCTTATTTTTCAACAGAATTATGTGGTGGAACACATGTAAAAAATACAGGTGATATTGGAAAATTTAAAACTATTAGCCAATCCTCAATAGCTGCTGGAGTTAGAAGGGTTGAGGCTTTGAGGGACAAACAACTCGAAATATTCTTAAAAAACAAGGAAAAAATGTCAAACCTTTCTGCACAAAAGGATGAAGACAGCATTAAAGAGGTGTCTGCCCAAATTATTAAATTAGGTGGAAAACCAAATCTAGAGAATAAAGATACGAAAGGATTAATTAAAGACCTTAATAAACAATTAGAACAATTAAATGTTCAATCAGTTTTAGCTAATAAAACAAAAAACATAATTAAAGATGAAAATATAAATGGCACTCAAGTTAGATTACAAAAAGTTCAAGATTTATCTCCAAAAGACCTAAGAAAACTCGTTGATGCAGGTAAAAAAGAGTTGGGTGAAGGAATAGTAGTAGTATTTGCAAATAAGGATGAGAAAGTTGGTCTTGCTGTAGGTGTAACAGAAAATTTAACAAATAAATACGATGCAGTTAAATTTGCAAAACTAGGCTCTGAAATTATTGGTGGAAAGGGTGGTGGAGGCCGTAAAGATTTTGCACAAGCTGGAGGCCAAGACTCAAATAAAATCGACGAAGCTTTAGAAAAACTAAAAACCTTAATTTAATTTTTGTTTTAAACTTCCATCAATTACATCTAAAAACTGGTTAGTTGTTAAATATTTTGTAGAAGGGCCAATAAGTATTGCTAAATCTTTGGTCATTGATCCTGATTCAACTGACTCAACACATACTTCTTCAAGTGTTTTGGCAAATTTAATTAATTCATCATTGCTATCTAATTTTCCTCTGTGCGCCAAACCTCTTGTCCAAGCAAATATAGATGCAATTGGATTGGTTGATGTTTCTTTACCTTGTTGATGCATTCTAAAATGTCGAGTAACAGTTCCATGAGCCGCCTCTGCTTCCATTGTTCTGCCATCAGGTGCTAATAAAACACTTGTCATTAAACCTAAAGAACCATAACCTTGAGCAACAGTATCTGACTGAACATCGCCATCATAGTTTTTACAAGCCCATATATATTTACCTTGCCACTTCATAGCACAAGCAACCATATCATCGATTAACCTATGTTCATAAGTTATATTATTTTTTTCAAATTCTGATTTAAAATCTTTTTCAAAAACATTTTGAAATATATCTTTAAATCTACCGTCATATTTTTTTAGTATGGTATTCTTTGTTGATAAATATACAGGCCATTTTTTAATTAGACCGTAATTGAAGCATGACCTTGCAAAGTCCTCAATTGATTTATCTAAATTATACATTGAAAGAGCGATACCTGGTCCTGGGAAATTAAATACTTCATATTTTTTTTCATCACTTCCATCTTCCGATGTCCACTTAACTTCTAATTTACCTTTTCCTGGAACTAAAAAATCTGTAGCTCTATATTGATCACCGAAAGCATGCCTTCCAATAATTAATGGATCCGTCCAAGATGGGACAAGTTTTGGAATATTCTTACAAATTATCGGCTCTCTAAATACTGTTCCTCCAATAATATTTCTTATTGTTCCATTCGGAGATCTCCACATTTTCTTTAATTTAAATTCTTCAACTCTCGCCTCGTCAGGAGTAATAGTTGCGCATTTGATACCTACTCCATTTTTCTTGATTGCATTAGCACAGTCGATAGTAATTTTGTCATCTGTATCATCCCTGCTTTCCATTCCTAGATCGTAATACTCAATGCCTAAATCTAAATAAGGTAGAATTAATTTGTTTTTGATGAATTCCCAAATTACTCTTGTCATTTCATCGCCGTCTAGCTCAACAATGGGATTTTTTACCTTAATTTTGCTCATTTTTTGATGTATCTTAATAATTGAATTTATTCTTTTTATATACATATTAATCCAGAATTATCAATTGAACGATTATGATAGACAAAATTTTTCCAAAGATTCATAACGAAGGCTATAAATTTATAGTAATTTTCGTAGTAGCAACGATCATTTTATATTTCATTCATGGTTTTTTAGGTTTCATAGGTTTGGTCTTAAGTATTTGGTGTTATTATTTCTTTAGAGATCCAGAAAGAATTCCAATAAATGACGAGAACTATTTAACAAGTCCTGCTGACGGATTGGTTTTACAAGTTTTAGATACAAACGGACCAAAAGAATTAGGACTTGAAAATAAAAAATTCAAGAAAGTAAGTATATTTATGAATGTGTTTGATTGTCATGTGAATAGATCTCCATGTTCAGGAAAAATTGAAGAAATTTTATACAAACCTGGAAAATTTATTAATGCATCTCTTGATAAAGCAAGCGAGGATAATGAAAGAAATTATTATAAAATTAAAAATTCTCATGGCGAAGACATAATTGTAGTTCAAATAGCAGGACTGGTTGCACGGAGAATAGTAACTGATACCTCAGTTGAAGAAAATGTTGATCAAGGATCTAGAATAGGGATGATTAGATTTGGAAGTAGAGCAGATTTATATTTTGAAAACTATGAACCACTCGTAAAGGTTAATCAAAGAGCAGTTGCTGGAGAAACATTGATAGCCAAAAGATAAATGGAAAATCCAAAAAAGAATATAAGATTAGTTTCAAATAAAAATTCGAGAGTTATTTTGCCAAATATTATGACTCTGGTTGGAGTGTGTATTGGCTTAACTTCAATTAAATTTGCATTTGATGGAAGATTTGAATTATCCGTTATTGCAGTTTTAATTGCCGCAATCATTGATGGTTTAGATGGAAGAATTGCAAGATTAATTAAAGCCACATCAAAAGTTGGAAAGGAATTAGACTCATTAACTGATGTAATTAGTTTTGGAGTTGCACCAGCATTCATAATGTATTTTTGGGCTCTAGATAATATTGGCAGATTTGGTTGGTTAATATCTTTAATATATGTAGTATGTGTTGCCTTAAGACTTGCAAGATTTAATGTTTCAACAGGTGGTGAGCCTTCATGGAGAGATAACTTTTTTGAAGGTATTCCATCTCCAGCAGGAGGAGTATTAGTATTAATGCCATTGATTTATAGTTTTAGTGAGGTTCAGTTTATAACTATAAATAAAAATATTATTGTTCCTTCTTTATTCATCATTATTTCTGTACTTTTGATAAGTAAAATTCCCACATATTCTTTAAAAAGAATTGTAGTTCCAAGAAGTACTTCAATATTTCTTCTATTTGGAATAATTTTATATTTTGGTTTATTGCTAATATATACTTTCAATACAATTATAATTTCGGGAATTATTTATTTATTAATGATTCCAGCAAGTTCAATTCATTACCTATTTTTGAAAAAACAAAATAAAGAAAAAGATGATGGTGTTGATCATCACGAAGATATTTTGTAATGAAAGAAAATGTAATTATTTCTCTAGCAGACTCTAACTATTTTGAATTGCTAAATGAATTAATAGACTCTATTAAACAATTCAACCAGAGCGAAAAGGTTGCTATTTGTATACTTGATGCGGGTTTAACAGTGGAGCAAACTACTCTTCTAAAAAATAAAGTAGATGAAATCAAAAAGGCCGAATGGGATATTGAGGTTCCACAATCAAAAGTTAAAGGTAAAGAATGGCTAAAAAGTCAGGTATCAAGAGCATTTCTTCCAAAATATTTTCCTAACTATAAAAAATATCTTTGGATTGATTGTGATGCATGGGTTCAAGATTGGAGATCAATAGAATTATATTTTGAGGCTTGTAATGATGGAAAACTGGGAATTACTCAGACAATGACGCCTGGTTATAGAACATTAAGCAATGTTAAATGGTTATTTGGAAAATTAGCTATTATAAAAACTCAAAATTTTAAACATGCCATTAAATCTAAAATTGATATTAATAAAGCCAGAAAATTAGCATTTGCCCCACATATTAATATTGGTGTTTTCTCACTAGAAAAAGGTTCTAGCTGTTGGAATGTTTGGCAAAAAAATTTAAAAACGACCCTTAGTCATGGCCAAATATTTGGTTCAGAGCAACTGGCAATAAATATGTGTGTATATATTGACAATGTCGATGTTGAATTTCTTCCACATAATTGTAACTGGTTAGTTAGTAATTTGCTTCCAAATTTTGATGAAAAAAATAAAATTTTTGTAGAACCTTTTTTGCCAAATCAAAAAATTGGCATAATTCATTTAGCTGGTGGTATCAAAGTGCAAAATAAAGATATGAGAATTGAAAAAAGCCTAGAAGTAGAATTAAGTACATTGAATAATAGTAAAATTTCAAAATCTTTAAGGTTCAAAACTAATTGAAAAAAAATAAAATCTCGAAAAACTGGATTAATAAGCAGAGAAGAGATATTTATGTGAGAAAATCAAAAGTTGAAGGATATAGATCAAGAGCTGTTTATAAATTAAAAGAAATTAACGAAAAATTTAAATTTTTAAAAAATAATATATCAGTGATAGATCTTGGGGCTGCTCCTGGAAGCTGGTCTCAATATATATCAAGTAATTTAAAATGTAATAAGCATTTAGCAATAGATCTAAAAGAAATAGAAGAAATAAAGAATGTAAAAATTATAAAAGGAGATTTTACAGATACTGAGCAACAAAATAAAATTAATAATTACTTTGGTGGAAAGGTTGACCTAATTATTTCAGATATGGCAGTCAATACTACAGGAAATAAAAATCTAGACTCTATGGTAACTGGAGAATTAGTTTTAGAAGCTTTGGATTTCGCTACAAAAATGATGAAGCCAAATGGCTATTTTGTCTCAAAATTATTTATGGGAACTTCATTTAATGAGATAATTGCATTTTCAAAAAAAAATTTTGTAAAATTTAATGTCTATAAGCCTCCAGCAAGTAGAAAAGACTCTAAAGAAAGTTTCTTAATCTGCAAAAATTTAAGATAGATACTTTTATTTTTTTAAGAATCGTTTATATAAGGACATGGATCCTATCAAAGAAGCGCTAACTTTCGATGATGTAACTTTAGCACCAAATTATTCTGAAATTTTACCTTCAGAAGTAAAGACAGAAGTTAAATTATCAAAACACTTAAATATTTCTATACCCCTTCTAACTTCAGCAATGGATACTGTAACAGAGTCTAACATGGCTATTTCAATCGGTAAAAAGGGTGGAATGGGTGTTATACATAGAAATTTATCAATAAATGATCAGATAAAAGAAATAAGAAAAGTAAAAGCAAAAAAAATGTTAGTTGGTGCAGCTGTTGGTGCAAGTTTAAACGAACACATAAGAGCTCAAAAGATTTTAAAAGAAAATATCGATTTAATTGTTGTTGATACAGCTCATGGTCATACAAAAAAAGTAGCTGAAATAATAAAAAAAATTAAAAAAATTAAACCAACTAAAACAGCTTTATGTGCAGGTAATATTGCTACAGCAGAAGCAGCTAAATTTCTGATTAAGCAAGGAGTAGATATTATAAAAGTTGGAATTGGACCAGGATCTATATGCACTACAAGATTAGTTGCGGGGATAGGAGTTCCACAGTTAAGTGCAATTTTAGATGTAAAAAAAGGTATGGGCAAAAGTAAAACAACATTAATAGCTGATGGAGGTATCAAATTTTCTGGGGATATTGCAAAAGCACTTGCAGCAGGAGCAGATGCGGTAATGATTGGATCATTATTTGCAGGAACAGATCAGGCTCCAGGTAGAATTATTAAAAGAGGTGGTAAATTATTTAAAAGTTTTAGAGGCATGGGATCTATTGGAGCAATGAATAAAGGATCAGCAGATAGATATTTTCAATCAAAACAAAAAGATACTTCAAAATATGTAGCAGAAGGTGTTGAAGGTTTTGTTAAATACAAAGGCACAGTTGAAAAAATAATCTACCAACTAGTAGGGGGTTTAAAATCATCAATGGGATACTTAGGTGCAAAAAGAATTAAAGATCTTAGAAAAAAACCAAAATTTGTCAAAATTACTAAAGCAGGTTTTTATGAAAGTATGGTACATAACATAGACGAAATAAAAAGATGATAAAAAAAAATACCCTAGCAATAATTTTACTTTCTACTTTAATTTTTAATGTTAACGCAGAGAAAGTTAATTTTTTTGATGAAGCAAAAAATCTTTATGAAAATGAAAAATATGAAGATTCAAAATTTTTATTTCAAAGAAATATTGTATACAATCCAAAAGACTCAAAATCATATCTATATTTAGCAAAAATATTTAAAAATGAAGAAAACAAAACAGAACTGGAAAAAAATATAAATACAGTCTTACTACTCGAGCCAAACAACGAAGAGGCAATGTATCTATTAATAGATATTGAGTTAGAAAGATCTAATTTTTCTAAAGCAGAGGAACTTAGAGAAGATTTTAAGAAAATATGCTCGAACCTTTGTGATAAAATCGCATCTATTAACAAACGCCTAAAAGAGTTTGAAAAAAAAGATGCGTCTTGAAAATAATCTAGATAAAATTTTAATAATTGATTTTGGGTCTCAGTTTACACAATTAATTGCAAGAAAAGTAAGAGAATTAAATATTTTTTGTGAAATTATAAGTCACAACAAACTTAAAGACTACAAAAATGAAAAAAATGTGAAAGGCATCATTTTATCAGGTGGTCCCTTAAATGTTTATCAAAATAAAAAAGTTAAATTCAATAAAAGTTTATTAAGTTTAAATATTCCAATTTTAGGTATTTGTTTTGGTCACCAGATAATCTCTAAAGAATTAGGAGGTAAAGTAAAACCAGCAAAATCAAGAGAATTTGGGTTAGCAAAAGTTACAAAATTAAAAAAAAGTGCTTTAACCGAAAATTTCTTTTCAAAAAAATCTACCAATGTATGGATGAGTCATGGGGATGAGGTAATTAAATTACCTAAAGGTTTTAAAGTTATAGCGAAATCCTCAAATTCGAAATTATGCATGATAGAAAATGTAAAAAAAAAAATATATGGCATACAGTTTCATCCAGAAGTTTCTCATACAGTTAAAGGTAAAGTAATATTAAAAAACTTTGTAATTAAAATTTGTAAAATTAAAAAAAATTGGACATCAAAAAATCAAAAATCCAAACTTATGCAGCAAATTAAAGAACAAGTTGGAAATTCTAAAGTAATTTGCGCATTATCTGGTGGAGTAGATAGTAGTGTAGTAGCAAAATTAATTAGTAATGCGATTGGAGAAAACTTAACTTGTATATTCGTTAATACTGGTCTGCTCAGAAAAAACGAAGAAAAACAAGTAGTAAATACTTTTAGAAAAAAATTTAAATTGAATTTAATTTATGTAAATGCTGAACAATTATTTATAAGCAAATTAAAAAATATAACAGATCCAGAAAAAAAAAGAAAAATTATTGGAAATTTATTTATCAAACTTTTTGAAAAATATGCAAAAAAAATAAAAAATGTAAAATTTTTAGCTCAAGGAACTCTATACCCTGATTTAATTGAAAGTAAATCTGTAACAGGAAGTCAAACGTCAAAAATTAAGTCTCATCATAATGTAGGTGGTCTGCCGAAAAGGATGAAATTAAAATTGGTTGAGCCATTGAAGTATTTATTTAAAGATGAAGTTAGAATGTTAGGTCTAGAATTAAATTTAAGTAAAGAAATTATTTCTAGACATCCTTTTCCTGGTCCTGGTTTAGCAATTAGAATGCCAGGCATAATTACTAAAGAAAAAATAAAAATTTTAAAAGAAGCAGATAATTATTTTGTAAATGCATTAAGAGAACACAATTTATATCATAAGATATGGCAGGCTTATGCTGCATTACTACCTGTTAAAACAGTTGGTGTAATGGGAGACAATAGAACATATGAATATTTATGTTTACTCAGAGCAATAACATCCGAAGATGGAATGACAGCGGATTATTTTCAATTTAATAAATCATTTATGCAAATGGTATCGAATAAAATAGTTAATAATATTCGAGGTATAAATAGAGTAGTTTATGATGTGACTTCTAAACCACCAAGTACTATTGAACTAGAATAGAAATAAATTATAATTTTACTATGAAATATTTACACACAATGATCAGAATTTCTAATATTCAGGAGTCGTTAAAATTTTTTTGTGATGGACTGGGTTTAAAAGAGACAAAAAGAATGGAAAATGAAAAAGGCAGATATACATTAATTTTTTTAGCTGCACCAAACGACAATAATGCAGAAATTGAACTAACTTATAATTGGGACGGTGACAATTTAGGAGAGGGATCTAGAAATTTTGGTCACTTAGCTTATAGAGTTAAAAATATATACGAAATATGTCAAAGACTAATGGATATGGGTTATACAATTAATAGACCACCTAGAGATGGTCATATGGCATTTGTGAAATCACCAGATAAAATATCAATAGAAATACTTCAGGAAGGAAATCTTCCTCCTAAAGAGCCCTGGTCATCAATGGAAAATACTGGAACTTGGTAATATTAGAAATACTTTATATATTTTTCATTAATATTTAAAATTTCTAAATCGACTAGCCCACCTATTACTAATTGAATAGCAACCAATAATATAAAGCCTAAACCTATATAAGCTATCCATAAATGTTTTTGTATATAATTTGCTAAATAAGTAGCTAAGGCTCCAGTAAGAACTACTGATAATACCAAGCCAAAAATCATAAAACCAAAATTACCTTTGGCTGCTCCAACAACTCCAATAACGTTATCAAAACTAATCGTAATATCTGCAAATAATACTTTGTAAATACTTTTGATAAATGAAGGTTCCATAGATTTCTTTTTAGGAGACTTAATTTTTTGAATTTCAAATAAATCTTTTCTTAAGTCATTAACAATCCAAATTAAAAGTAATCCACCAAGAATTTTAATGAAGTAAAACTTAAATAAATATGTTGCAAATATTGCAAATATAACTTTGAAAACTAACGCTCCAACTACTCCCCAAAATATTATCTTTTTTCTATTTTTTGGGACGAAATTAGCTGCAATCAATCCTATTATTATTGCATTATCTGCAGCTAGAATAATATCTATAAATATAATTTGCAATAAAATGAGTGATTGTTCGATCAAGATGCTATTATAATAGTAATTATTTATAATTTTTCAATAAAACATCAAAAATTTTTATTGATTTAAGTTTTAATACATAATGAGATATATTTTTTAGAAATATGGAGGATTTATGAAACTTTTCAAAATTTTGCTCTCTGTTTTATTTTCTGTTATTTTATCTGCTAATGCTTTTGCCGCAGAAAAATGGGATATGGCACTAGCATATGGTGCAAGCAACTTCCATTCTGCTAATGCAGCTGAATTTGCTAAAAATGTTTCAGAAAAAAGTGGGGGGAAATTAACAATAGTAACACACCCAGGCGGATCTCTATTTAAAGGTGGAGAGATATTTAGGGCTGTTAGAACTGGACAAGCTCAAATTGGCGAGAGATTTATGTCGGCTCTAGGTAAAGAGGATCCGTTATTAGAGATTGATTCACAACCATTTCTTGCGACATCTTATGATGATGCTATGAAACTGTATCAAGCATCTAAGCCTGCAATAATTAAAGGTCTAGATCAAAAAGGTCTTGTATTTTTATACGCTGTACCATGGCCTGCGCAAGGTCTTTATAGTAAAAAGGAAATTAATAGTGTTGCTGATTTAAAAGGTTTAAAATTTAGAGCATATAATTCTGCAACTATTAGAATGGCCGAGTTGACAGGTATGGCTCCTACAAAAATAGAAGCAGCTGAAATAAGCCAAGCATTCTCAACTGGTGCGGTTGAAAGTATGATTACTTCACCAACTACTGGTAAGAACAGTAAAATTTGGGAAAATGGAGTAAAGTATTTTTATGATATTGCAGCTTGGTTTCCAAAAAATATGATTGTAGCTCACAGAGGTTCTTGGAATAAATTAGATAAAGCTACACAAAAAATGATTATGGAAGAGGCAGCAGTTGCTGAGAAAAAAGGTTGGGCACTTTCAAAAAAAGGAAATGTTGCTGATAAAAAAGCTTTAGCTGATGCTGGAATGAAAGTAGGCAAAGTAAATGCAGCCCTTGAAAGTCATTTCAAAAAAGTTGGTGCTACAATGGCAGAAGAATGGAAGAAAAAAGCTGGCGATAGAGGTGCTAGTGTTCTTGCTGCTTATAATTAAATCACTATAATTAAAAAGGCCGTATTAAACGGCCTTTTTATATGTTTAATAAAGTCAATAAATTTTTAAATAATCTTTATAGTTACTCAGGCTATATCGCTGCATTCTTTCTTATTTTGGTTGCAGTTTTTATTTTAATTGGAATTTCATCAAGAATATTTGGTTTTTATATAAGAGGCCTAGCTGAATATTCTGGATATTGTATGGCTGCCTCATCTTTTTTTGCTTTATCTTATACTTTTGTAGAAGGTGGTCACATTAGAATTACTTTATTTTTAGAAAAAGCTACTGGGATTAAAAAGAGATTTTTGGAATTATGGAGTTTGATAGTTGCAACTATATTTTCTGGTTATTTAGCATTCTATTTTTTGAAAATGCTAAAAATATCTTATGAATTTCAAGAGAGAAGTGAAGGAGCTGACGAAATTTTAATTTGGATACCACAAACTAGTGTTGCTTTAGGATCACTAATATTTTTCATATGTGTATCTCATCAATTAGTTTTGAAAATACAAACAAAAAAAAATGACTGAAATTTTACTTACTATATTTTTCATAAGTGTTCTCTTGATATTTTTAGGCTCAGGAATTTGGGTTGCTATAAGCATGGTTGGTGTTTCATCTATAGGAATGATGCTGTTTACCACAAGGCCAGTTGGTGATGCGATGGCAACAACAATTTGGGGAGCCTCATCCTCATGGACTTTAACTGCACTCCCTTTATTTGTTTGGATGGGTGAAATTTTATTTCGGACGAAGTTATCTGAAAATTTATTTGAAGGATTATCCCCATGGATGCAGAAACTACCTGGTGGCTTAGTGCATGTTAATGTAGTTGGATGTGCTTTATTTGCAGCTATTTCTGGATCTTCTGCAGCAACTGTAGCCACAGTAGGAAAAATGTCTATTCCAGAACTAAGAAAAAGAAAATATCCAGAAAGTATTCTACTTGGAAGTTTAGCTGGTTCAGGAACACTCGGTCTTTTAATTCCACCCTCAATTATTTTAATTATTTATGGAGTGACTGTTCAAGAGTCTATAGCAAAACTATTTATTGCAGGAATTTTACCAGGAATAATGATTGCGTTGATTTTTATGACATATGTAATGATTTGGTCGTCAATAAACAAAAAATCCATGCCTACTTTTAAACAAGACTTCACACTTATGGAAAAGGTAAGGAAATCAGGAAAACTGATACCTGTAATATTATTAATAGTTTCAGTTATTGGCTCAATTTATACTGGTATAGCAACTGCAACTGAAGCAGCTTCTTTGGGTGTAGTAGGTGCACTAATTTTATCATATTTTCAAAAGAGTTTGTCTTTAAAAACATTTAAAGAGTCACTCTTGGGTGCTACTAAAACTTCTTGTATGATAGCTTTTATATTAGCAGGAGCCACTTTTTTATCTTTGGCAATGGGATTTACGGGATTGCCAAGAAATCTTGCTCTATGGATTGAAGGAATGGAACTTTCTCCATATGTTTTAATTTTTGTTTTAATGATTTTTTATATAATTCTTGGAATGTTTCTTGATGGTATCTCTGCTGTAGTTTTAACAATGGCTATAATTGAACCAATGATTAGACAAGCAGGTTTTGATATGATTTGGTTTGGTGTTTTTCTAGTTATTGTTGTTGAAATGGCTCAGATCACTCCGCCGGTTGGTTTTAATCTTTTTGTTCTTCAGGGTATGGCTAATAAAGATATGGGTTATATAGCAAGAAGCGCGTTTCCACTCTTCTTGCTAATGATTTTTGCTGTTATTTTGGTTGTGATATTTCCAGAAATTGCTCTTTGGATGCCTGAACAAATGATAAAAAATATAAACTAGTATTTTGATTTTTTAGATCCGTCTATAACACCTTTTAGCTGATTGTATTCCTCACAATTACATCCCTCTAGAACACCCAATCTTTCTTTTGCTAAATTCATCCTATTGGTTGCAACATATAATTCACCAAGATATTCGTTAATTCCTATGTGATTTGGCTCGATAGCTAAACCTTGAAGATAATATTTCTCACCATTTTCAAAATCACCAGTTTTTCTTGTTGCAAACCCAAGATAATTTAATGTGTCTGCTTTATTTGGATTCATCTTATTCGACTTTACTAAAAATTTAATTGCTCTTTCGTATCTTTTAATTGCTTTATCTGTTTTACCTTTTTTTTCTAATTTTTTTGCAGCTTTAATCAATTTCACTGCCTTATCATAATGGCTTTCTGTTGATCCAGAATCGCTACTAGATCCAGCAGCAAAAGACGTTCCTGCTAAAAATATTAAAAAGAACATTGAAAAAAATATTTTCTTTATCATTATTTAAATTTCCTTAAATTAGTTAGTGTTTTTAGTTCTAAGCCATTATCTATTAAATTATTTTTTATAGATATAGCTGTAGCTAGAGAACTTGCATTATCACCATGTATGCATACAGAGTCTATTTCACAAGGTATTTGCTTTCCGCTGTGACAATTTATGGCTTGGTTCTGAACCATGCTTAAAACGTGACTTTTTGCTTTTTCTGGATCTGTAATAAGTGCATGAGGCTCTTTTCTAGATACTAAGTTTCCATTATCTTCATAATTTCTATCAGCAAAAATTTCACATGCTATCCTCATATCAAATTTCTTTGCTGCCTCTTCCATCTTTGAACCTGTCGGTACTAAATAGATTAAATCTTTGTTAAAATTGCAAATTGATTTTGCAATAATAGTTGCAAGCTCAATATCTTCGCAAGCCATATTATTTAATGCACCGTGTGGTTTAATATGGGTAACAATCTCACCATGTTTATTAGCTATATTTTGTAAAATTTCATACTGATCAATTAATAATTTATTTATTTCATCTGACGATAAATTTAGTCTTTTACGTCCAAAGTTTTCGGGATCATTAAATGATGGATGTGCTCCTATACTGACACCGTTTTTCTTACAAATTTTTACAACCTGGTTCATGCTATCTTCATCACCAGCATGATAACCACAAGCAACGTTGGCTGAATTGACAATTTCTAGTAATTTTGGATCATTTTCATCAGAATGATGCTTTGATTTTTCACCTAGATCACAATTGATATTAATTTCCATACTAACAAATCATAAGTATAACATGGTATGATAAAAAATATATTAAATCTTGGTGACGCAGCTTTGTATTGCGACTTTGGAAGTGATGTAAATCAAGAAATTAATTCAAATGTTATCAAATATTTTTACCATATAAAAAAATTAAATTTAAAAGGTATTACAAACTTAACTCCATCTTATAATAAATTAATAATTTCATATGATTTAAATATACATTCTTTTTTATCTTTAAAAAAAAAAATTGAAAATATAGAGATTAAAGAAAACAATAAATTAGAAAAAAACCTAATCGAAATCCCAGTATGTTGTGATAATGACTTTGCATTAGATATCGAAAGAGTTGAAAACAAATTAAAATTAAAATCAGAAATAATCCTAGAAAAATTTTTTAGTAAAAATTACTTTTGTTATATGACAGGATTTGTTGCTGGTATGCCTTTTCTTGGTGATCTCGACCAGGAGATGAGATTAAAAAGATTAGAAACACCAAGAGTTAAAGTTCCAAAAGGTTCAGTTGGAATAACAGAACAATTTTGCAACATATACTCTTTTGAGACACCTGGGGGATGGAATATTTTGGGAAATACACCACAAAATATTTTCGACTCATCTAATCAATCAAACCCAAATCTAGTTAATCCTGGTGATACAATAAAATTTTATCGAATAACTTTAGATCAATATAATGAAATCAAAAGATAGAAACTACTTTAAAATTTTAAGAGCTGGTATCAACACCACATATCAAGACTTAGGAAGAAATAATTTATACCATATTGGTATTCCTTTTAGTGGAGCGATGGATAAAAGAAATTTTCAATTGTTAAACTCGCTTCTACAAAATGATTACAATTCACCTGTAATAGAATTTGCTTATCAAGGCCCGCATTTGAAGTATTTTGGAAAAGATATTTTTTTTTGTATTTCTGGAAATGTATCATTTAA